>NZ_JBFOCU010000028.1:0-92105 GCF_040907945.1 Aeromonas sp. s11 | reverse complement strand
GATGGTGGGTCGTGCTGGATTCGAACCAGCGACCAATTGATTAAAAGTCAACTGCTCTACCGACTGAGCTAACGACCCATCTAAATCATTTTTTTCAAACTGGTGGTCGTTACTGGGATCGAACCAGTGACCCCCTCCTTGTAAGGGAGGTGCTCTCCCAGCTGAGCTAAACGACCTGGGAATTCTGTCTCCACCGAGTGGAGAAAATGGTGGGTCGTGCTGGATTCGAACCAGCGACCAATTGATTAAAAGTCAACTGCTCTACCGACTGAGCTAACGACCCTCACCACGACCAGTTCCGACTGCATTACTGCTTCGGCTCTGACGGCGGCCTATATTACGGATTTAAATTTCCGGTGCAACAGAAAATTCGTAATTTAAATCCGTTTGCTCACTGTGCGTACAAATGCAGGCTGTTTTTACAGTAGCGTTACGAAAACAGTGACATACAGCAATGTTACAGCTTGGCCAGACTCTGTTTGGCCAACTGGGCTGGCGAGGTGTTGGGATAGCCCTTGATCACCTGCTCATAGAAGGATTTGGCTTCCGCCTTCTTGCCATCCAGTTGCGCCAGCATACCCAGCTTCAGCAGCGCATCGGCTCGCTTGGGGGATTTGCTGTATTTGTTGGCCACGGTCGAAAACTGGGCCGAGGCTCCGGCTCTGTCACCCTTGTTGAACAGCAGCTGGCCGAGCCAGTAGTGTGCATTGGGAACATAGCCCGAATTGGGGTACTGCTTGATGAAGCCCTGGAAAGCCGGAATGGCTTTGTCGTAGTTCTTCTCTTTGAGCACCATGTTGACCGCTGCGTCGTAGGCCTGGTTCTCATCCTGATTGGTTGAGTAATTGGCGGCAGCAGCCGGTGTGGCAGCTGCAGGGGCCGGGGCGGCCGGGGCAGCTTGCTGGCTGCTGGCAACCTTGTCGAGCTCCTGGTAGAGCTGACGCTGGCGCTCTTGCGACTGTTCCATCTGGTAGGTCTGCTGCTCCAGCTGGCCACGCAGCTCGGATACTTCCCCTTGCAGGGAGTCGACCTGTTGCTGCAATTCAGCTTGCAGCCGCAGACGGGCATTGAGGGTGCGCTCCAGCAGGGCAACCCGATCTTCCAGGCTACCGGTGGGCACGATGGCGCCGTTGTTGCCGCTAAGGACAACCCCACCACTTGAGTCACCGCCCAGATCGCTGACCGGTGCCGCAGCTTGCGCATTCAGAGCAACCATTACGGCCAGCGCAACGACAGCTTGCTTGTACACAGATTTCATTCGGATCAAACCTTAGCGTTTAGTACAGATAAAACGGCCAGCGCCATCGTCGCTCGCATATGCAGATTTCATTCGGATCAAACCTTGGCGTTTAGTGCAAATAAAACGGCCATCGAAATGGCCGCTTGCATATAAACGAACTTCGTTCGGTTTAAACCTTAGTAAACCAGAACCGCGCGGCGGTTTTTGGCAAAGGCATCCTCGGTGTGGGACATGTCCAGCGGCTTCTCTTCGCCATAGCTGACGATGGAGAGCTGCTCGGCCTGCACACCCAGGGTTTGCAGATACTTGGCAACAGCCTTGGCACGACGCTCGCCCAGGGCGATGTTGTACTCCGGAGTACCGCGCTCATCGGCGTGACCTTCGATCAGGACTTTCACGCTCGGGCGCTCGCGCAGGTAGCTGGCGTGGGCATCCAGCAGATCAGCGTACTGACCCTGGATATCGTAACCGTCGAACGGGAAGTAGATCACGTTGTCACGTTGCAGTGCTTCGAACTTCTGACGCATCTGCTCTTCCGGGGACAACATGCCGTTGGCGCCGCCGGTTTGTACACCGCCCATGCCGTCGGTCATACCTGATTCAGCGCCAGCGGCGTCGGAATCAGAAGAAGAACTACAAGCGGCCAGGGTGAACAGTGGCAGTGCGATGGCCAAACCCTTGAGCAGTTTATTGAGTTGCATGCTATTTCCTTAAACCTTTATAACAAAACAAAAAACAATTGGATTTTTATCAATTCAAGAAGGGCGACCAAGCTGGTGCACGAATTTCACCGCTACTGGTCGGAAGCACAGCCTTGAAGCGACCATCAGTCGACACCAACGCGAGACTCTTACGACCCTGATAGATGGTGGCATAAATGATCATGCTGCCATTGGGAGCCACACTTGGCGACTCATCCAGAGCACTCTGGGTAAGGACCAACAGGGCATTGTTTTCCATGTCCTGACGGGCAATACGATACTGTCCCTGAACACGGGTCACCATCACCATGATTTTGCCATCAGGAGTGATGGATGCACCCTGGTTGGATTCACCTTCCCAAGTCATCCGGCGAGTCATACCAGTCGCCAAATTTACGCTATAAATCTGGGGTTTGCCACCACGTTCAGAGGTGAACAACAAATTTTGCCCATCCGGCATCCAGGAGGGTTCGGTGTCGATCACACGGCTGGTTGTGACGCGGGTCAGCTGCTTGCTAGCGACATCAACCACATAGAGGTTCGGTGAACCATCTTTGGAGAGAACGATAGCCAGACGACGACCATCCGGAGACCACTCCGGCGCCCCGTTGATACCGCGGAAACTGGTGATCAGGCTGCGCTGCTGAGTGTAGATATCCTGCACGTAGATTTCGGACTTCTGGTTCTCGAAGCTCACGTAAGCCAGCTTGCTGCCATCCGGCGACCAGGCCGGAGACATCAAGGGCTCGCGGGAGCGCAGCAGGGTCTTCTCGTTGTAACCGTCGTAGTCAGAAATACGCAGCTGGTACGGGAACTGGGTACCCTGCTGTACGGAG
Source organism: Aeromonas sp. s11 (assembly GCF_040907945.1). NCBI lineage: Bacteria > Pseudomonadati > Pseudomonadota > Gammaproteobacteria > Aeromonadales > Aeromonadaceae > Aeromonas > Aeromonas sp. s11. The sequence goes on along the minus strand of NZ_JBFOCU010000028.1, from coordinate 89,328 downwards.
ACGTAAGCCAGACGGGTCAGGAAGGCACCGCGCTCGCCAGTCAGACGCTCATAGACGATGTCGGAGATACGGTGGGCAAACTGGCGCATCTGGGCACCCGGGATGGTCGCCATACGGCTATCCAGGATGTAACCGTTGCTCTCGCCACCTTGTGCCTTGGCCAGCTGGCCTTTCAGCACATCGACCAGCTCGAAGTTGACCTTGTAGGTGCCGTCACCGACTGCCGAAATGGAACCCACCACCACGGCTTCAACCCCTTGGGAGGCCCAGGGAGCGAAGTTGATCTCGCTGCTGCTGCTCGGGGTCTGCGGCATCTGGCCACGGGCCAGCGGCTTGAACTTGCCGCTGCGCATCAGGTCGTTGGAGACCACTTCCGCGATGTCCTGCGGCAACTGCCCGTTACCTTCCCACTTGAAGGGGGCGACAGCGATGGGGCGTGCGCTATCAATACCGCCGGTGATGACGATGTCCAGGGCCGCCTGGGCACTCTGGCCCAGCAACAAACAGCCAACCAAAGCAAAAAATACTTTTCTGATCATGGCTTAAATACTCGGTTCCAATATAGATGAGAGGTTAAATTCCTTTCTCGGCGAGAGGTTGCCAACCGGAGGCAAGCAACCTCGTTTTATCACGCTTAGATACTCGGTTCTAACTTCAGGTTAAATTCCTTCAACATCTCGAATGCCGCAGGATCCTTGGGCACAGGCAGTTGATTGGCTTTCAGAACAGCCGCCTTACCGGAACGACAAACCGCCGGGTCACCCTGGCCGTTATCTACCGATATGACAAAGCCACTGCTCGCAAGACGTACGCCGATAGTACATGTTTTGCCCCGCATGGTGGGATCCAAAATCATATACCGCTCAACAGTGGCCTTGATGAGCGCCGCATATTTGTCGACTTCGCCCTGGGCTGCTGCCGATGCAGCCTGACTGCGAGCATTGGCCTCAGCCGACAGCTGCTGCTGCATCATCTCTTCCATCTCTTTTTGCAGCTTGGCCTGCTCGGCTGCTTTACGCTTGCGCTCAGCCGCGATCTTGGCCTGCTTTTCGGCCTCTGCCTTGGCTTTCTTCTCTGCGTCAGCTTTTGCCTTTTTCTCAGCCTCTTCCTTGGCCTTCTTCTCGGCCTCGGCTTTGGCTTTTTTCTCTGCTTCTGCCTTGGCTTTCTTCTCGGCTTCGGCTTTGGCCTTCTTGTCAGCTTCCGCTTTCTTGGCCTTGGCTTCTGCCGCCTTGGCTTTCTCTTCGGCCTCTTTCTTCTCTTGTTCCTTTTTCTTCTTCAACGCCAACGCCTTGCTCTCGGCTTCCGCCGCTTTACGCTCGGCTTCGGCCTTCTTGGCCTTCTGCTCTTCCAGCTTGCGGGCTTCCTCGGCTTTTTGGGCCTTCTCTTCCGCCTGCTTCTGCTCGGCCACCTTCTTCTGCTTCTCGGCCTCGGCCTTGCGAGTCGCCTCTTCGGCCTGCTTGCGCTTGGTCTCGGCGATGCGAAGCTGCTCCTGTTTCTGAGCCAGCTCGCGCTTGGCGAGATCCGTGTCTTCCTTATCCTTCTCTTTCTCTACCTTTTGAGGCTTGGGCTGAGATTTCTGCTGCTGGATCTGCTTGGCCTGTTCGTTGAGGAAGTTCTCATCGAGCATGACGGCATTGACGATCTGCCCCTTCGATTCGGGTCGTTTCGGTTTGCTGAAATCGAGCCCGACAAACAGGATGATGCCGATGATCAGGTGCAGCAGAAACGACGCGATGAGATAACCGGAAATACCACGCTTCACATCCATCTCCGTTAGTTCACCGGATCTGTCATCAGGCCAACCTGAGGCACACCCGCATTCTTGAGGGCCACCATCAACAGGATCACCTCTTCGTAGCGCACGGCCTTGTCACCCGCGACCACCACGGGGGCATTCTGGTTGATCGCCAGATAGCCCATGGCTTTTTCGGTGATGTATTGCTGCATCGCCTCTGGCGTGCCGCTTGGCACCGGCTCGTCATCGGCTTCGCCAGCCTTGATGACATACTCGCCTTCGGTATTGACGCTGACGATGAAGGGCGGCTTGGCATCTTCCGGCAACTGCTCGGACTCAGCCTGTGGCAGATCCACCTTGACCCCTTGCGTGATCACCGGCGTGACCGCCATAAAGATGATAAGCAGCACCAGCATGACGTCGATATAGGGAACCACGTTGATCTCGGCCACCTTTTTGCGCCGGATCCGCTGATAGGTTTGCATTACTGATCACCCTGCTGCTGTGCAATTTGACGGTTCAGAATGGTGGTGAACTCGTCCATGAAGTTGGCGTAGGCGTTCTCCAGCCGCTCGACCTTGTTGGAGAAGCGGTTGTAGAAGATAACCGCCGGGATAGCGGCAAACAGACCCATGGCGGTAGCGATCAGCGCTTCCGCGATACCCGGTGCCACCATTTGCAGGGTGGCCTGCTGCACCTGACCCAGGGCGATAAAGGCGTTCATGATCCCCCATACGGTACCGAACAGACCGATATAGGGGCTGATGGAGCCGATGGTCGCCAGCACCGGCAGGTTGGATTCCAGATCATCCACCGCGCGGGAGAGGGAGACGCGCATGGCGCGGTAGGTACCATCCATCACCGCATCCTGACCACGGGCACCTGCCTTGAGCAAGCGGGCATACTCCTTGAAGCCGGAGTAGAAGATATCTTCCATGCCTTCGATATCATCACGGCGGGAAGAGGACTCCTGATAGAGGCGATTGAGATCGACCCCTGACCAGAAGCGATCTTCAAACTGTTCCGATGCGAGATTGGCCGCCTTGATCGCCTTTGAACGCTGGATAATCAGCGCCCACGAGACAATAGACATGCTCATCAGGGTCATCATGACCAGTTTTACCAACAGGCTGGCTTGCCAAAACAGGCCAATAAACGAAATTTCAGCGTGCACTTAACAGCACTCCCTTGATTTTTTCAGGTATAGCTACAGGTTTCATTTGCGGATGACTTACACAGGCTATCTGTACCATGGCCTGGGTGATCAGTCGTCCATCAGCCGCCAGGATCTGCTGCGAAAAGCGCAGGGATGCGCGTTTCACTTCAATCACTTGCGTTAATACATTCAATAGTTCATTAAAACGGGCCGCCGAGCGGAAATCGATCTCAGTTCGGCTCACCACGAAGGCATATCCCTCCTGCAGCCAGACGTCCTGTTCGACCCCTTTGGCACGAAGAAACTCGGTGCGAGCACGTTCCATAAACTTGAGATAATTGGCGTTGTAGACGATGCCCCCGGCGTCGGTGTCTTCGTAGTAGACACGCACCGGAAACTCAAAGACTTCCCCCATAACAATCTGTGATCCATTCGACAGTCAGATGGGGGGCTATCATAGCGCAGGGCTGAATAGGAAAGAAGCAGGGGGAGACAGGGAAATCCTGCCTCCCCCCGTTTTTTATGAAAGGAAATATGAATGTGTCAGCCAGAGGCCATACAACAAACTGGGCCAGGCGAGCCAGGGGTTGAACAGCACACGTCCGGGCAGGCTTTTAAGATGAAAGCCAAGCCCGTTAAGCACGCCACAACAGACGGCCCACATCAGCCAGGGAGCAAGCCAGAGACCATGCTCGCTGGTGTTGGCCGCGATCAGATTGGGGGCCTGTAAAATAGCGACGGCCAACAAGGCCGCCGCGAGTAACATCAACCCCTGCCACGGCTGCCGCTCCAGTGGAGCGGCCAGCCTGGCGAGTCGATCACTTGTTTTCATCGATCTGACGATCCATGTTCTCGGTGTGTTCCAGCCACAGCGCATTGATGATGCCAAATGCACAGGCCAGCAACAGTCCCAGGATCCAGGTGAAATACCACATTGTCAGCGCACCTCTTAATAGAGAGATTGTTGGTTATCTTCGATGTGCTTGTTGGTTACCCGGCCAAACATCTTGATGTAAGTCCAGATGGTGTAACCCAGCACAATCGGTACGAAGATCGCTGCAGCCACAGTCATCACCTGCAAGGTGTTGAAAGAGGCGGTAGCATCCCACATGGTCAGGCTCAGTGACGGCTCAAGGCTTGAGGGCATCACGAACGGGAACATGGAGAAACCGGCAGTGAGGATGACCCCGGCAATCGCCAGCGAGGAGCTGGTAAACGCCAGCCAGCCGATGTTCATGCGGGCAAACAGCGCAGTCAGCAGGCTCATGGCCAGACCCAGTACAGGAGCAGCCACCATCCACGGATAGAGGGTGTAGTTGTTCATCCAGGCACCAGCCTGCAGGACAACTTCCTTGTTCATCGGGTTGGATACCGCGTCAGTCGCGGCAGCCTTGACGATGACATACCCTTCCATACCGCTTACCCACCAACCCGCGGCAGCAAACAGCACCAGAGTCAGCAGTGAGCAGATCATGGCGGCAGTGCGGGAACGTGCCAGCACTTCACCGTCGGTCTTCATCATCAACCAGGTTGCGCCCTGGGTGAGCAGCATGAACAGGCTCACCAGGCCAGCCAGAATGCCGAACGGGTTAAGCAGACCAAAGAAGTTGCCGTGATAGGTCAACATCATGAACTGGTTAAACTCGAACGGAACACCTTGCAGCAGGTTGCCAAAGGCCACACCAAAGACGATGGGCGGCACGGCGCTGCCGGCGAACAAGGCCCAGTCCCAGTTGCTGCGCCATTTTGCATCAGCACGCAGGGAGCGGTACTTGAAACCAACCGGACGCAGGAACAGCGCCATCAAGGTCAGGATCATGGCGATGTAGAAGCCGGAGAAGGTCGCGGCATACACCATCGGCCAGGCGGCGAACAAGGCACCACCGGCAGTAACCAGCCAAACCTGGTTACCTTCCCAGTGCGGCCCCATGGTGTTGAGCATCACGCGGCGCTCGACATCTTTCTTGCCAACGAACGGGAGCAGTGCGCCTACCCCCATGTCAAAGCCGTCAGTGATGGCAAAACCGATCAGCAGTACGCCGACCAGAGCCCACCAGATGACACGCAGAGTTTCGTAATCAAACATGGTCGCTCTCCTTATGCCTTGAGCTGTTCAAAGTGATACTTGCCAGTCTTCAGGCTGCTGGGGCCAAGACGGGCATACTTGAACATCAGGTACATCTCGATAACCAGAAGTACGGTATAGAACAGGCAGATACCGATCAGAGAGAACCAGATCTCGGCTGCAGGCAGGTTGGATGCAGAGAGGGAAGTCGGCAACACCTCTGCAATGGTCCACGGTTGGCGACCATATTCAGCCACAAACCAGCCTGCTTCGATAGCGATCCACGGCAGCGGGATACCCCACAGCAGACCCTTGAGCAGCCACTTGCGTTTGCCGATCTGGTGGCGGGCACTGTCATAGAAGGCCATACCAATCAGCACCAGCATCAGCATGCCGACGGCAACCATGATGCGGAAGGCGAAGAACAGCGGCAGAACCTGCGGGATGGAGTCATCCACTGCGGCCTTGATCTGCTCGTCGGTAGCATCGGTCACGTTGCTGGTGTAGCGCTTGAGCAGCAGACCGTAGCCCAGATCCTGCTTCACTTCGTCGAAGCGAGCGCGGGTCTCGTCAGACTTGTCACCGGATTGCAGCTTGGTCAGCAGGTCGTAAGCGGTCATACCGTTACGAACGCGCAGTTCGTGCTCGCTCTTCAGATCCTTCAGACCGGTTACCTGACCGTCCAGAGAACGGGTCGCGATAATGCCCAGCGCATAGGGGATCTTGATGGCGTAGTCGGTGCGCATCTCTTCCTGATTCGGAATACCGAACAGGGTAAAGGCGGCCGGAGCAGGTTCAGTCTCCCACTCAGCTTCGATAGCGGCCAGTTTCACCTTCTGCACTTCACCGGTCTCGTAACCGGATTCGTCACCGAGGATCAGCACGGACACGATGGAAGCCATACCGAACGCAGCGGCAATGGCGAAGGAGCGACGGGCAAACGCCACATCACGATTCTTCAGCAGGTAGTAGGAGGAGATACCCAGCACAAACATGGCGCCACAGGTATAACCAGCCGCCACCGTGTGGACGAACTTGACCTGAGCAACCGGGTTGAGCACCACGTCAGCGAAGCTCATCATCTCCATCCGCATGGATTCGAAGTTGAACTCGGCACCGACCGGGTTCTGCATCCAGCCGTTGGCGACCAGGATCCAGAGGGCGGAGAGGTTGGTACCCAGCGCCATCAACCAGGTGGCAGCCAGATGCTGATGCTTGCTCAGACGATCCCAACCAAAGAAGAACATACCGACGAAGGTGGACTCCAGGAAGAAGGCCATCAGCCCTTCGATAGCCAGCGGGGCCCCGAAGATATCGCCGACATAATGGGAGTAGTAAGCCCAGTTCGTCCCGAACTGGAACTCCATGGCCAGACCTGTGGTGACCCCCAAGGCAAAGTTGATACCAAACAACTTACCCCAGAATTTGGTCATGTCCCGGTAGATGGTGTTGTTGGTCATCACATAGACGGATTCCATGATCGCCAGGAGAAAGGCCATTCCCAGCGTCAGGGGTACAAACAAAAAGTGATAAAGGGCCGTCGCAGCGAACTGGAACCGCGATAGGTCTACCACATGCTCAGCAATCATGATGTTTCCTCACCGATTATTGGCACGGCTATTTTAAGTTTTAAGCACAAAGCTTCCGTTGGAGGTTAGCGAATGAGCCTTATTGGGACGTGTCACAACAAAACGCGTTCAGTAACCACTGGCATTAACAACAAGGCAATACGAGAACACAAATAAAGCTAATGTTTAACAATTCCAAAACAATCAGCCTAAATTTATTCTCGCCCATGATGACCGGGTTTTTATATCACCTTTATTTGATTGAAATCAATGTAAAAGGACCCGCCATACATGGCTTTGAAAGGCATTTTTAATCTATTTCACGATTATTGACGCGAGCCAGATCACAAAACACGATAAAGCGTAAAACATTGATTTAAATCAATTTAAGAATTTAACATCCCGCCGCTCGGTTTAATTTGAAAAGCGTGAATGACGCGCCTTTTTCCATGTTATCCGAGTCAGGCAATCTGATTCGAAAACTCAATTTAAAATTGCAAAGAATGCATACTCATGCGAACCAATTTCATCAATAAAGACATTAGATAAACTAATTTGAAGAGTGCAATTTTTCTTGTTTGCCGGGGTCGATTCGAACTCCTACAATGCGCCTCGCAGTGAGGGCATACCCTTGGATACAGGCCGGTTAATCCGGGTTCACGGTACGTATTCGACGTTCAATTTGAACCTGTCTATTGGAATCGAAGATGAAAAAGTTTGTTGCTAAAACCATCCGTTACTACAAGCTTTCCTTTGTTCAGCTCTATCAACTGAACCGACTCTGAGAGCTCGCGACGGCTCACCTGTTTATTTTCCGGTCTGTGTCCAGACGCACTCACTGTCTGTGAACATCCATCCTGAATTGTCTTTGCCCACCGCATCCGCCGTGGGCTTTTTTTTGCCCGGATAATAAAAAACCGCCTTTGACGGCGGTTTCATGTTCAAACGACTGTTTTTACTTCTCATCTGGTCGCTGAAGACCGAAATGAGCGTAGGCTCGTGTGGTCGCAATCCGTCCTCTGGGTGTACGTTGCAGATACCCTTGCTGGATCAGATAAGGCTCCAGCACATCTTCGATAGTATCTTTCTCTTCCCCGATCGCGGCGGCCAGATTATCGAGACCCACCGGGCCCCCCATAAACTTGTCTATCACAGCCAACAATAACTTGCGGTCCATGAAGTCAAAACCTTCGTTATCGACATCCAGCATGTCCATGGCGCGGGCGGCAATGGGGCCGTCGATCCGGCCATCGGATTTCACCTGGGCAAAGTCGCGCACCCGCCTTAACAAACGGTTAGCAATCCGCGGCGTGCCGCGAGAGCGACGGGCGACCTCAATGGCTCCATCTTCCGTCATGTCTAGCCCCAGACAACGGGCACTGCGGGAGACGATATCGGTCAGGTCCTTGACGTTGTAGAACTCCAGCCGCTGGACGATACCGAAGCGATCCCGCAGCGGGCTGGTGAGTGAACCAGCCCGAGTGGTGGCGCCAATCAGGGTGAAGGGAGGCAGATCCAGCTTGATGGAGCGAGCTGCGGGTCCCTCCCCGATCATGATGTCGAGCTGGTAATCCTCCATCGCCGGATAGAGCACCTCCTCCACCACAGGGCTGAGGCGATGGATCTCGTCGATGAACAGCACATCGTTCGGTTCAAGGTTGGTGAGCAGCGCCGCCAGATCCCCTGCTTTCTCCAGTACCGGGCCGGAGGTGGTCTTGATATTGACCCCCATCTCGTTGGCGACGATGTTGGCGAGGGTAGTCTTGCCCAGACCCGGCGGGCCGAAGATCAGCAGGTGATCGAGCGCTTCACCCCGCTGACGGGCCGCTTCGATAAAGATCTCCATCTGCTCGCAGACGGTATCCTGACCGGTGTAATCAGCCAGCTTCTTGGGGCGGATAGCCCGGTCAATAATGTCATCCTCACGGGCGGCACTGGCCGAAATGAGGCGGTCTGCTTCAATCATCAACTACCTCATACCAGGCTACGCAGGGATTCACGGATGATATCTTCCACCGACATCCCCTCTTTGGCGATCTTGCTGACAATCTGACTCGCCTGCTGCGGCTTGTAACCTAGGGCCACCAGCGCACTGGCCGCCTCTTCGGTCACATCAGGTGCCCGCAATTCGGGCTCACTGGCTGGCAAGGTGACCATGGCCGGGGAGAAGAGGTCGTGACTGACCCACCCCTTGAGGCGATCCTTCATCTCCACCACCAGCCGCTCGGCGGTCTTCTTGCCGACTCCCGGCAGTTTGACCAAAGAGCTTATCTCTTCACGTTCGACACTCAGCACAAACTGGGTAGCTGTCATGCCGGAGAGAATAGCCAGCGCCAGCTTGGGGCCGACTCCGTTGGTCTTGATCAGCTCGCGGAACAGCGCCCGCTCCTGTTTGTGGTTAAAACCATAGAGCAGCTGGGCATCTTCCCGCACCACGAAGTGAGTATGGATGGTCGCTTCCTTGCCGATCTCCGGCAAATCATAGAAGCAGCTCATCGGCATCTGCACCTCATAGCCAACCCCGCCCACTTCCAGCAGGACCTCGGGGGGCTGCTTTTCAATGACAATGCCTCTCAAGCGACCAATCACGGCTCTCTCCTCACCAATACAACTATTCGTAAATTGGCTCATAGCATAAAGAATAACTGGATAAGTATCCAGCATAGGGCAGCAACACCCTTGTGGTCAGAGAGGCTTTTTATCCAATTTTCCACCATGCTTGATCGGGTGCAGCCAGTGCACGGGATGTTTCAGCGCCGCACCGGCCCCCGAGCGGGGGATAAACCACTACACTAAACCCGTTCGGAACCGAAACTGGTGCCAATGTCGATACCAAGGAAGGCCATCACATGAAAATTGTTACCACCTCCAATCTGGGTCTTGCCATATTGCTCGGCTGTACGCTGGGCATGGGGGTCGTTGGCTGGTATGGCAGCCAGCGGCTAGCCAATCTGCTCTCCTATGTCCTGGGCGCCGCCTGGCAGACCGCCGACGGTGCCATGGAGGGCTCCATAGAGCTGGGCAACCAACAGCTACAGATTCAGAAGATGCAAAACGGAACCCCGCTCAATCGCGCCGAACTCGATGCTGCCAAGGCGGCGACCGATGACGCGCTGGCCCGGGTCAGCCAGGGGCAGCTCATTGATGGTGCGGCCCTTGCCACCATGGAACAGCACAAGCAGGACTATCAACAGCAACAAGAGAAGCTGCTGGCGCTCTATCACGCCTATACCGAGATCGATCAGGCCCTGCATCACAACGCCGACCTGATGGCCCGCCTCTCGACCCAGCTGGAGGTGATCGGCGATGGCGCGGTCGAGGCGCTGACCCAATCCCCCGACCAGACCATCAGCTGGAACAGCGGCCTCTCCACCCGTTGGGAGGCGGCCGACGGGGGGATGGAATCCAACATCGGCTTTTTGCGCCAACTCTATGCGCTGGAGAAGATGCGCAGACAAGGAGTCACAGAGGCGATCAAGGTCGAGCTGAAAGAGGCGACCGATTTCTACCACGAAGCGATCGACAGCATGCTCGGCACCGGGCTGTTCGATATCGAGGGAACCGGCGAATTTGCCGGCAAAACACTGTCAGCAGAGTATCGCGCCCTGTTGGCCCGGCATCAGCAACTGATGGGACAGTGGGTCGATGCGCTCGGCAGCTATCAGGCCCAGCAGTCCGTCTATGAGGTCAGTGCCGATGAGCTGCGACAACAGCTGGTTGCCATCGAGGAGAGCGGCGATGCCACCGTCGAGGATCAGGTGGCCCAGCTCAACGGCATCATCAGCCAGACCCGAACCCTGCTGCTGGGTGGCCTGTTGCTGAGCCTGATCATGGTCACCCTCTGCGGCTTCTGGCTGACCCGCAAGCTGGTGACCCCGCTGCTGCAAGTGGACAAACGAATGCAGGACATCGCCGCCGGCGAGGGAGACCTCAACGCCCGCATCAACCTGCAACGGGATGACGAGATAGGCTCGCTGGCAAACAGCGTGGATCGTTTCATAGAGAAACTGCAGAAGATGATCAGCTCCACCATGGACAACAACCAGCACATCAGCGAACACGTTCACACCTCGGTCAACCGGGTGGAGGCAATCAGCCAAAGCAGCCGCCAGACCGCCGAACATGCGCTGGCCCTGCACCACGACAGTGAGCAGATGGTGCAAGTCGCCACCGGTATCTCGGACAACTGCAGCATGGCGGCCCACAATGCCAACGAGGTGCGCCAGCTGACCACCGAGAGCAGCCAGTATGTCGCCTCCGCCAGCGCGGGCATGCAACGGGTGGTACAGGAGGTGAGCGAGTGTGCCATCGCCATCAACTCCCTCAAGGAGCAGGCGGGTCAGATTGGCCAGATCATCTCCACCATCAGCGGCATCTCGGAGCAGACCAACCTGCTTGCCCTCAATGCGGCCATCGAAGCGGCCCGCGCGGGGGAGATGGGGCGTGGCTTTGCGGTGGTCGCGGACGAGGTGCGCACCCTGGCCAATCGCACGGCGACATCAAGCGCCGAAATTAGCCAGGTGATCAGCAGCATCCAGCAGCAGACCGAGACCGCCTATCTGATGATGCAGCGCAACCTCAAGACGGTAGAGTCCGGCATGCAGGACTCCGAGAACACCAAGCAGATCCTGTTCAAGGTGGAAGGCGCCATCGACCAGCTGGCCGACATGGTGCAGCAGGTGGCCGTAGCCACAGGGCAACTGTCACACACCCTGAGCCACTCCTCTGACAAGGTCTCCGGCATCAGTCTGCAAGCCAGAACCGGCGAACAGGAGGCACAGGAGTGTCTGCAACTCGCCTCCTCACTCCATCAGGCCAGCCTGCTGCAGCAGCGCCTACTCTCCCAGTTCAGGGTCTGACCCCTTTCAATAGCAAAGATGCCACTCATGTGAGTGGCATCTTTTTGTTACCGGTCGCTCATTCCTGCCGCCTTAACTTCCTCAACGTCCTATGGCCAGTTGAACAGCCAGGCTCAACATGATGATGCCAACCAGCAGATCGATCCCCTGCTGCACCCGGCTGCGGGCCAACCAGGGCGCCAGTGCCGCAGCACCCAGCGCCAGCGAATAGAACCACACCAACGAGGCCAGCATGGCCCCCGCAGCAAAGGCCGGACGCAGGGACTCGCTCACCTGACTGCCAAGGGAGCCGAGCAGCATCAGAGTATCGAGATAGACGTGAGGATTGAGCAGCGTAACTCCCAGCGTCATCGCCAGCACGCTTTTGGCGCCCATTTGCTGAGCAGAATCGGCAAGTCCCTCCCCTTTACCACGCCAGGCACTGAGCAGGGAACGGCCACCAAACCAGCCGAGAAACAGCACGCCCCCCCAGGTGAGCAGCGCCATGCCGAGGGGGCCGGTGGCCAGCACATTGGCCCCGCCAAATACGCCGATAGCAATCAGGGTAAGATCGCAGAAACTGCAGAGCGTAGCCGTCAGCAGATGGTGATTGCGATGGATGCCCCGGCTCAGCACAAAGGCATTCTGGGCGCCGATGGGGATGATCATGGCCAGACCGATGGTGAAGCCTTGCAATATCGTTGCGAGCATCATGGAGAGCACCGTTCGAAATGATGAATCAGCGGCACTATAGCGATGGTAGTTCCTTCTTAGAAATTCATTGATTTACTTATTGATTCATTTTGCTAATAAAAACCGGCATACCCAGCCGCTGTTCCAGCCCTTGTCAATTACCGGATCTGACAATTGTGACCCTCAGAGTGCGGCAGGAGAATCTGTTGCGCCTGTGGGCTCAGCCTACTGCAGCAATCTGGGGAAGTTGGTAACCACAACTTGCTCCAGATTGGGCAGCAACAGCCCCGTACTAACCCCTTTGGCAATGGCCTGATAGCGGTTCATGGAGCCGGTTTTGCGGGTGACCTGATTGAGATGGTAATTGACCGTGCGCTCCGTGATCCCGAGGATGCAGGCGATCTCGCTAGAGGTCTTCCCTTCGCTGGCCCAGAACAGGCACTCGGTCTCGCGCTCGGTCAAGGGGTCTTTCCCCGCACTGTCCATCATGCTGAAACGCACCACCCGAATGGCCGCCTCGAAGATGTAATTGGACATCCAGGAGAGGATCGGCGAGGACTCCAGCAGCAGGTCGCTCGAGGCCCGCTCGGACGTGATAAAGGAGAGAATACCGTTCTCCCCGGCAGCACCGTGCAGAGGGAAGGAGATGCCGTTACGCAACCCGAACTCGGCTGCCAACCCCATCACGTCCATGGTTCCCTCCTGCAGAAAACTGGCCCGCTCATCGAGGCGGTTCCAGTAAATGGGCAGCGTCTGCTTGCGTGCCAGCCGGATCACCGGATCGCACGCCAGCATGTTGTTTTCGGTATAGGCCTGCACCCAGGAATCGGGGCACTGGTTGAACAGCACCACCTTGGGCCTTTGCATCGACATCGGCAGGATCAGGGCGAAGCGATAGTAGTCATAGCCCATCCCGAGCGTAAAGCGACCGATCAGTTCGGCCAGACGATTGCCGTCCGTCACCGAAGTGAAATGTTCGAGGTACTCAAGCAGTTGGTCTCTGTTCATATGAAAGCCCCCTTGGCCAGACATGTGATTATAACGGCGAATAGCAAGATAGAGGGTCCATAATGTTGGTTTTTAAAGGAAAATTGAGAGAACATCCACGAAACGAGGTGGAGAATGAACTCTATCGCTTTCGAAATCGCGTCTTTTCCGACCGGCTAGGCTGGGATGTCGAGTCTCATCGGGGCCTGGAGCGTGACAGCTTCGACACGCCAGACACCCATTGGGTTCTGATCGAGGATGAAAAAGGGCTGTGTGGCTGCATTCGTCTGCTCAACTGTGCCGATGCCTATATGCTGCCCACCATCTTCCCCACCGCCCTTGCCGGTGAAAGCGCGCCACGCACCCCCGATGTCTGGGAACTCACCCGTCTGGCTATCGATGCCCAGCGCGCACCGCGCATGAGCAATGGCGTCAGCGAACTCACTTGTGTCATCTTCCGCGAGGTCTATGCCTTCGCCCATGCCCACGGGATCCGGGAGCTGCTCGCCGTCGTCAGCCTGCCGGTGGAGCGCATCTTCCGCCGACTTGGCCTGCCCATCGAGCGGCTCGGTCATCGGCAGGCGGTCGATCTGGGTGCGGTAAGGGGCGTTGGCATCCGCTTCCATCTGGATGAGCGCTTCGCGCAGGCGGTCTCGCAGCCACTTATCGGACACTATCAAACTGCCACCTATCGCTCGCATGAGTTAGCGGCCCAGATATAAAAAATCCCGGGAAAACAGGCCCGGGATAAACGTATCGCTGTATCGCTATGACCCCGCAGGGCTGCCCCCTGCGGTCTCTAGCAGTATGCCTTCCTTACAAGACAGACCACCACTGTCAGATATCACAGCGCAACGCCCCTTCCACCGCCCATTGTTGTCCCCTGCCGAGTGACGTAGAGTCAGCCCTTGGGCAACGGAAGGGGGAGAAGATGAAAGAGCTGGACTACAAACTGCTGCGTGCGCTGGATGCGGTACTGCAGGAGCAGAACTTCGATCGGGCGGCCAAGTCGCTCCATATTACCCAGTCGGCCATCTCCCAGCGGATCAAGCAGCTGGAGCAACAGTTTGCCGAGCCGCTGCTCATTCGCAGCCAGCCGCTGCAGGCCACGTCACTCGGCCAGAAGCTGCTTGCCCACTATCGGCAAGTACATCAGCTTGAGCTCGAACTGGCGGGGGAGCTGGCCCCCGATGAGCCGCAGGGGCCAATCCGGATCAGTATCGCAGTGAACGCCGACAGCCTGGCCACCTGGTTTTTGCCCGCCATTGCCCCCTTGTTGAAACAGCACCCCATCGAACTCAACCTGCTGGTCGATGACGAGAGCCGCACCCTCGACAAGGTCCGCGAGGGTCAGGCCTTTGGTGCAGTCAGCCTGCATCCCCAGCCGCTGGCGGGTTGCTGCGTTGATGAGCTCGGTGAGATGAACTATCTGCTTACCGCCAGCCCCGCCTTCGTAGCCCGTCACTTCCCTCACGGCCTGACCCGCGAGGCGCTGGCCAAGGCACCGGCGGTGGCGTTCGATCAGCGCGATGACATGCATGTGAGCTTTATGAGGGAACACTTCGGGCTGGAGCCCGGCGGTTATCCCTGCCATACGGTCCACTCGTCAGAGGCCTTCGTCGCCATGGCCGAGCAGGGGTTGGCCTACTGTCTCATTCCCGAATTGCAGATAAGAGGCCAGCTCGCAGGCGTGTCACTGCTCAACCTCAGTCCCGACCACGTCCTGACGGAACGCCTCTACTGGCACCGCTGGGTACTGGAAAAAGGGGTTCACAAGCAGCTCTCCCAACGCCTTATCGACCATGCCAGATCGCAGTTGAAACCACGCTGAGCAGGCCATTCACCTTGGCTTTGCAGGGCTAAAAACGTATAGTGCTGGGCGATCCTTCATCAGGTCTCCACCCAGGTTTTCACTTCAGGTTCCTCACTTATGTTCCAAGACAATCCGCTGCTGGCCCAGCTCAAGCAACAAATCCGCGAAAACATCCCGAAGAAAGAGGGTGTTATCCGCGCCTCGGACCGGGGCTTCGGCTTTCTGGAAGTCGATGAGAAGACCAGCTATTTCGTGCCGCCTCCCTACATGAAGAAGGTGATGCACGGTGACCGGGTGACCGCCCTGATCCGCACCGAAAAAGAGAAGGAAGTGGCCGAGCCGGATACCCTGCTGGAGCAGTCCGTCACCCGCTTCGTGGCCCGGGTCAAGATGTTCCGTGACCGCCTCAACGTGGTTGCCGACCATCCGCTGATCAAGGATGCCATCAAGGCCCGCGTCAAGAAGGGTCTGGATGAGAAAGAGTTCAAGGAAGGTGACTGGGTGGTGGCGACCCTCAAGCGCCATGCGCTGGTCGACGGCAACTTCTCTGCCGAGATCATCCAGAAGATCGCCGCCCAGGAAGATCACAATGTGCCCTGGTGGGTGGTGCTGGCGCGCCACAATCTGGCCCAGGTCGAGCCGGCTGATTTGCCGGAGTGGAAGGTGATCGAAGAGGAAGAGCTGCCACGTCGCGATCTGACCGCAGTCCCCTTCTTCACCATCGACGGTGCCAAGACCAAGGATATGGACGATGCGCTGGCCATCACCAAGCTGGACAACGGCTGGGAGCTGCTGGTCGCCATCGCTGACCCGACCGCCTATGTGGCCGAAGGGAGCGAGCTGGACAAGGAAGCCGCCCAGCGCGCCTTTACCGTCTACATGCCGGGCCGCAACGTGCCGATGATCCCGCGTACCCTCTCCGACGAGCTCTGCTCCCTGAAAGAGGGCGAGGAGCGCAACACTCTGTGTGCCCGTCTGCTCATCGCCGAAGATGGTCTGCTGCTGGAGGAGACCGAGTTCTTCGCCGCCCGCATCTGCTCCCACGCCCGTCTCAACTACGACGACGTCTCCGACTGGGCCGAGCATGGCAAAGAGCTGTCCATCGACGCAGGTGTACTGGCCCAGCTGCCGCTGATGAAGGCAATGACCGAGGCGCGCATCGCGTGGCGCACCGAGCATGCGCTGGTATTCCCGGATCGTCCCGACTACGACTTCGAGCTGGGCGAGAATGGCGAAGTGCTGGCCATCCACGTCGAGCCGCGCCGCATCGCCAACCGCATGGTGGAAGAGTCGATGATCGCCGCCAACATCTGTGCCGGTCGCGTGCTGGGCAAGAGCGTCGGTTACGGCATCTTCAACGTTCACACCGGCTTTGACGAAGAGTCCCTCGACGGCGCCATCGACCTGCTGAAGAGTGCCGAAGCCCCGTTCGAGCGCGACGAGATCGCCAGCCTCTCCGGCTTCTGCGCCTTGCGACGCTGGATCGACAACCTCGATACCCGCTGGCTGGATGGCAAGATCCGCCGCTTCCAGAGCTATGCGCTGATGTCCTCCGAACCGGGCGCCCATTACGGTCTGGGTCTGGATGCCTACGCCACCTGGACCTCCCCAATCCGTAAATACGGCGATATGGTCAACCATCGTCTGCTCAAAGCGGTCATCGCCGGCAAGACCCCGGGCGAGCGCCCGAGCACCGAGCTCACCGAGCACCTGACCGCCTGCCGCCGCCTGCACCGCATGGTGGAGCGCGACATCGGTGACTGGCTCTATGTGCGCTACCTGAAAGCTGCCGCCGGCACCGATCAGGTATTCAACGCCGAGATCATCGACGTGATGCGTGCCGGTCTCAAGCTGCGTCTGCAGGAGAACGGCGCCGTGGTCTTCATGCCTGCCCGTCACATCCTCGACAACAAGGATCGACTGGAGTGCAACTGGGACAACGGCCGCGTCTATCTGGACAAGACTGAGGTGGTCTACGAGCTCGGCCAGCTCATCGAGGTGAAGCTGACCGAAGCGGTAGAAGAGACCCGCTCCCTTATCGCCAAACCGGCGGTAGATCTGGTACCGGGTCCGGCACCGGAAGCCCCGGCGGTCGAGAGTGCGCCAGCCGATAGCAGTGAAACACCCGCTGAGGCTGCCCCCAAGGCAGAATAAGCCGCGCAGAATCATCTGATCTGCCCGAGAGCCCGCCATCGTGCGGGCTCTTTTTTACCCGGCATCCCGCCCTACAAGCTGCCATATATACCGTTATGGCACACAGTTCTAACCACGATTGGCAGAGAACGCAGTGAATGTCTCCACCAGAATGGCTTAATGCAACCATTATGTGCGCCACCTCTCCTTTCTGACATATTAATCAAGGAGAAATATGTCTATACTCGCTTGGGTACAATCCAAGGGATATTGGTATGCAGGAATGGGACCCGGAACACTTCACCAACTTCGCTCAGTTATGCGAAGTGAGCCTCGCCACCATCCGTGAAAAGACCGATGCCGAACGCCTCTACCTCTGGCTGAAAGCCCCCGAACCGCAGCTCTACAGTTTTCAGCTCGATCACGGGCTGACCACGCTTGATCTCGCCCATCTCGGTCAACTGACCCTGCCCCACCACCTGATCGACAAGGCGATGGAGAAGGGACAACTGGTGATCGAGCAGCTCCAAGCACCGCCGGATCCCGGCGAAAATGTGGAGCCCGCCCAGCCGCAGTTACGCGCCTGTTTCCCTCTCAAGCGTCACATGAAACTGGAAGGGGTCATCTATCTGGAGACCCGCCGCCGCATCGACCGCCTCTCCTCCCACCAGCGTCAGGGTATCCAGCTCCTTATTCACTATCTGACGGCCGAGCTCAGCAATCACCTGCTCTCCAACCAGGTCAATCAGGAGCGGGACCAGCGGCTCCATACCCAGACCGATCTGGTACAGAGTCAGGCACTGCAGGGCTCCTTCCTCACCATGTTGCAGGCGCTGCACATGGTCAGCGTCACCCTCTCCCGCAGTCGCAGCGAGAACGATTTGCTGCGGGATGCCGTGCTGCTGGCCCGCAAGGAGCTGCAGTTCGATCGGGTCGCCATCTTCCTGATCGAACCCGATGGCAAGACCATGCGCGGCACCTGGGGCACCAGCGAAGAGGGCGAGCTGATGGATGAACACAACTTCATCAGCCCCATTCCGGATCACCCCACGGTGCAAGAGGCGCTCAGGCGCAAGGATTACGTGCTGGTGATGGAAGATACCCCCCTCTACTACGAGAAGCAGCAGGTGGGCCATGGCTGGAACGCCATGGTATCGCTGTGGGATGGCACCACTCCCATCGGCTGGATCGCCGCCGACAACCTGCTCTGGCACCGTCCGCTCAAAGCCTATCAGAGCGAGATCTTCAAACAGTACGCAGCCATTCTGTCACAACTGCTGATCCGCCAGCGCACTCAGGAACAGCTGGAAACCCTCAACCGCCAGCTGGAGGCCCGGGTCGCCGAGCGCACCATGCAGCTGGCCGAGACCAACCGTGCGCTGGAGGAGGCCAATCACCGCCTCTCCCTGCTGTCGCTGGAAGACCCCCTCACCGGCATCGCCAACCGGCGCCAGTGGGACATCACCATGCAGCGGGAGTGGGAGTGGGCACGGCGCACCCAGAACCTGCTGGCGGTATTGATGATCGACGTCGACGAGTTCAAGGCCTACAACGACCACTTCGGCCATGCCAAGGGGGATCTCTGCCTGCAACAGGTGGCCCATGTGCTGCGGGATGCTGAACGGCGCTGCACCAATCTGGTCGCCCGTTACGGCGGGGAGGAGTTCGTCATTCTGCTCTGCGCCCCCCAACCCGGTGAGGCCGAACAGCTGGCCGGGCGGATCCACGATGGTCTTGCCCGCCTAAAAATGCCCCATCCCGCCTCGCGGGTTGCTGATTTCATTACGGTTAGCATAGGCTTTAGCTATCTGGTTCCCTCCCTGGACGGAGCATGGCAGACCCTGACCGAACAGGCTGACCAGGCGCTCTACCACGCCAAGTCACAAGGGAGGGCCCGTACTCTGGCCTATCGGTGATCCCATGCTGTTGCGTCGCTACCCTATCTTCAATCGTCGCCTGGCTCTGGTGGCCTACGGCATCGACTATCAGCTCAGCTCACCGGCCGAATGGCCTTCACTGGCGCAACATTGCCGCCTGCTGGCGCAGGGGCGTCAATATCTGGTTCCCTTCACCCACGAACAGCTCGATGAACAGCGTCCCCTGCTACTGGATCAGGACGCGATCCCGCTGGTTGAAGCCTCCAGTGCACGCCAACCCAACTCGTTCCCGGTGCTGGAGCAGTGGCGCGACAGTCGGCGCAGACTGGCGGTACATGGCGCCAACCGGGATCCACGCTGGCTCGGCGCCAGCCGCCTGCTGGTGTACTGGATGGGAGAAGAGGGGATCTGTCAGCCCACCGAACACAAGCGGATGGCGCTGAACATCGAAACCTGGGCGGATTTTCTCCCGCTGCGGGAGGCGGGGGTCGACTTCTTTGCCGGCGGCTTTCTCGCCCGTCCCGAGCTGGTCAATCAGCGGGCCAACCAGCCCGATATGGCGCTGGTACAACAGATCCTCCAGCTCATCTGCCACGAAGAGTTCTCCTTCGCCCAGGTAGCCCGCCTGCTGGAGCAGGATGCCTGGCTGCCCGGCCTGCTGCTCACCTACGTCAACGCCCCCGGCTTCGATCATGCCGCCCCCATCACCTCGGTGCCCCGCGCCCTCTCCTATCTGGGGGAGCAGGAGATCCGCAAGTTCGTGTTGATCAACGGTCTGGCTCGGGTAAGCCAGCACATGCCGGAGGCCTGCACCCGCATGGCTATCGCCCGCGGCCGCTTCTGCGAGTTGATTGCCCTCACCGCCCTCGGTAAAGCAGAGGCCAGCTGGGCCTTTCTGGTAGGACTGGTTCTCGATGGCTCCCTGCTGTCGGAGCCGCTGATGGCCCACCTGCCCAAGAGCGTGCAGCGCGCCATCGAACTGCACGAAGGGCCACTCTTTCATCTGTTTCAGCTGGTCAGCACCTATGAACAGGGCAACTGGGCCCTGCTGGAACAGCTTGCCCCCAAATATCAACTCGATCCGGCCCAGCTCACCCCCGTCTATTTTCAGTCACAAATGTGGGGGCAAGCGTTTCTCACCAGCTAGGTGATGGCGAGGCAGAGAACCACTGGCTAGAATGGGCTCCCCTTTTTCAGAGACAGACCCCGCACCATGACCCTTTCCGGATTCCAAGGTCTGGTCTTTGACCTTGATGGCACCCTGGTCGACTCCATGCCGCTGCACCTCGCCGCCTGGGAACATACCGCCCGCGAGTTTGGCTTTCACTTCGACGCCGACTGGTTCTATGAGCTGGGGGGCATGCCGAGCCGCAAGATAGCCCTGCTGGTGGCACAGGAGCAGCAGATCCCTCTCGATCCGCTCGAAGTCACCCGCTGCAAGACCGCCCACTATGTGGCCAACCTGCACAAGGCGACCGTCTTTCCGGCCATGCAGGCGCTGGTCGAGCGCTATCATGGCGCCATCCCGATGGGGATTGGCACCGGCTCGCCCCGCGTCAACGCCGAAGCGGTGCTGCGCAACACCGGGCTGGATCGCTACTTCTCTGTGGTGGTCACCGCAGACGATGTGGAGCTGCACAAGCCCAATCCGGACACCTTCCTGCTGGTCGCCAGCAAGCTGGGGGTCGAGCCATCAGGCTGTCTGGTGTTTGAAGATACCGGAATCGGGGTACAGGCCGGAGAGGCGGCGGGTATGCAGACCTGCATGGTCAAAGAGGGCAAACCGGTCGGCATAACGGCGTAGTGCGGAAAAAAATATCGCCCTGCAAGGGGCGATAACCGGAACCGGCTCTCATACGGGACATGAATGAAAATGAGAGCAGGTTCCGTCAGTCGCTGACGCAGGGCGCATCAACGGGGAGTGCGGGGCAGACGATTACTCGTTGTTGCCGCCGCCCTGATTGTCGTCATAACGACCCGGCGCACCGTGGGGGCGCGGCGCCATGGAGACACGTGGCTTGCGAGCACGCTGGATATTCACCTGCGGACGGCCGGTGTGCATGGCGATGGTGGAGATCTTGGCCTTGTAGACCAGCTGCTGGTTACCATGAGCATCGGTCAGCAGCACGCTGTACTGGTCGAACCCGCTGATGGTGCCTTCCAGCTTGATGCCGCTCACCAGAAAAATAGCGACCTGACTGCGGTTCTTGCGCAACCAGTTGAGGGCAGAATCTTGCCCGTTCCCGAGGGAGAAGGCTTGCTCAATCGTGGAGTAGCTGGGGGATTCAGTTGTCATAAATTATTGTCCCGCGGAAAAAAAGTGGCGTTTGATTGTGCTAAATGGGCACTGGCTTGTCAAAGTCATTCTCACTCCCGCCAGCAATAGCGGCCTCCGGGGGCTGGTCGCTGACCGGTACAACTGCGATAATCGCCAGCTCTGGCTCTACCACGGGCCTTATCTGGGGTTTTATCTTGCATCCGGTTTCACACCAACACCACACCACCTATGTCCATGATGCCACTGCCTGCGAAGAGTGTGACCTGCTGATACCGGCCACACCGCTCGAGGTGGGACAGGCCAGCTGCTGCCCCCGTTGTGGGCACACCCTGAGTCGCCACCTGCCACAGCAGGAGTTGCGGCCGATCTCCTACGGGTTCGCGGCACTCATCATGTTCGTGCTCGCCAATGCCTTTACCTTTATGTCCTTCTCGGCCAAAGGGGTGGGCCAGGAGATGACCTTTTTGCAGAGCATCACCACCCTGGTGGATGAGGGCTATCTGTTTCTCGGCGCGGTATTGAGCCTGACCCTGATCGGCCTGCCGCTGGTCTATATGGGCTCCATCATGCTGGTGCTGTGGCGGGTCGATAAAGATCTGCACAGCAATGCCCTGCGCTCCCTCGGCCGTCTGCTCTGCCGGATCAAACCCTGGCTGATGGTGGATGTCTTTCTGGTGGGGGTGCTCATCTCGCTGGTCAAGCTGATGGGGATGGCCGACATCAAGATGGGGCTGTCATTCTGGGCTTTCGTCGGTTACACGGTGCTGCTCATCAAGATGATCTCCTCGCTGGATCAGATGTGGCTGTGGCAGCGGCTGTTCGGCCCTACCGAGGCGCGGGATATCGACCCGGAAGCGGGTGCGCTGGAATCAGGTCTGGTGGGCTGCCATATCTGTGGCGCTCTGAGCGAGGTGGGCAGCCACAGCTGCTCCCGCTGCGGCGGCAAGCTGCATGCGCGCAAGCCGGGTGGCCTGAACCGCACCTGGGCGCTGCTGTTTACCTCCGCCATTCTCTACATTCCGGCCAACGTCTATCCCATCATGGATACGGTGTTTCTCGGTGATGACAGCCCCTCCACCATCCTAGGCGGTGTGGTGCTGCTGTGGGCCATGGGCTCATACCCCATAGCTGCGGTGATTTTTTTCGCCAGCGTGGTGGTGCCGCTGGTAAAAATACTGGCGCTATTCTGGCTTTGCTATATGGTGCAGCGCGGCAATGTCACCTCCCCCCTCGGCAAGCTCAAACTCTATCGCATGACCGAATTTGTCGGACGCTGGTCGATGATCGACGTCTTCGTGGTGGCCATTCTGGCGGGCCTGATCCGGCTCGACAATCTGATGACCATCTACCCCGGCCCTGCGGCCGTCGCATTTGCAGGTGTGGTACTGATCACCATGGTCGCCGCCATGAGTTTCGACTCCCGCCTGATCTGGGATTTACAACAAGGAGAACGCGAACGTGAGTGAGCGTAAAAAAAGGTGGAAACCGGGCTCTGACTTTCTGAGCTCTGCCGCCGCAATCTGGATGGTGCCCCTGCTGGCGCTGTTCATCGGTCTCTGGATGCTGTTCCAGCACTGGTACTCCCAGGGCCCAAGCTTCACCCTGACAGTCGCCACTGCCGAGGGCATAGTCGCCGGCAAGACGGTGATCCGCTCCCGCGAAGTGGACGTCGGCCGCATCGAGGCCGTCGAGCTGAGCGATGACTACAGCCATGCGGTGCTGAAAGGACGGCTGACCAATGCCGCCTCCGGCATGCTGCGCGGTGACAGCCAGTTCTGGGTGGTCAAGCCCAGAGTGGGCCGTGAAGGGGTATCGGGTCTGAGTACCCTGCTCTCCGGCGCCTATATCGAGCTCGCCCCCGGCAAGAAAGGTCGGGCGCGGGACGAGTACGCCATGCTCGACAAACCGCCGCTCGCCTCCCTCGATGCCAAGGGGCTGCGTCTCACCCTCAGCAGTCGCGACACCCGCGCGCTGGGAGAAGGCTCCCCCATCAACTATCAGGGCTTCACCATAGGTCAGGTAGAAGAGGCGAAGTTCCTGCCGGAAAAGAGCGAGATGCAGTATCAAATCTTCATCCACGCCCCCTATGACATTCTGGTGAGCAGCAACTCCCGCTTCTGGATGACCCCGGGCTTCGAGGTCTCCATGAGCAGCGAGGGGATGAAAGTGAAGATGGATTCGCTGGAGAGCCTGATCGATGGCGGCATTACCATGGGTCTGCCACCCGGCTGGGCGCCTGGCGAACCGGTCAAACAGATGGAAGGGTTCACCCTGTTCCAGGATGAGGCGAGCGTGCTGGCCGGTAGTCTGGATCAGTTCATCGACTACGTCTTCCTGTTCGATGACAACGTGGGTGGCCTGCACCCGGGCGCGGCGGTGCAGTATCGCGGTATCCGGGTCGGTACCGTCATCTCCGCCCCCTACCTCATCGAGGACAAGGGCGTGCAGATCTTCAAGAGCCGCCAGATCCCGGTGCTGGCTCGCATCGAGGTACAGCGCCTCTCCCACCGCTATGCCAAGGCGGAGAAGGATCAGTGGCGAGCCCTGTTCGGCAAGCAGTTCAAGGAAGGGTTGCGTGCCAGCCTCAAGACCTCGAGCCTGCTGACCGGTGGCAAGATCATCGATCTCAACTTCTATCCGGACGCGCCACGTTTCGAACAGGCCAAGCTGGCCGGTTATCAGGTCTTCCCCACCGTGCAGGGCGGGCTGGATCAGATCGAGCGCAAGGTGAACCTCATCCTCGACAAGTTTGTCGACATGGACATGGCAACCACCCTGACCAAGGTCAACGGGTCACTCACCACCCTGGATGACACCCTGAAGAACATCAGTGCAGTCAGCGCCAACCTGAACAAGCTCACTGCCAAGGATTCCACCCAGCAACTGCCGGCCTCGCTCAACGAGAGCCTCAAGCAGTTGCAGGAGACCTTGCAGGCCTATGATGCCCAGTCGCAGACCAATCAGGACCTGCGTCAGTCGGTGCAGACCCTCAATCAGTTGATGCGCGAACTGCAGCCGCTGGTGCACTCCCTCAACGAGCAGCCCAGCTCGCTGATCTTCGATCGCGCGCATCCATCGGACCCTGAGCCCAAGCGAGGCAAACAATGAAAAAAGAGATCCTGACGCTGGCCCTGCTGGGCCTGCTGGCGGGTTGCAGCAGCCAGCCAAGCCTGCACTACTACTCGCTCGATGCCGACAACCAGCAACCCGTAACGGCCCCGGCCCAACCGCAGCACCAGCTGGTGCTGCGCCCGGTGGCACTGGCCAGCCAGCTCGACCGGATCAGCCTGGTCTATCAGCTGGAAGGGCAAGAGCTGCACTTCACCGAGTACCATCGCTGGGCCGGTGCGCTGGACGATCAGCTCAACCAGCTCACCCTCAATGGCCTCTCCACCCGCCTGCCGGGCTGGGTGGTACGGCAGGATGGCGCCCGCAAGGGGCCGGTGCTGACCATTCTGGTGGAGCGCTTTCAGGGCCGTCATGACGGCAGCGCCGTGCTGAGCGGTCGCTGGCGCCTGCTGGCGGAGGATGGCACCGTGCTGCGCGATGCCCCCTTCCGTCAGGAGCGGGTGCTGCCAGCCGATGGCTACAACGCACTGGTGAACGAGCTGGGTCAGGGCTGGCAACAGCTGCTCGACCAGATCGCCGCCGAGGTGCGCAAGCAGGGTTGAGCACATCAACCTGCGAGCATCAGATAGAAAAAACGACGCCAGCTGGCGTCGTTTTTTTATGGGCAAGAGTCGGGGGCGACTTATGCCTTGGCAGGCAGGCTCAGGCGGGCAACCGCTTCCACATGCATGGAGTGCGGGAACATATCGACCGGCTGCACTTCGTCCAGCACGAAGCCCTGTTTGACCAGCCAGGCAAGGTCGCGGGCCAGGGTCTGCGGGTTGCAGGAGACATAGACCAGACGGCGGGGCGCCATGGCGACCAGGGTCTGCAGCACCGCCTTGTCACAGCCTTTGCGCGGCGGGTCCATCACCACCACGTCAGCGGTCACGCCCTGGGCGTGCAGTTCGGGCATCAGCTGCTCGGCCTTGCCGACGTGGAATTCGGTGTGCTCGATGCCGTTGAGGGCAGCGTTGCGGCGGGCATCGCTGATGGCGCTCTCCACCGACTCGATCCCGACGACCTTGGCGGCCTTGCCAGCCAGGAACAGGGAGATGGTACCGATACCGCAATAGATGTCGAACACCGTCTCGTTACCGGTCAGCTCGGCATACTCGAGGGCGCTGGAGTAAAGCACATCGGTCTGGGTCGGGTTGTTCTGGAAGAAGGAGAGCGGCGAGATCTCGAACTCGAGTTCGTGGATCTTGTCGCGGATCACCCCTTCGCCGAGCAGCACCCGGTTGGTCGCGCCCAGAATGCGGTTGGTGCGCTCATCGTTGATGTTCTGCACCAGGGTTGTGACTGGCAGATCGCTCAGGGCTGCCAACAGTTCGGCTTCGAACGGCAGCGCCTCACCCAAAGTGACCAGCACCACCATCAGCTCGCCGCTCTTGAAGCCCTTGCGGGTCATCAGGTTGCGCACGCAGCCGCTGTGGTTTACTTCGTCATAGGCGGCGATGTCGTGCTCGCGCATCCAGCTGCGCACCCGGGCGTTGAGCTCTACGTGCAGTGAGTCCTGCACCGCGCAATCATCGGCAGTGATGAGATCGTGGGAGTGCTTGCGATAAAAACCGATCTCGGCACCCGCTTCGCAGCCACGCACCGCATATTGCGCCTTGTTGCGATAGGCGAACGGGCTCTCCATGCCAAGGATATCCTTGACCGGAGTATCACCCAGCCCAGCCTGCTCCAGTGCGCTCTGCACCAAAGCCTGCTTGAGCTTGAGCTGGGCCGGATAGGCCAGCGGGCGCACCTGACAGCCACCGCACTCGGTGTTGGGGCAGAAATCGGCAACCCGATCGGCGGAGGGCTGGAGCAGCTCGGCAACCTTGCCGTGCAGATAGTTCGGCTTGACCTCGGTCAGCTCCACCAGCGCCTGCTCACCGGGCAGCAGACCTTCGACAAACAGGGGGCGATCGAACAGGCGTCCTTTGCCATCTCCTTTGTCGGTCAGTTCCAGGATCTCGATCTGGTGTTGATGTCCCACTAACGGCATGAGCGGCTCCAAAAGTACTAAAAATGGGGGGTGATGAACGCGGCAGAGCCATGCCCATCGAGAAAAGGTGGCAGAGTTTAGCGGAGATCCGGCCAAATTGCAGGCATAAAAAGCCTGCTTGTTGCAATGGTCATTACTCCTGGCCATCTGCCGAGCGTGGCCACCTTTCGGGTTGCGGCAAATTTAGCCCTTGGGCCATAACGCCCAGCCTGTTAAAATTCCGCCCTTGAAATTATCCTGGGCCCCGCGCCCGTTCTAGCTAAGGTCTACCGCGATGCGTACCAGCCAATATCTGCTTTCCACTCTCAAGGAAACCCCCTCCGACGCTGAAGTTGTCAGCCACCAGCTGATGCTGCGCGCCGGGATGATCCGTAAACTGGCCTCCGGCATGTATGCCTGGTTGCCAACCGGTCTGCGGGTACTGAAGAAAATCGAGAACATTGTTCGCGAAGAGATGAACAATGCTGGTGCCGTCGAAGTCTCCATGCCGGTGGTTCAGCCTGCCGAGCTGTGGCAGGAGTCCGGCCGCTGGGACGACTACGGTCCCGAGCTGTGCCGCCTGACCGACCGCCACAACCGTCCCTTCGTGCTGGGCCCGACCCACGAAGAGGTGATCACTGCGCTGGTACGTTACGAAGTGAACAGCTACAAGCAGCTGCCGCTCAACCTCTACCAGATCCAGACCAAGTTCCGCGACGAAGTACGCCCCCGTTTCGGCGTGATGCGTGGCCGCGAATTCCTGATGAAGGATGCCTACTCCTTCCACATCGACAAAGAGTCTCTGGTCGATACCTACGAGAAGATGCACGCCGCCTACTGCAAGGCGTTCACCCGCATGGGTCTGAACTTCCGTCCGGTGCAGGCCGATACCGGCTCCATCGGTGGTACCGGTTCCCACGAATTCCAGGTGCTGGCCGAGAGCGGTGAAGATCTGATCGCCTTCTCCGACAGCTCCGATTACGCCGCCAACATCGAGATGGCCGAAGCGCTGGCACCGGCTGGTGAGCGCGCTGCCGCAACCAAAGCCCTGACCAAGGTTGCCACCCCGAACGTCCACACCATTGACGAAGTGGCTGCCTTCCTGAACGTGGCGCCGACCGCCATCGCCAAGACCCTGCTGGTACTGGCAGAGGAAGATGAGCACGGCAAGCAGGCCGTCATCGCGCTAGTACTGCGTGGCGACCACGAGCTGAACGAAATCAAAGCCGAGAAACTGGCTGGCGTAGCCAACCCGCTGACCTTCGCCAACGACGAGCAGATCAAAGCTGCCGCCGGTTGCGACGCAGGCTCCATCGGCCCGGTCGGCTTTGCCGGTCGCATCATCGTCGATCGCAGCGCCGCCCATCTGGCGGACTTCGTCTGCGGCGCCAACGAAACCGGCTTCCACCTGACCGGTGCCAACTGGGATCGCGACATCGCTACCTACGAAGTTGCCGACCTGCGCAACGTGGTGGAAGGCGACCCGAGCCCGTGCGGCCAGGGCAAGCTGCTGCTCAAGCGCGGTATCGAAGTGGGCCACATCTTCCAGCTGGGTACCAAATACTCCGAAGCGATGAAGGCGAGCGTGCTGAACGAAGCTGGCAAGTCCGTCACCATGGAGATGGGTTGCTACGGTATCGGGGTTTCCCGTCTGGTGGCTGCCGCCATCGAGCAGAACAACGACCAGTACGGCATCATCTGGCCGGACGCCATCGCTCCGTTCGAAGTGGCCATCGTGCCGATGAACATGCACAAGTCCGAGCGCGTGGCCGAGCAGGCACAGCAGTTCTACGCCGAGCTGAAAGCCGCCGGTGTGGACGTGCTGTTCGACGACCGTAAAGAGCGCCCGGGCGTGATGTTCGCCGACATGGAGCTGCTGGGCATCCCGCACGCCATCGTCATCGGCGATCGCGGTCTGGACAACGGCGTGGTGGAGTACAAGTGCCGCCGCACCGGCGAGAAGCAGGAAGTGGCCATCAGCGACATCATCGCCATGCTCAAGGCCAAGCTGGGCCGTTAATTCCGCCCTCTTCCCGATATAAAAAAGCGCGCCATTTGGCGCGCTTTTTGTTTCTGTGTGCGGACGACGGCAACCGGATGGCTGGCTTAGCCTCAGGGATTGCGACCAATAAAGAGGTCGGTCACGTGGCAGCTGCTTCTGGCTTCCAGTGCGTCGAGCATATAGGCCGCCGCATCTTCCGGAGTCATGAAGCCACTCGGGTCCACGTGATCCGAGTTGTCCCAGAATTCGCTGCAGATCCCGCTCGGGTAGAGGTTCACCAGCCGCAACGGCGAGCCTTTCAGCTCGGCGCGCAAGGATTCGAGAAAGCCGCGCATCCCCCATTTGGAGGCGCAGTAGAGACTCTCGTTGGCCTTGCCCACCTGCGCGGCGGAGGAGAGCACATTGGCCAGCACTCCGCCCTTGTCGCCGATAAGCCGCACCGTCTGCTGGGCCACCAGAATGGTGGAGATGAGATTGCTCTCCACCACCCGGCGGATCTGCTCGGCGGTGTAGACACCGACCGGGCCAAACTCGCCCACCCCGGCGCAGTGGATCACCATGTCGGGCTGCCCGCCCCACTCCACCGCAGCGGCGAAGGCAACGTCGACCTCTTCATGGTGCGCCAGATCGGCGGCGATGCCGATTACCGCGCTGCCGAGCAGTTGTTCCTGCTCCTGCAGTCGCTGATAACGGCGCCCCATCATGGAGACCTGATGGCCCCGCTCAACCAGACCTATGGTCAGCGCCCGGCCGAGACCAGAACCGGCACCTGTCACTATGATGTGGCCCATTATCGCTCCTCGTCGTCAGTCGACGGTCAGATTAGAAAGTGAATTCATCGCCCATGAACCATCCATCGACAGAATGCTCTGATAGATGTTGGCGAAGAATATCACCCCCGTTGTCAGACAACGTCAGATTAGAAAGTGAATTCGCCGCCCATGAACCAGCCATCGACAGACTGGTCGATATTGGCGAAGTCGACTTTGGCTTCACGCCAGCCGGCACGCAGCTTGATCGGCATGGAGGAGAACTTGTAGGAACCACCCAGACGGTAGTCATAGTTGTCCGCATCGTGAGTGCGCAGATCGCCGAAGAAGGCGATGCCGGTGCCCGGGATCTTCACTTCGCTGCCGGCATAGGCCATCAGGGTATCTTCGTCATAACCCTTGCGACCGAAGTAGACCTGCTCGCCATCGTAGTGACGACCGGTCATACCCAGATCGATCTTGAACAGATCGTTGTTGAACAGACGGTAGTAGAGGCTCAGATCGTAGGCGGTCAGATCGTTTTTGAAGTTGCCGCCGGAGGTGCTGAAATCGGAGACTTCAAACTTGGCGTTCGGCAGGAAGATGATACCGTGTTCCAGTTGCAGATAGCCGTTCCAGTTGTAGCTGTCGTCATAGCTGCCATCAGCACTGGTGCCATAAGCCTGACCACTGCCCTTGGCGGCCCATACGTCGGCACCGGCGGCAAAACGCCAGTCGTCAGCGGCCATGGCACTCTGGCTGCACAGAGCCAGCACAAAACCGGCAATCAGCGTCTTTTTCATTACGTCACTTCCTCTTGCATACATGGAAAAGAGCACTATTTTACTCGGTGCAGCCAAAATACCCAGCGTCAATCCTGAACAAACGACGACAAATGTCAGTGCTTCATATGCTTCATCTCGGCCATCGGCTCAATCGGCTTCACCGGCAGTGACAGATCCAGCTTTTGACCATCATCCATGGTGAGGGTGAGCGGGAAAGGAGTCTGCTCGGAGAGCGTGCCCACCTCGAACAGCATGATGTGCAGGCTGCCCGGTTTCAGCACCGCTTCGCCCCTGGCCGGGATCTCGATATTCTCGACCTGACGCATCTTCATCACGCCATTTTCGTGCAGGTGGGTGTGCAGCTCGGCACGCCCGGCCGCAGCAGCAGCCGCCGCCACCAGCTTGACCGGCTGGTCGGCGTCATTCTTCAGCACCATAAAGGCGGCAGTGTTGGGGGAGCCCGGCGGCAGCAGCCGCACATAACCGTCGACGGCCTCGACCTTGGCTAGTGCAGGCGCCGTCATACCCAGAACCAGCAGAGAATAAAACGCACGTTTAAACATGGTTGAAATCCTTTTATGATGTTGTTAAACGGCGCCAAGGTTACCCCAGCAGCAACCTTTTTTGCACCTTTCAATAACAAGGATTTAGACATGGCCCCCATTCTCATTGCCGAGCAGCAGGATGGCTTGCTCACCCTGACCCTCAACCGCCCCGACAAGCGCAACGCTCTCAATACCGAGCTCTATAAGCAACTGGTGGCAGCGCTGCGAGAGGCGGCAGCCGATGAGGAGGTGCATGTCCTGTTGTTGCAGGGGCAGCAGGATTGCTTTACCGCGGGCAATGATCTGGCTGACTTTATGGGCAAGAGCTCGCTGGAGCCCGACGACCCCATACTGCAGTTCCTCCACACCCTGGCCGATTTCCCCAAACCCGTGATCGCCGCTGTTGCAGGCCCGGCAGTGGGGATTGGCACCACCATTTTGCTGCACTGCGATCTGGTCTATCTGGCGGATAACGCCCGCTTGCAGCTTCCCTTTGTCGAGCTGGGGCTGGTGCCGGAGTTCGCCTCCAGCCTGCTGCTGCCGCGCTTGGTAGGTCACCTCAAGGCAGCCGAGCTGTTGCTGCTGGCCGAGGCGATTGATGCCGAGGAGGCGCTGCGACTCGGGCTCGCCAACAAGGTGGTGGCGGCCGATGGATTGCTCTCCCTTGCCCGCGAGCAGGGGCTGAAGCTGGCGGCCAAACCGCCCAGAGCGCTGCAAAAGAGCAAGGCGCTGCTGAAACAGGAGCTCAAACAGGCGGTGCACTTTGTCATCGATCTGGAAGCGCGCGCCTTCGCCCAAGCACTGCAAGGGGAAGAGGCGCAGCAGCGCATCGCCCAGAAACTCAAACGGCGGGGCTGAGCCGCGCCCACATCCGTTCAGTTGAGGCGAAAACGGCCGATCAGCTCGCAGCCCTGCACCTTGTCCTGCAGCTGGATCAGCCGGGCAATTTCCGGATTGGGGTGGCGCTTGAGAAAGGCGAGCAGGGCACCACGACAGCAACCCAGCTCGCTGATCAGCGCCTCGCACTCCCGGTTGGGGCATTGTGGCACCAGCGCCGTCACCAGCTCGGAGGCGAGTTTCAGGTAGCGCAGCTCGTAAGTCGGCTCATCCATCGCCCGCCAGAAGTCGGCCAGCCGGTGACAGGTGGCGACTCGCATGGTGGCCAGCTCGGTCAACTCGACCTGGGTCATCTCGTAAACATCCCCCAGCGCCTGCTGATAAAAGCAGATCGCCGCCCCCAGCGAACCGGCCTGCCAGGCACGCTCCGCCTCCAGCATGTATCGTTGCCAACTTTGCGGTGTCATTTCGCTCTCCCGAGTCCGTCATGGTGGGAGTGTTATCATGGCTAATTGAGAATAAATATCAACCAGAGGGTTAGTGCAGGATCTCTGCGCAACCTTGGCAAACCCGGCGCCCGACCTTATGATCGCGCCCTTCCCTCTTCTTTGGAGCACACCACAATGCGACCACGCCTCCCGCAGATGCTGGGCTGCTCCCTGCTCTGCGTGCCCCGCATGCTGGTCTGGATCTATTAGCTGCGCTCAAGCGAACGCAACCCATCCGATCCATTCAGCAAAGGAGTACCAGCATGAACACCTGCCAACACTGGTCGCAGGTCGAATACCTGCACCTGACGGTGACCAACCCCAATATCTGCCTCAAGGGACAGCACAGCTACTACTCGGGTGCCTGGGATGGCCCCTTCGAAGAGGTGGCAGTGCGCTACCTCCATGGCGATCCCTTCAGCCGCAGCCCGGAAACCGGCTGGGAGCCGCTCTGGCATATCGACCGTCTCCATATCGGCGACTATGTGCAGATTGCCGCCGGGGTAAAGATCATCATGGGCGGCAACCACACCCACAACACGTCCTTCATCAGCACCTATCCGTTCGCCGATCTGGCAGCGCTCCAGCGCAGCTACCGCCCCGCTGGCGATACCCGCATCGGCAACGATGTCTGGATCGGCATGGAGGCGATGATCATGCCCGGCGTCACCATCGGCGACGGCGCCATCATCGCCGCCCGTTCGCTGGTCAATCAGGATGTGCCGCCCTATGCCATGGTCGCGGGCACCCCGGCCAGGGGGGTGCGGATGCGCTTTGGCGAGGAGGAGATTGCCCGGCTACAGGCCCTCGCCTGGTGGGATTGGCCGGATCAACAGGTCAACGATCTGCTACCGCTGATCCAGCAAGGTGACGTCGCCCAGCTTGAACAGGCGGCTGCCCGCTGGGCGGAGCGCCATGAGTGACCACCGCTAACCAGTAGCTGACAACAGAAGGGCGNCGCCCTCTTTTATCTCCGGCATGCTCTGGATGCCGTCATCGCACATCCACTCATTGCGCGCTTTTGGACTGGTTGAGGCTGCACTGCTTGCCGGGATAACCGGGCAAGTCACTGGCATCGCTGCCGCAGGCGAGCCGTTTGGCCTGTTGCAGGCGGGCCGCCAGATTGGCGCTGTCCACCGGCATCCATTGCATCTGCTTGCCGAGCCAGCTGGCCCAGGCAAACTCGACGAAATAGATCTGTTTGTCCTTGCGAAAGTAGCCCGCATTCTGCAGCAGTCCGGCGAGGGTGCGATAGGGATAATCAGGCAGCTTGTCGATGCTGCTCGGCAACTGCTCCGGGGTCAGCGGCTGTCCCTTCTCATCCTTGAGCCAGGCCCAGTGGTTGTTCTGCATCTGGCTCCAGAAGTTGGCTTTATCCTGCAGACGGCCAATCACCTTGACCCGGGCATCCCTGACGCCCTGCTGCCACAACGCCTTGGTGAGATGGTGCCTGTCCACCAGCCAGTAGCTGCCATCCGGCGCAATCACCACGGGGATCTCTTTCTTTTTCATCAACTTGTCGAGCTGCTTTGCGCTCATGCCCGCCAATGTGGCCTGAGTCTCATCAACCTGGATCTGGCCGACGCCCCCCTGAGTCGGGTGCAAGGCATCGATGCCGATCTCGCACCAGTTTCCCACCGCCGTGTCGCTCTGGCACGGGGCCAACGCCCAGGCACTCTGGCTCAACACACAGGCCAGCAATAACCATGCTTTCATCGTTTGACACTCCTCACCACATTGAACTGCACAGACGCCGGGAACGCTCTTCTACCCCGATTGGGAGTGAGAGTCGAATGCTGGCGGTCAGACCAGCAAACGGGATATCATGATTTCCCATCTGTCGGCGATATTTTCTCGCCGAGTTTTCTCCCCGCTTCACACTATTTGAAGGATCCGACCCATGAAAGGATGGACCCCCTTGCTGGCCCTGCTGGGCTGTGCTGCTGTCCAGGCTGCCGATATTCCCGCCGGAACACAACTCGCCGCCGAGCAGATTGTCGTTCGCCACCTCAAGGATGAACCTGCGAGCCTGAGCCCGCTCAAGCTGGTCGGCCTGCCGGAGTTGCAGGTACTGCGGGACCTGTTCGAGGGACTGCTGACCCAGGGGCCGGATGGCAAACCGGTTGCCGGGGTGGCGGCCAGCTGGGAGAACAAGGGCAACCAGTTCTTTACCTTCCATCTGCGCCCGGATGCGCGCTGGTCCAACGGCGATCCGGTCAAGGCCGGTGACTTCGTCTACGGCTGGCGCAAGCTGGTCGACCCGAAAGAGGCGGCCACCTTCGCCTGGTTCGCCCAGCTGGCCCGTTTCGACAAGGTGGACGAAATAGTCGCTGGAAAATTGCCTGCCAGCGAACTGGGGGTCAAGGCCCTTGATGACCACACCCTGCAGGTGACCCTCTCCCAACCGGTGCCCTACTTCCTGAACCTGCTGAGCCACCCCAGCCTGTCGCCGCTCCATCAGGCCAGCATCGAGCAGTACGGCAACCTGTGGACCCAACCCGGCAAACTGGTAGGCAACGGTGCCTTTGTGCTGAACAACCGGGTGGTCAACGAGAAGCTGGAGCTGACCCCCAACCCTTATTACTGGGATCGGGCCCATACCGTATTGACCAAGGTGATCTTCATGCCGATCAATCAGGAGAGCGCGGCGACCAACCGCTATCTGGCGGGCGATCTGCATATCACCGAATCCTTCCCCAAGGAGCAGTACGACAAGCTGAAGCAACAGATCCCGAATGAGGTCTACACCCCGGATCAGCTCGGCACCTACTACTACGCCTTCAATACCCGTCAGGCGCCACTGAACGATGTGCGGGTGCGCAAGGCGCTCTCCTACACCATCGATCGCGCCCTGATCGCCGACAAGGTGCTCGGCACCGGCGAGAAACCGGCTTATCACTTCACTCCGGATGTGACCGCCAGCTTCACCCCGGCCGCCAACCTGCTCTCCACCAGCAGCCAACCGGCGCTGGACAGCAAGGCCAAGGCCCTGCTCAAGGAGGCCGGCTATGGCCCGGACAAGCCGCTCAAGCTGACCCTGCTCTACAACACCGCGGAAATTCACAAGAAGATGGCGCTGGCGATTGCCAGCATGTGGAAGCAGAAGCTGGGCGCAGAGGTCGAGCTGACCAATCAGGAGTGGAAAACCTATCTCGACAGCCGCCAAAGCGGGCAGTTCGAGGTGATCCGCTCCTCCTGGGTCGCCGATTACAACGACCCGTCAGCGTTCCTTGGCCTGTGGGGCTCTCGTCACAGCGGCAATATGGCAGGCTTTGCCAATGCCCGTTATGACCAGCTGCTGGCAGAGGCGGCCAGCACTCAGGATGCCGCCAGCCGCAGCAAGCTGTTTGGTGAGGCGGAGACGATCCTGCTGGCTCAAGCCCCCATCGCCCCCATCTACCAGTACACCAATGCCCGCCTCATCAAGCCATGGCTCAAGGGCTACCCCATCAACAACCCGGAAGATGTGGCCTACAGCCGCCAGCTGTACCTCGTCAAACACTGACACCGGCCACAACGATGCGAGGCCCCGCAGGGCCTCGCTATTGATACTGTTCACACCCCGATTTCCAGCCTAAAATGCCGCCCCTTCTGTTCAATTAATCTTCAATGCCCAGTCAGACATGCGTTATTTGATACTGCTCTCGTTGTTGTGGACCCTGCCTGCGCAGGCCAATAGCGAATCCCAATGCCAGCAAGAGTTTGTCGGCTGGATGCTGCACCAGCAGCAACAGTTCAGCGATCGCAAGTCTGACAAGATGGAGCGGCGCCGGGCCGAGCGGGCCATCGAGTTGGCTCGTCAGGAGTACGACAAACAAGCCAGCTTCTGCAAAACCATGCAGCTTGTACATGAGTACAAAGATGATGATCCTCGCCTCGCCCCAAGAAAGGGCGAAGTTCACGATTTCACCCCGGCCAGCTGACCCTTACTTCATCAATTCATTGTGTTGATTAATTGACCCAAGCCAAGTTCGGGTCACTGAAGAGCCTTAGAATGATTAACTGAGAACGACAATAAAAAACATAGTTATCAGTTATTTGGATTTTTCAGGAACGACACATGACCAGACTCCATCAGGAGGGGGAGATACACTTCCCCGACAACATCGCACTCATCTCGACCACGGATCCCGCCAGTCATATTACCTATGCCAACCAGCACTTCTGTGATGTGGCCGGGTATGGTGCGGCCGAAATGGAAGGGGTGCCCCACAATCTGGTGCGACACCCCGACATGCCCAAGGCGGCCTTCGCCGACATGTGGCAGCGGTTGCGACAGGGCAAAAGCTGGATGGGGCTGGTCAAGAACCGCGCCAAAAGCGGTCAGTTCTATTGGGTAAACGCTTACGTCACCCCGATCCTCAATGCGCAGAAGGAGATCGTCGAGTTCCAGTCGGTGCGCACCAAACCCGCCACCAGCGATGTGGCCTGGGCCGAGCAGCTCTATGGCCTGCTGCGAAGCGGCAAGGCACTTCCCTGGCTGAGCCGGTGTCACATTGAACCGGGTCAGCTGACCCTCTGGCTCTCCGTTTCTGCCTTGCTCACTACCCTTGCTACCTTTGCCACCGGCAACCTGTTATGGCTGCTGCCCACCGCTCTGTTGCTGTTGGCACAGGCAATCCACGGCTGGCGACTGCAGCAACGGCTGGCTCATCTGCTCACCCTTGCCGATCAAGACAAGGGAACCCGCCTCTGTCAGGTGCTCTACACCCGACGGCGCGACACTCTGGCGGCCGTCGAACTGGCCCTGCGGATGAAGCAGGCCGAGCTCAAGGCCGTGGTCGGGCGCAGTGCCGACACCAACCAGCAGATCCTGCAGGCAGCCGAAGATGACCGGGGCAATATCCAGACCATTGATACTCATCTGCAGCAGCAGCGCGCCCACAGCGAGCAGCTGGCGACCGCCATCACCGAGTTGAGCCACTCCATTCGGGATGTGGCCCACAGTGCCCATGAGGCAAGCAATCTGGTCATAGAGGTACAGCAGGTCTCCGATGAGGGGCTGCAAGCATTGGCGACCACCCGCTCCGCCGTCAACCAACTCCATCAGGAGTTGGATGCCAACCACGCCGTGCTGGCCCAGCTCACCAGCGACAGCCAGAAGATCAGCGGTATTCTGGAGGTGATCAGTCAAATCGCCGACCAGACCAACCTGCTCGCACTCAATGCAGCCATCGAGGCAGCCCGTGCTGGCGAACAGGGGCGCGGTTTTGCCGTGGTGGCGGATGAAGTGAGGGCGCTGGCTCAGAAGACCCGTGCCTCGACCAGCGAGATCCACGAGATGATCCAGGCGCTGCAACAGACTACACGACAGCTGTCGGACGGGATGACACAAGGGGCACAGACCTCGGTGCGCTGCCAGCAGCACGCGGGCACCACCGCCGACGTGCTCACCCAGATAAACCAAATGTTGGGGCAGGTGACCCGCACCAGTGACGAGATCGCCCAGGCGGTGAGTCAGCAGGCCGATGTGACGGCGACCCTCGATGAAGGGGTGCACCAGATCCACCAACTTGCCAGCCACACCGCCGACAACAGCAGGCAGGCCCTCGATGGCATCACCCTGCTGGTAGAGCGGCTGCAGGATCTCTCGCGGCTGATCAACCAGTTCAGACATTGAAGCGACAGCGATCAAAAAAGCGCGTCACAAGACGCGCTTTTTTCGCTTTGCCTGACAGGAGAGTTATTCGCCCTGCTCGCTGGCGGCAAACTCCGGCACCTTGGCCATGGCATCCAGCACCACCTGAATATCCGCTCCCGGTTTGCAGGCATTCTCGCTCAGGTGACGGCGCCAGGCGCGGGCCCCCTGCATGTTCTGGAACAGACCCAGCATGTGGCGGGTCATGTGAGAGAGGTAGTTACCCTTGGCCAGCTCCTGCTCGATATAGGGCAGCATCATCCGCACCACCTCGTGGCGGCTCGGCACGGCGTTATTCTGGCCGAACACCAGATTATCCACCTGCGCCAAAATGTAGGGATTCTGATAGGCTTCGCGCCCCATCATGACGCCATCAACGTGTTGCAGGTGCGCGAGAGTCTGCTCCATGGAGGTAACACCGCCGTTGAGGGCAATGGTCAGCTCCGGGTAATCCTGCTTGACCCGATAGACGCGAGGATAA
This sequence comes from Aeromonas sp. s11, assembly GCF_040907945.1. Classification (NCBI taxonomy): domain Bacteria; kingdom Pseudomonadati; phylum Pseudomonadota; class Gammaproteobacteria; order Aeromonadales; family Aeromonadaceae; genus Aeromonas; species Aeromonas sp. s11. The sequence continues at coordinate 51,577 of NZ_JBFOCU010000028.1, read as the reverse complement.
TCGAGCGGCGGGATCTCGCGGTTCTCCTTGGGGCTAAGGCCGCTCAGCCAGGCCTTGCGGGCATGGACGATGAAGGTGTCGCAACCGGCATCGCGCACCTGTTCGATAAAGGTCTGCAGAAATTCGTAGGAGTCCTGATCATCGATGCCGATACGGGTCTTCACCGTTACCGGAATATCGACCACATCGCGCATCGCCTTGACGCAGTCAGCCACCAGCGCCGGTTCACCCATCAGGCAGGCGCCAAAGCGACCGTTCTGCACCCGATCGGAGGGGCAACCGACGTTGATGTTCACCTCGTCATAGCCGCGCTCCTCGGCCAACTTGGCACAGCGCGCCAGATCGGCCGGATTGCTGCCACCCAGCTGCAGGGAAATGGGGTGCTCCTGCTCGCTGTAACCCAGATAATCCCCCTTGCCGTGGATGATGGCACCGGTGGTCACCATTTCGGTATAGAGCAAGGTCTGGCGGCTCATCAGTCGATGAAAGTAACGGCAATGCCGATCAGTCCAGTCCAGCATGGGGGCGATGGAAAAACGCTGCGCCTGCATAAAAATCATCCGGGTTGGCTAAAGAAAGGGGCGGATTTTATCACAACGTGAAGCAGCCCCAGAAAATGAATTTTGTCGCCGCGCCATGCGAGGCCCTGTGATAGTATCCGGCTAATAGAAAGGGTATCTGCGCGATCATGAATCAAGACCAACTTTTACAACGAGCCGAGCGACTCTGTATACAGCGAGGGATCCGCTTCACCCCGACCCGACGTCAGGTATTTCGCCTGCTGGCGGCACACGGCAACGCCATCAGCGCCTATGATTTGTTGGCCCAGCTGCAACAAACCGAAGCGAATGCCAAGCCGCCAACCGTCTATCGGGCACTCGATTTTTTGCTCGAACAGGGCTTTGCTCACAAGGTGGAATCTCTCAACGCGTTTATCTTCTGCTGCCACTTCGATCACGCTCACCCGATGCAGTTGTTGATCTGCGACGAGTGCGGGGATGTGGTCGAGCTTCACGATACGGCGATCGATAGCGCGTTTTCCGAGCAGGCCCACTTGCATGGTTTTACTATTACCAATAAGACGATAGAGGCACATGGCCAATGTGCCCGTTGTACGCCCACTGTAGGAAGTCATCATGAAGGCTGATTTTGTAAATCCGTTCCTGCTATCCCTGCTCAATGTGCTCTCGACCATGGCACAGCTGGAACTCAAACCGGGCAAACCGAAACGCAAGATGGATGAGCTGGCGCGCGGCGACGTCTCCGGCCTGATTGGCATGGTCGGCCCGCAGACCCGTGGCTCCCTCTCCATCAGCTTCGAGAAGGGGCTGGCGCTGGAGATCATGCGCCGCATGCTGGGGGAAGCTCCCGCCTCCATCAACGAAGAGGTGACCGACATGGTCGGTGAAATCACCAACATGGTGACCGGCGGTGCCAAGCGGATGCTGGGCGAGAAGGGCTACGAGTTTGACATGGCGACCCCCATCATCGTCTCCGGCCCCAACCACACCATTACCCACCGTGCCGATGGTACCAAGATCATGATGCCGTTCGAATCGGATTTCGGTCGCGCCACTATCGAAATCTGCTTCGAGTAACCCTATGTGGAAAGCATTGAAATGGATTTTCATCTGCTGGGCCCTGCTGTTGATCCTGTCGGACATTCAGATCAGCACCTCCCTCTACAAGTACGAAGATAACCGGGTGATCATCAACTTCCCGCGCTGGGAAGCCAAGCAGCCCTGGGGCACCTTCGAGTGGCATGCCGGACGGGTAGAAACCCACTGGTATGGTCTGGAGGGCAAACCCAAGCCGAAAGGCCCGCAAATCTGATCCGGTAACGGATCCGGCAGAAACAAAGAGGCCAGCAGTTGCTGGCCTCTTTGCTATCTCGTTGACCCTGAATCAAGCCGCTTCGGCAGCCAACTTCCCGCTTGGTCGCACCAGGATGCCGACGATGCAGGCCAGCAGAGTCGGCAGCAGCCAGGCAAGCCCCTTGTCGAACAGCGGCAGGAAGGCAAAGCCGTCCATCGCCATCCCGGCAGCCCCCAGCCCATCGAGGCAACCAAACAGAAAGGCGACCGTCAGCACGCCGCGAAACGCCAGCCGTGGCTGGGCAAACCATCCCTTGAGGAAGGTCACCAGCACCAGCGCGATGGCAACCGGATAGATGGCCACCAGCACCGGAATCGAGAGGCCGATCAGCTCGCTCAGCCCCACATTGGCCACCAGCGCACAGAGCGCCCCCAGCAGCATGACCCAACTGCGATAGGCCCAGCCAGTCAGACCATGGAAGTAGTCGGCACCGGCACAGAGCAGGCCGACCGCGCTGGTAAAGCAGGCCAACGTGATAATCGCCGCCAGAATGAACTGACCCGGCTGACCAAACAGGCTCAGGACGTAGGCATTGACGATGGCGCCGCCATTACTGATATCGCTTGCCACCCCACCGGCGCTGTTGCCCAGCTGAAAGAGCGAGACATACACCGCCGACAACCCGACCGCCGAGATCAAGCCCGCAATGGTCAGATATTTGAACTGGCTGCGATAATCCTCGATCCCCTTCTGGCGCAACAAACCGATGATCAGGGCACCAAACATCAGGGAGGCCAGGGTATCCATGGTGTTGTACCCCTCCAGCATTCCTTTGGTCAGGGCTGCATCTATGTACTCACCGCTGGCATCAGGCATGGTGCCCTGCGGCGTCATAAAGACCGCGACCGCCAGAATAAGCAGCATCGCCATCAGGGCTGGGGTCAGATACTTGCCGACCGCATCGAGCAGTTTGCCGCGATCGAGCGCCACCAGGATCACCAGCGCAAAGAAACTCAGGGTGTAGATCAGCAGTCCCGCATGACCGGCATCGCCGAGCCAGGGCTTGAGCCCCATCTCGTAGGCGACCAGACCGGTGCGGGGAATGGCAAAGGCTGGCCCCATGATGATATAGATGGTGATGGCCAGCGCCGTCGCCGCCCCGGCGGGCAGATAGCGGGTCATTCCGGTCCAGCCACTCGCGCCGCCCCCCGAACTCCCCTTGGCCACCGCAATCAGGGTGATCAGCGGCAAACCCACCGCCGTCAGCAAAAAGCCGCACATGGCGGCCAGCAGATGCTCACCCGCCATAAAACCGGCCAGCGGCGGAAAAATGATATTGCCTGCCCCCAGATAGAAGGCAAACGTCATAAACCCCAATCCGAATACATCGGACAACTTCAATGATTTCGTCAAACTCAACCTCATCTGCCTTATCAGCTTGTTATTGATTGCACCCACTGCCTGGCAGATAACCGGTAACAATACCTCTCGCCCCCACACGGCCCTCGGACCGGATGAGGCGCACCACCTTTAGCATAAAGAAGAGGAGTTCGATCTCAATCACCAATTAATATCTTGAAACAATTTACCGCTGTGGAATTAATCGCCGAACAACTCAGCGCTCCATAAACAGGTGTCGCATGTGGCGTATGGGAGGTGAGAGAGGGGAACCGGTTATAGCGGCAAAATACGGCTGCTCAGATGCTATCTGAGCACGGGGACAACTACGGCAGTGTAAAGCGAGGCGAGAAGCGAGGCTCACAGAAAACAAAAGAGCCTGCACGGGGCAGGCTCTTGGCAATATCAGATCGGGTATGATCAGGCAGCTTCGGCAGCCATCTCGGTCGGACGCACCATCACGCCAACTACGCAGGCCAGCAGGGTCGGCATCAGCCAGGCGAGGCCCTTGTCGAACAGCGGCAGGAAGGCAAACGCATCCATCTTCATACCGGCAGCACCCAGACCATCCAGGCACCCGAACAGGAAGGCAACCATCAACACGCCACGGAACACCAGACGGGGACGGCCGAAATAACCCTTCAGGAAGGTGACCAGTACCAGCGCCACAGCAACCGGATAGATGGCAACCAGCACCGGAATGGAGAGGCTGATCAGCTGGCTCAGGCCCACGTTGGCCACCACGGCACAGATAACGCCCAGCAACACCACCAGCTTCTTGTAAGCCATGCCGGTCAGATTGTGGAAGAAATCGGAACAGGCAGAGATCAGACCGACTGCAGTGGTAAAGCACGCCAGAGTGATGATGGCCGCCAGAATGAACTGACCCGGCTGACCAAACAGGCTCAGTACGTAGGCGTTGACGATTGCGCCACCATTGCTGACATCGGTCGCCACACCGGCGGCAGTGTTACCCAGCTGGAACAGGGAGACGTACACCACGCTCAGACCAACGGCAGAGATAAGGCCGGCAATGGCCAGATACTTGAACTGGCTCTTGTAATCGTTGATGCCTTTCTGGCGCAGCAGATCGACGATCAGAGCACCAAACATCAGGGACGCCAGGGTGTCCATGGTGTTGTAGCCTTCCAGGATCCCTTTGACGAAGGGGCTGTTCTGATAGTCACCGGACGCATCAGGCATGGAGCCTTGCGGCGCGACAAATACCCCGATCGCCAGAGTCAGCAGCAGCAGCATCAGTACCGGAGTCAGGTATTTGCCGATGGCATCCATCAGCTTGCCCTGGTTCATGGAGACCAGAATGGCCACACCAAAGAAGATCACGGTATAGGCCGCCAGACCCGCCTGCCCCATGTCACCGATGAATGGCTTGAGGCCCATTTCGTAGGCAACCAGACCGGTACGGGGCGCGGCAAAGGCCGGGCCTATGATGATATAGATGGCCACGGCCAGCGCAGTCGCGACACCGGCAGGCAGCAGCTTGGTCATGCCAGCCCAGCCGTTACCGGCTTTCGCCACGGCCAGAATGGTCACCAGAGGCAGGCCCACGGCAGTGACCAGGAAGCCAAACATCGCCAGGGAGAGGTGCTCACCAGCCATGTAACCGGCCAACGGCGGGAAAATGATGTTACCGGCGCCCAAGTAGAAGGCGAAGGTCATAAACCCTAATCCGAGTACATCGGACAATGTGAGTGATTTCGTCAAGTTCAACCTCGTCTGTCTTGTAAATTATTGCTTGTTATAGTTTTTATCGGTCGCTGACCGGGTGTGTTCGGGGGGTATAAAAAAAGAGCCCCGCATGTTTTTTCATCGCAACCAGTGGTTTTAGCTGGTCTGGAGCGGGCGCTCGATCTGGAACCAGCATAATGGCGTGAAAAAATAGTTCAAGACGAAATTTACATCTTCAAATAGAAGGGGTTGGTCAGTTGGATATATCTGTCGGAATAGGCCCCATCAGCAGAATGGATCACAATTTCACCCCTCTCACACCTGTTTAATCCTCTGCCAAGTAGCAATAAAACACGATTTGCCTCTTTACCCTCTCTGGTGATAACAGCTGTATAACAAATGCCATGCAGATCATAATTCGCCGAAATGCATAAAATTTCATCGGCCATCGCCGTCGGCAGCACCAGCGCTACCTGCCCGTTCGGGCTCAACAAACGATCGCAGGCCGCCAGTAATGCGTGGCTGTCGAGGGCGCCGGTATGGCGGGCCAACGCCCGCGCCGGATCGCTAAATGACTGGCCTGCCACGAAATAGGGAGGGTTGGAGACGACAAGATCGTAAGGGTCGGCCTGATAATCCTGAATGGCACTCTCTATGATGGTCACCCGATCGGCCCAGGGAGAAGCAGCCGCATTCTCCCGCGCCTGACTGGCCGCATTAATATCCAGCTCGACCGCATCAAGACGGCAGTCAGATCTGCTGCGTTGGGCCAGCATCAGGGCGATCAGGCCGCTGCCGGTGCCGATATCGAGCACTCGTCGCGCCTGTTCGACCGGCGCCCAGGCACCGAGCAAAATGCCATCGGTGCCCACCTTCATGGCGCAGCGATCGTGATTGATATGGAACTGTTTGAAGGTAAATCCGCGACTACGTCCCATCTGGCCCCCGTCATCTGCAAAAATGGTGGGCGATTATAGCGGCTAAGACACACTCACCAATAGGAGCCGACGAGATAATCGCCTATAATCTGCCGTTTCCTTAATGACCGAGTATTGCCATGAGCCAGTCCTTTGATGATTTCGACCTGCACCCAGCCCTCAACCGGGCCTTGGCCGAGATGGGATTCACCCGCCCCACCACCATCCAGCAGATGGTGCTGGAGCCAGCCCTGGACGGCCGCGATATTCTGGCATCCGCACCGACCGGTACCGGCAAGACCGCCTCTTTCCTGCTGCCGGCACTCCAGCACCTGCTGGACTTCCCGCGCCGCAAGCCGGGCCCCTGCCGCATGCTGATCCTGACCCCGACCCGCGAGTTGGCGCTGCAGGTGACCGCCCACGCCAAGGCGCTGGCGGCCCATACCAACCTCAGCATCGAAACCATCATCGGCGGCGTCAGCCATGAAGAGCAGTTGCCTGCCCTGACCAAGACCACCGACATAGTGGTGGCCACCCCGGGCCGTCTGCTCGAGTACATCGAGAAAGAGGAGTTCGAGAGCCACGACATCGAAGTGCTGGTGCTGGATGAAGCGGACCGCATGCTGGACATGGGCTTTATCAAGGATGTGAACCGCATCGTGGCCGAAGCGCGCTACCGCAAGCACACCATGCTCTTCTCCGCCACCCTGGAAGGGGCCGGCCTTGAGAAGTTCGCCAACGAGATCCTCAAGGATCCGGTGGAGCTGCACGCCGAGCCGCCCCGCAGCGAACGTCGCCCCATCACCCAGTGGATCCATCTGGCTGATGACGCCGCCCACAAGCTGGCGCTGCTGACCCATATCCTGAAAGATTCGGAAACCCAGAAAGCCATCATCTTCGTCAAGACCCGCGAGCGTCTGGCGGAGCTCTCCGGCCAGCTACAGGCGGCAGGCATCTCCTGCGCCTGGATCCGTGGCGAGATGGAGCAGAGCAAGCGTATCGAATCGATCCGCAAGTTCCACGAAGGGGAAGTACCCTTCCTGATCGCCACCGACGTCGCCGCCCGCGGCATCGACCTGCCGAACGTCAGCCATGTCATCAACTACGACATGCCCTACGGCGCCGACGTTTACGTCCACCGGATCGGTCGTACAGGCCGCGCCGGCAACCGTGGCTGTGCCATCAGCCTGGTGGAAGCCCACGACATGGCGATGGTCGCCAAGATCGAGCGCTACACCGAGGAGCGCCTCAAGCGCCGGGTGATCGACGAGCTGCGCCCGAAACACAAGGAAGCGCGGGTACCGGTGAAGAAGAAAAAGCCGGTCGACAAGAAGAAGTCCGCCAAGAAGAAAAAGAAGAAGTGATAGCCTGGCGATAAAGAGAAGGGCCATCCCGCGGGATGGCCCTTCTGCATTCTGAATCACTCTGACGAGTGGTTATGCCACCACTCTGCGCATCCCCATATGGGGGATATCATCTTCGAGATAGCCTTCCCCTTCCGCCACAAAACCGTGTTGGCCATAGAAGCCTTGCAGATGGGCCTGCGCCCCCAGCCAAATGCTGTGGGTCGGCCAGCGCGCCTCGCACGCCTTGACCGCCTCGCTGATCAGCTTATGACCGAGACCGCCGCCGCGCGCCTTGGGTGAGGTCACCACCCGACCGATGGCGGCGCCGCTCTCGTCGCTGATGCCGGGCGCCATGATCCGCGTATAGGCGGCCAGCAGCTCGCCCTGATAGCCGAGCAGGTGCCAGACCCCTTCGCGGCGATCGAGCCCGTCCAGATCCTGAAAGGGACAGGTCTGCTCCACCACGAATACCTCGGCCCGCAGCGCCAGCAACTCATACAACTCGTCAGTGGTCAGTTCAGACCAGGGTTTCAGGATCCAGTTCATCGGCAACTCCTTATCAGTTCGGCCTGCCAGCATAATCGTGGCGCCAGCGCCCTGCATTAACCTTTGTTAAGTTCTTTCAGCCGTTTGCGAATGCGACTAAGACTGATGGGAGTAATGCCAAGATAAGCGGCGATCTGGTGATCCGGCACTCTGGCATCAAGCGCGGGAAAGCTGTCGAGAAAGTGCTGATAGCGCGCCTGCGGGCTGCCGGTCAGCAGCAACTGCTCCTTCTCCTCCTTGATGCGCAGCTGCACCTCCAGCAGGTGCTGGTACCAGCGCGGCCAGCCGGGCAGCTGGCGCAGGTCGGCCAGACTGAACAGCTGCAGACGGCAAGACTCCAGCGCCTCCACGCTGTAGCGGGCCGGCTCGCCACTGAGCAGGTGGTGGAAGTCGAGAAACTCGTCCCCCTCCCAGTAGAACTCCTTGATGTACTCGCGGCCATCCTCCAGCACCAGCTTGGCCCGCAGCAGCCCCTGCTCCACCCTGACCAGCAGATCCGGGCTGTCGCCGGCGTGCCAGAGGCAGCTTTTCGAGCTGAGGGTCAGAGGGCGGGCAAAAGAGAGGAGGCGCGCGGCCTCCTCTTTATCTGCGACCTGCGCCCAATCGAAGGGGGGTCTGTCAGTCAGCATGATCAAGCACGGCGCTGGCGCACGGCTTCAAACAGGCAAACGCCGGTTGCCACCGAGACGTTGAGGCTGGATACCGCCCCTGCCATCGGGATGCTCACCAGCTCGTCGCAATGTTCGCGGGTCAGGCGACGCATACCTTTACCTTCGGCACCCATCACCAGCGCCATCGGGCCGGTCAGTTTGGCCTGATAGAGGTCGTGATCGGCCTCGCCAGCGGTGCCGACAATCCAGACGCCGCGCTCCTGCAATTCGCGCAGGGTGCGGGCCAGGTTGGTGACCTGAATGAGCGGCACCACTTCGGCCGCGCCACAGGCAACCTTGCGCACGATCGGGGTCAGGCCGGTGGCCTTGTCCCGCGGCACGATGACAGCATGAGCCCCGGCAGCATCGGCGCTGCGCAGGCAGGCGCCGAGGTTGTGCGGATCGGTCACGCCATCCAGCACCAGCAGGAAGGGCTGGTTCTGTTGTGCCGCCAGCTCGTCCAGCAGGCTGGCCAGATCGTGCTCGGCCAGCTTCGGCGCCTCTTTCACCCGGGCCATGATGCCCTGGTGATTGTTGCCTTCCGCTTTGTCATCAAGGGTCTTGCGGTTCACGCTCTGCACCTTGAGGCCGAGGGATTCCAGCTCGGTCAGCAGGGGTTGCAGCCGGTCGTCATCCCGCCCCTTGAGGGCCCACACTTCGATAAAGCGCTCCGGGGTGCGCTCCAGCAGCGCGGATACAGCGTGAATGCCGTAGATCAGTTCAGTACTCATTTAGTGCTCTTGGCCTTATCGCGAGCCTTTTTGCTCGGTCGTCTGTTGCTCGGTTTGGCACGGCCACCCTTGTCGGATTTACCGTGATCCTTGCCCTCTTTACGTTTTTCGTGGCGCTGGGCGCTCTTGGCCTTCTCTTTCTTGATCTCGGCCTGCTTGCGCGCCATCTCTTTGGCGTTCTTGCCGGTGGCCTTGAGCGGCTCTTCCACCATCACGAAGTCGATCTTGCGATCATCCAGATTGACGCCCATCACCTTGACCCGCACCTTGTCGCCCAGACGGTAGCGACGGCGGAAGTTCTCGCCAATCAGCTGCATGTGCAGGGGATCAAACTGGTAGTAGTCGTTGGTGAGGGTGCTGACGTGCACCAGACCGTCGATGTGGATCTCCGCCAGACGCACGAAGAAGCCAAAGCCGGTGACGCTGGCGATAACGCCGTCAAACTCGTCACCCACGTGATCCAGCATGTACTCGCACTTGAGCCAGTCGGCCACGTCGCGAGTGGCATCGTCGGCACGGCGCTCGGTCATGGAGCAGTGCTCGCCCATCGGGTCCACTTCTTCCAGCTGGTAGTGATAACCACCGCTCGGGGTCCACTTGTGGCGCAGGTTGCCCTGCTGCTCCTTGGCAGTCTGGTACTTGATCGCCCGGTGCAGGATCAGGTCTGGGTAGCGACGGATCGGCGAGGTGAAGTGCGCGTAGGACTTCAGGGCCAGACCGAAGTGACCGATGTTGTCGGCCTGATAGATGGCCTGACGCATGGAGCGCAGCAGCATGGTGGAGAGCAGCTCCGCATCGGGGCGCCCTTCAAACTTGGCAGCCAGCTCGGCGAAATCCTTCGGCTCGGGCTCGAGACCGCCCTTGAGCTCCAGACCCAGTTCGGCCAGGAAATCGCGGAAACCGGTCAGACGCTCTTCGCCCGGACGGTCGTGGACCCGGAACAGGGCAAAGGCTTCGTTCTTCTCGATGTAACGGGCAGCAGCCACGTTCGCCTGGATCATGCACTCTTCGATGATCTTGTGGGCATCGTTGCGCACCAGTGGCACGATGCGGTCGATCTTGCGCTGGGCGTTGAAGATGAAGCGAGTCTCCTCGCTCTCGAACTCCACCGCACCGCGCTGATGACGGGCATGCTTGAGCGCCTTGTAGAGGTTGTTGAGCTCCTCGATATGGCCCACCAGCGGATCATACTGCTGACGCAGCTTGGGATCGCCATCGAGGATCGCGGCAACCTTGGTGTAGGTCAGACGGGCGTGAGAGTTCATTACCGCTTCGTAGAACTTGTAGCCGGACATGCGGCCAGCGGCGGAGATGGTCATCTCGCACACCATGCAGAGGCGGTCAACTTGCGGGTTCAGGGAACATAAGCCGTTGGAGAGCACCTCCGGCAGCATGGGCACCACGAACTCGGGGAAGTAGACGGAGTTGCCGCGCTGATACGCTTCGGCATCCAGCGCCGTGCCAGGCTTCACATAGGCGGAGACGTCAGCAATGGCAACCCACAGGCGCCAGCCGCCACCACGTTTGGCTTCACAGAAGACGGCGTCATCGAAGTCACGGGCATCTTCCCCGTCGATGGTCACCAGCGGCAGAGCGCGCAGGTCGATGCGGCCCTCTTTGGCCTTCTCCGGCACCTGCTCACCGAGACCGGCAACCTCTTTGGTCACCTCTTCCGGCCAGGTATGCGGAATGCCGTGGGTACGCAGGGCAATTTCGATCTCCATGCCCGGCGCCATGTTCTCACCCAGCACTTCCAGTACGGTGCCGACGGCATTGATGCGGGAGGTGGCGCGCTGATTGATCCGCACAACCACGACCTGGCTCTGGCGAGCCCCTTTGTTTTCCCCTTCCGGGATGATGATGTCCTGGCCGATACGGCTGTCATCCGGCACCACGAAACCAACGCCATTCTCGACGAAGTAACGGCCGACAATGTCTGCCTCACGGGACTTGAGCAGGCGCACCAGACGCGCTTCCTGACGACCCTTGCGGTCAATCTCGGTCGGCTGCACCAGCACGTAATCGCCATGCATCAGGCGTTGCATCTCTCGGTTGTTCAGATACAGATCCGGACCACCACCTTCCGGACGCAGAAAACCGAAGCCATCCTTGTGGCCGATTACATAACCTTTGACCAGATTCAGGCGATCCGGCAGGGCATAACATTGGTTGCGAGTGAATACCAGTTGTCCATCACGCTCCATGGCGCGCAGACGACGACGCAAGGCTTCCAACGGCTCTTCATCTTTCAGCTTGAGGACCTTGGCCAACTCTTCACGGGACATGGGCTTTTCATGGCCCTTGATGAGTTCCAGGATCAACTCGCGACTGGCGATGGGGTTATCGTATTTTTCGGCCTCGCGTTCGAGGAAAGGATCTTTTTGAGACATAAGCAGGCCTTAGGGTAGGTGGTAACGGTGCCATTATATCGGAGGGGGGGGCGAATGGCATCCATCGGCTGCCTTTTGGCCAATCTCTCTGTCATACTATCTTCAGTTCGCTGGCATGATGAGACACAGAACTCATGAGTAAGGACACATTTGCCCAATCCGCCGCCTATCTCAAACAGGCGGTCCCTTTGATGATCAAGTACCAGATCCCCACGACGCCGGACAATTACCACCTATGGTACAACTATGTCTCGGCCAGCATGCCCGAGCTCAACCAGGCGATTGATCAGGCAGTCAAAATGCAGGGAACCTGCTCGCTCACCACCTGCGAGCGGCTCTATCACCAGTATCTGGCCGCTCAGGACGAGAAGCAGATGGAGGCGATGAAACTGAGCCTCGCCGCCATGGCCAACGAGCTAGGCCACTCCATGCAGGACGCCATCTCCGATACCGGCATGTTTCAGGAGATGCTCGACAAGAGTTTTGACAAGCTCAGCCGCATTGATGACGAGGGCTTCAGCCTGGAAGACACCATGGGGATCCTGCGGGAGCTGGTGCGCGAATCGCGGGATGTGCGCATGTCCACCATGCACTTTCGCAACCAGCTCAGCAATGCGGAGAAAGAGATCAAAGAGCTGCGGGCCGCGCTCAACGAGACACGCAAACTGGCCAACGAGGATGCCCTCACCAACCTGCTCAACCGCCGCGCCTTCGATCTGGAGCTGGAAGGATTGATCCGCAGCCAGCACCCCTTCTCGCTGATCCTCGCCGATATCGATCGCTTCAAGAACTTCAACGACGAGTACGGTCACCTGCTCGGCGATCAGGTACTGCGCGCCTTCAGCAAACGGCTGCGCGACGCCTGCAAGGAGGGGGTCACCGCCTATCGGCTGGGTGGGGAGGAGTTCGCCATGCTGGTCCCCCATCGCTCGCTGGCGCTGGCCAGACAGATGGCGGAGAGCATGCGCCGCGCCATCGAGCGGATGTCGATTCTGGATCGCAAATCGGGCCGCCGCATTGACCACATCACAGCCTCGTTTGGCGTGGGTGAGTTCAACGGTCAGGAGAGCGCAGACTGTCTGGTCGAACGTACCGACAAGCTGCTCTACAAGGCCAAGGAGCTGGGGCGCAACCGGGTGATGCCGCTCCCTTCCTGATTTAGTCCCCTGCCCGACCGCAATGCCAATGTAAAAAGCCAGTCAGATCAACTGACTGGCTTTTTGGTCTCTCTTGCTCCGACAGGAGCTGTTCATTCCAGCCCCATTGGAAACCTGCTCAGTGTGAAGGATTACTCCTGCACCTCGCTGACACCTTCGACTTTCACATCAACACGGCGATCCGGAGCCAGGCAGACGATCAGCTCACGCTTGGACTTGCTGACGCAGCTGTCGCCGGTAACCGGTGAGGATTTACCACGCCCTTCCACATTGATCTTGGCGGCCGGAATCCCTTTACCAACCAGATAGTTGGCAACGGTCTGGGCACGCTGCTCGGAGAGTTTCTGGTTGTAGGCATCGGAACCGATACGGTCGGTGTGACCAATTACAGTTGCCACACCATCTTTGGGTCGCGCCTCTTCAATCTGGCTATAGAGGCTATCCAGTGCCTGACTGGCCTCTGGCTTGAGAGTCGCCTTGTTGAAGTCAAACAGCACATCGGAGCTCAGGGTGAACTGCTTCTCAACCATCACAGGTGCAGGAGCTGGTTCCGGAGCCGGGGCGGGCGCCACAGGGGCAACCTGACCAAAGCGATAAACCGCTGCCAGTGAGAGCAGGCCGTTATCCATTCTCAAACCGGTATCATCACGACTGCCATACGGGGTGGTGTACTGGTACTCCAGGCGAGCGGCCCAGTCGAGATTGAACGCATACTCGGCACCCAATGCACCGACCATGACAAAGCGGCTGTCATCTTTGTAGACATCGCTCTTGGTATCAGCCCAGCCATAACCGCCACCGACACGGCCATACAGATCCAGATTATCGGTAACCGGGAAGCCCAGTTTCAGGGTCAGTTGAGCCAGCTGTGCTTTTACTTCATCACTGAAAGCGCCTGCCGCCGTAGTGGCATCGTATTTGTAATTGCCCAGATAGTCGTAACCCAGCTCCAACCCCAGATTCTTGTTGATCTGATAACCGCCAAACACGCCTGCACCCAAGGCATCGTTGGTTTCATTGCCAAGGGTCAGGGCATTGCTTTCATCAATGCCGTAGAAGTTGGACCAACCCAGTTTGGCACCGCCATACCAGGTGTTGTCCTGACCGGCAGCCTGGGCATTGGCCGCCAGCAAGCCGGTAACCAGCAAGGTAATCAATGATTTTTTCATGTTTGAGCCTCTGCAACTTTATGTAGGAGGAGGTTGATTGATATCACCTCGTCTTATAGGTGCAACCACCCAAAAGCGATCGCAGCATATCAACGTTAGCCTATTTTCAAGTCACTGATATCAATTAACAAAAAACACTCTAACGCAACCACGTTACAAAAACAGCAACAAGCGTTTGTTATTTGAACTGAATGTGACGCAAAAAGACGCACAAATGAGGGCGAATAGGAGAAAAAGGCCAGCAACATGCTGGCCCGAAGCGATATCAGTGACGAACAAACTCGTAGTGCTGATCGATAAAGTCAGCAACACGCTGGCTCAGTACCTTGTGCACCGTCTTGGTCGGATGCACCTGATCCCAGAACATATGCTCATCGCAGTTGAGAGTCGCTGCTCGCCCTTTTGCCTGCCCGCTCACCACCGCCTGCGCCAGGATCGGGTTACCGGCAATAGCCACTCTTTCGGAGACACTTAAAGCCGGGGTCGCAGCCACCTCGGCGGCGCTGCCGGAGAACGGCTTCCATGTATAGCCACCACCGTAGCAGGCGTGTTCTGTGTCACTCAGCCCGAACTGCTGAGGATCGCGCATCATCTCGTCAAACTGCTTGTCCACTTCGAACAGCTTCACGATGCCAAGGGGAGCCAGCTCTCGAGTGAGGTTCTGCAACTTCTGGTTGTGGTAACTGGCCACATGGCGCACCTTCTCCACCACCTTCATGCTGCGGGCTGACGGGGTCTGCCCCAGATCAGGAATGTTGAACAGCAGGATCTGCTGCGCGCCGTTGAGCACCAACCGGTTGGATGCCAGCCGGATGGTATCGATCACCCGATCCGCATCCCGCTCGGTGTTCCAGCCATAAGCCAGATAGTCGTTGGCACCGACCCAGATCACCACCAGATCATCGGGGCGGAACTTGTCCTTTTTCAGGAACTGATCGATCTCGTAATCGAGGTTGTTGATCACCTGATATTTGGGATCCCAGGACCAGAAACCGAGCCAGCCATTCAGGGCCCCCAGATGGTTATAGGCCACCGCGGTTGCACCGCCTTCAGCCTCGTTGGCCACGACCAGACCGGGAAAACGCTCGTCACCCAACTGCTCCAGCCATACCGGGCCGTTGCTGAATCGCCCGTTGAAGTAAGGTGGGCTGGAGGGGAGATACCCCCGCATCTTCTTGTACATCTTGCCGGTGTCGGAGAGGCTGTCACCAAACATCACAACCCGGGAAAAAGGTTGGCGTCCCTCTGCCGCTTGCGCGGTCAATGCCATTAACCCCAATAAACAAACAAGCCATTTTTTCATATTGTTATGCTCTTCGATTAAGCAGGTGAGACCTGCGGACTTCTCCTCGAGTGGCGACAGGCATGGGAAGAGTCTGCTGCCACTGACTCCTGGTGAAGGCGACAGATTACAGTTCCAGATGAAATCACACATGTTCCGCCACCGATGAAATCGCTTGCGCTCACAAAACAGACAATCACACCAGCCTATTTCTTTCACGCTTGTTTCACGCCCCCCCCGGCACAATGCCCTCATACCAACGACAGGAGTATGAAATGAACAAGGCAAGCGCAAGCGTAATCGGACTGTTGACCCTGATGTCTGTCTCCTCTTTTGCCATGGCGGCCTACACAGGCCCGCAAGAGCAGAACAAGGTTTCCGTTGCTCAGCTGAAAGATCTGGCCGATGACAGCTGGGCCACCCTGGAAGGGAAACTGGTCAAGCACCTGGGCGGCGAGAACTATCTGTTCCGCGATGCCAGCAGTGAGGTGGAGGTCGAAGTGGATCAGGATGTGTGGCGTGGCACCGAAGTGGGCCCGGATGATCAGATCCGCATCCGTGGTGAAGTGGACCACAGCTGGAACAAGACCGAAGTGGAAGTGAAAACCCTGGAGAAAGTGGGCGCGGCCCCGCAGACCAAGGGCGGCTTTATCGCCAAATAAGGCCACTTCAACGACGAACTGGCCAGACGTTAAAAGGGCGCTTGATATCAAGCGCCCTTTTGCATGGTTAACCCAGCGTCACCGCTTAACCGGCCCGACTGGCAAAGGCTCTCTTGAACCCCTTCTCGGCCTGATTGACCTTGTAGAGGTAACGGCGCGCCTCCTCTTTGGGATGCTGTTCGGTCAACACCTGATAGACCGCCTCGGGGGAGAGCCGGTTGATCCGGCCCGGCGCCGCCTTGCGATCGCTGGAGAAGGTATTGAGTACCCCGCCCGCACCACCGTTATAGGCGGAGATCACCGCATAGCGACGGGAGCGCGGATCCTGAATATCCGCCAGATAGACGGTCTGCAACAGGTGCAGATAGGCGGTACCAACATCGATGTTGTAGGCCGGGTTGAACAGCTCCTCCCGGGTCGGCTGACCGTTCTTGCCCTTGACCCGGACATAGACGTCACGACCGGCAGTGGCCGGAATCACCTGCATCAGGCCATAAGCGTTTGCATGGCTCACCGCATAGGGGTTGAAGCTGCTCTCGGTCTTGATCACCGCATAGATCAGGCTCTCCGGCACGCCGTATTTGCGCGACGCTTCCCGGATGATCCCCGCATACTTGTAGCCCCGTCGATCTTCATGGTTGGCCACCATGGGAATATCAACGAAGAAGATGGTGCGAATACCCAGAGTGCGCTTCTTCATCGCCGTATTGAGCAGGTAATCGGCATAACGCTCGGCGCGCCAGGAGGCGCGGATTGGCTGGCGCTGATTGTCCAGCACCTGACCATAGAGGAAAGGCTCGCCACCGGTCAGAATTTCCCGATCGGAGTAAAGATCCACTTCGGCCGGATCGTCCGGCGTCAGCAGGGTCTCGATGATGGCGCGACGCAGGTGAGCGCGGGGATCGATGCCCGAGACCGTCTCCACCATGATGTGACCGCTGGAGAAGTCGATGTGGGCCCGGCTCTTGTACTGATCCGTGTATTTGACGTAGTCAAACTTGCCCGCAAACAGCGCCTCCCGCCCCCATATCTCGTTCACGTTATGGGAGAGCGCGCTGATCATGTGTTCAAAACCGCGGATGTCCTTGCCGTTGACCAGATCGTCATCCTCACTCCCGCTGGGCTTGGGGGAGGATGAGCAGGCAGAGAGAAACAGCAGGGTGCACAGCAGCCAAAAAAATCGGCCCATAGGATCCTCAAACCGGGCAGCAGAGCTGCCCATCATTCATTTGCTGCGACTTCAGGAGCGGTCACGCCAGTGTGGCGCCATTCCCGCACCTGTTCACACGTACAACAGCCGGAGAGCTTACTGGGCAGGCGGGGTGTAACCTTCGATCTGCACTTCACCTGCATCAAACAGGTAGCTGACCATCTCTTTTTCCAGCAGTTGGCGATGCTCAAGATTCATCATGTTGAGCTTTTTCTCGTTGATCAGCATCACCTGCTTCTTCTGCCACTCAGCCCAGGCTTCCTTGCTGATGTTGTCAAAAATCCGCTTGCCGAGCTCACCGGGATAGAGTTGGAAATCCAGACCCGGGCCCTCTTTTTTCAGGCGTTGGCAAAATACAGTACGGCTCATGTTGACCTCTATGGTTGTAACTCTGGATAGGCGAGCAGACGGGCCGTGGCGGCCGCCAGCCCCACCTCGGCAGGATGGCGTAAGTTATACCAGAGTCGGTTATCTGCTTCCATGAGCCGCAGCGGCTGCGCCTCATCAATGTCAATCAGCAACGGCTGAATATCGAGATGGAAGTGGCTGAAGGTATGGCGAAAACCGGCCAGTTCACGATAACCGTGATGGCTCAGGCCGAGGGACGCCAGCAGACCATCCACCTCCGCCAGCGAGGCCACCTGCGGGAAGCAGTAGAGCCCGCCCCAGATCCCCTGCGGCGGCCGCTTCTCCAGCAGCAGCTCATCGCCGTGACGGATCAGCAGCATGACGCCGTCACGGGCCGGAATGCTCTTCTTGGGCTTGCTGTTGGGATAAGCGGTAGGCTTGCCTTGCGACAGCCCCTGGCAATCGGCCCGCACCGGACAGCGATCACAAGCTGGCTTGCTGCGGGTGCAGATAGTGGCCCCGATATCCATCATCGCCTGGTTGTAGTGCGCCACACCGAGCTTGGGGGTGAGCCGAATAGCGATCTCCCACAGCTCGTTCTCCACCGATTTTTGACCGGGCCAGCCCGGCAGCGCCAGCCAGCGGGTAAGTACCCGCTTCACATTGCCATCAAGGATGGCGTGGGGCTGACCCAGAGAGAGCGACAACACGGCCCCGGCGGTAGAACGGCCAATCCCCGGCAATGCCATCACCTCGTCAAAGCGCTCGGGAAAGAGGCCGTGGTGATGATCGCGGATCTGCTGAGCCGCCTTGTGCAGGTTGCGGGCCCGGGCGTAGTAGCCAAGTCCGGTCCAGTGGTGCAGCACCTCGTCGACAGGGGCATCGGCCAGCGCCACCACATCGGGGAAGCGCGCCATAAAACGCTGGTAATAGGGGATGACTGTGGCGACCTGGGTCTGCTGCAGCATGATCTCCGAGACCCAGACCCGGTAAGGGGTCTTCTCCTGCTGCCAGGGCAGGGTTTTGCGGCCATGAAGCTCGTACCACTCCAGAACCCGGCTTGCGAAGGTTGATTGATTCACGTTGTTCTCATGTCGTTGATATAAGGGGAACTCTGCGGTTCCTTCGGCTCATCTGGCCTGCGTGGGCATAAAGTCATCCCGCAGCACAGCGCCAGCTGTCTGGTGCGGCAGCGTAAGGCCTCGTCACGCCCAAGTCAAAGCCGCGCTGACTGACGCTGCGGGCAGGTGGTGCTCAGGCAGCAAAGCGGTAACAAAGACGATATACTCGGCCCCACGATTGATGACGGGAGAGACGGTTTGCAGACTTATCTGGTTGGGGGCGCAGTGCGGGATCGCCTGCTGGGATTGCCGCAGGGCGACAGAGATTATCTGGTGGTCGGCGCCACCGTGGAACAGATGCTGGCGCTGGGTTTTACCCAGGTCGGCCGCGACTTTCCCGTGTTTCTTCACCCCAAAACCCAGCAGGAGTATGCCCTCGCCCGTACCGAACGCAAACAGGGTCAGGGCTACACCGGCTTTGTCTGCCACGCCGCCCCCGATGTGACGCTGGAACAGGATCTGCTGCGCCGGGATCTCACCATCAACGCCATCGCCGAGGATGATCAGGGCCAGCTCCATGATCCCTACGGCGGCATCAAGGATTTGGAAAAACGGCTGCTGCGCCACGTCTCCCCCGCCTTTGCCGAAGATCCGCTGCGCATCTTGCGGGTCGCCCGCTTCGCCGCCCGCTTCCACGCTCAGGGCTTTACCATAGCGCCGGAGACCCTCGCCCTGATGAGCGAGATGACGGCCGCTGGCGAGCTGGCCCACCTCACGCCGGAGCGAGTCTGGAAGGAGCTGGAGAAGGTGCTGCTGGGACCAACCCCGCAGATCTTTATCGAGGTGCTGCGCCAGTGCGGTGCACTCAAGGCGCTCTTCCCCGAGATCGATGCCTTGTTTGGCGTGCCCGCCCCGGCCAAGTGGCATCCGGAGATCGACACCGGCATCCACACCCTGATGGTGCTGGAGCAGGCGTGCCGGATCTCCCCGGAATTGACCGTCCGCTTTGCTGCCCTCTGCCACGACCTTGGCAAGGGAGTCACCCCCAAGGAGTTCTGGCCAAGCCATCACGGTCATGGCCAGAAGGGGCTGCCGCTTATTCGCGCCCTGTGCGAGCGGTTCCGGGTTCCCAACGAGTGCCGGGATCTGGCGCTGCTGGTGAGCGATCTGCATACCCACATCCATATCGCCTTTGAGCTCAAGCCAGCCACCCTGCTCAAGGTGTTCGACAAGGCCGATGCCTGGCGCCGCCCCGAGCGCTTTGCCCAGCTGCTGGATGCCTGTCGCGCCGACTTCCACGGCCGCACCGGTTTCGAGGAGCGGGTCTACGCCGAGCCGGACTATGTGGCCGAAGCGCTGGCTGCCGCCCAGGCGGTGCCGGTGAAAGAGATTGTGGCGGCCGGTTTCAAAGGGGAAGAGATCAAGGAGCAGCTCGCCAAAAAGCGCACCGATGCCATCAGCCGCATCAAGGATGAGTGGACCTTTATCGAGGAGTAACCTCGGCCCCATAACAGACGGCCGCCCTGATGATGAGCTCCGCAAGGAGAACATCGCCAGGGCGGCCGTTTTGCATCCAGATTGATATGTGAGGGGGCGCTAACCCCTGCTGGTGCCGTTATGCCGGACCAATTCGCTCCATCAGGCTCATATGGGATGAGCCATCGTGGCGCTTGAGGTTCTGGCGATATTCGAACTGGCGCTGGCTCTCCTGCTTGAGCCCCAGCATCAGCGAATAGCACATCGCCAACATGATCACCGAGAAGGGCAGCGCGGCTATGATGCTGGCCGCCTGCAAGGCTGCCAGGCCGCCGGAGACCAGCAGGATAGCGGCAACCAGCCCCTGCCCCAGACCCCATACGGCGCGGTGCAGTACCGGCGGCTCCTGATCACCGATGGAGAGCAGAGTCGTGATGACCAGCGTGCCCGAGTCACTGGATGTGATGAAGTAGGTGCAGATGAGCAGGGTCAACACGGCCTTGGCGATCCAGCCGAAGGTATCCCAGTGCAGCAGCTCGACCGTCTTGTAGAGCGCCAGCGTCACATCCTGATTGACCGCAGCGACCACGCCGCCACCGCCAAACAGCTCCAGATTCATCGCCGTACCGCCAAACACGGTGAGCCAGAACATGCCGAGCAGAGAGGGTACCAGCAACACACCGAGCACAAACTCGCGGATAGTACGCCCTTTGGAGATGCGGGCGATAAACATGCCGACAAACGGCGCCCAGGCAATCCACCAGCCCCAGTAAAACGCCGTCCAGCTCGACTGCCAGGCCGAGGTGCCGTTGGCTTCAGTGTTGGTCCAGAAGCTCAGTTTGACGATGTTCTGCAGGTAATCACCGATGTTCTGTACATAGGCGTTGAGGATATAGGTGGTCGGCCCCAGCACCAGAAAGAGTGCGAGCACGAAGACGCTCAGCCAGATATTGAGCTCGGAGAGGATCTTCACTCCGCGCCCGACCCCGGAAACCGCCGACAGAGTGGCGATCAGGCTGATACCGCCAATCAGCCAGAGCTGGTTGGACTGCGACACCGCCATACCAAACATCTGGTTGAGACCGGTATTCATCTGGGAGACCCCCAGACCGAGGGAGGTCGCCACCCCGAACACGGTGCCGAACACGGCCAGCACATCGGCCGCATGGCCCCAGAAGCCGTAGATGCGCTCACCGAGGATGGGGTAAAGCACGGAGCGGATCGCCAGCGGCAACTTGCGGCGATAACTGAAAAAGGCCAGCGATAGGCCAACGATCACATAGATGGCCCAGGGGTGCAGGCCCCAATGGAAAAAGGTGAGGCGCATGGCGATCTGGGCCGCTTCCGGGGTCATCCCTTCGGTAATGAACGGATTGCCCTGCAGATGGTTCATCGGCTCGGCGATGCTCCAGAACACCAGACCGATACCCATGCCTGCGCTAAAGAGCATGGAGAACCAGGCGAAGTAGCCGAACTCCGGTACCTGGTCGTCGTCACCCAGCCGGATGCTGCCAAAACGGCTGAACATCAGGTAGACAGCGAAGAACAGGAACAGGGCGACCACCAGAATGTAGTACCACTTGAACCCGGCAATAATCTGATCCTTGGCACCGACAAACCAGGCGGCCGCGGTATCGGGAACAAATACGCCAAACAGCAAAAACAGGGTGATCACGGTGAGGGCCGTCATGGCCATAGTCGGGTTGAGGCCTTTCAATAGCCCTTTGCTTGCTCGCATCCAGCCTCCTTAGTCGTTGTTGAAAAAGTCTTCGCCCACATGATCACCGGCACCGCCGATGGCGCGATAGACCAGTTTGCCGGCCGTCTGTTCGCGGTGATCCACCAGCGAAACCGAGGGCTGGCCATTCACGGCGTGACGCTTGCCAAGGAAGATGGCCATGGGGACGCCCAGATTGGAGATACCGCTGGTGATCCAGAGGCGGTTGAAGTCGTAAGAGCCACCGATGAACTCCAGCTGGGCCAGGCCGGTATCGAGGCCGGTCAGATAGAAGTTCATGGCACTTTCGTCAGGAAAGAGGTGCACCAGCACATAGGCGTAGCGCAATTCGTTCACCAACTCCTTTATATTGAAAGTACCTGTCTCACTGCAAGAGAGGGGTAACTCACCATCATAGTGGTGTACCTTGAGGTTGTTCGGGTCTTCATCATAAGCAGGCTGATAGCGCACAAAAGCCGAGGTATCCGGCAGTTCATAGCGCACTCTGACCACACGTAACTCGGCCACCAGAGACTTGATATCCAGCTCGTCATTCATCATTTAGCTCCTCAAATGTCAGGGTGAACTCCGTGAAATGTCCGTCAACCTAACACAAAATTGATTAGAGCAGAAATTATTACAACAAAAACCATATTGACCTTGTGCCGAATTAGGCGGAAAATTTTCCCCTCTCCATAGCCCTCCAATGACGCACACCCCATGGAAAAACATGATGAAGTGCTGGTCGCCCTGCGCCAGATTATTCGTGCCATCGACATGCACTCCAGGCGCTTAATCAAAGAAGCCGGGCTCACCTCCCCACAACTCTTGCTGCTCAAAGGGATCGACGAGCTGGGACAGGTCTCCATGCGTCAGCTGGCCGATCACACCAACATGAGCCAGGCCACCGCCACCACCATCATGGACCGATTGGAGAGCCGCCAACTGGTGCAGCGCGTTCGCAGCAATACCGACAAGCGCAAGGTTCACGCGACACTGACTGACGCAGGCCGCGCCCTGCTGGCCCAGGCCCCGACCCCGCTGCAAGAGCGCTTCATCCAGCGTTTTCAGGCACTGGAAGCGTGGGAGCAGACCCTGCTGCTCTCTTCCCTGCAACGCATCTCCGCCATGATGAATGCAGACGAAATCGATGCCGCCCCGGTGCTGAGCGTCAGACCCCTCACCGAAGAGCAGGCATAAGCTGCTGAACAATTTCAGGCATAAAAAAAGCTCCCGAACGGGAGCTTTTTTCAATCAGGGGCCGCAGAGGATTACTCTTCCAGGCTGATCCCGATATTGGAGACGCCATCCTGAGAGGCGAATGCTCTTATGGCCAGGATTCGATCGCTGTCGCGCTCATGGGCAACCCGCTTGAGCAGCTCGACCTGGAACTCCAGCTCGGCTTCCATGTACTCGTGCTCGTAGAGCTCCTCTTCGGTCAGATCCCGCTCTTCCAGCAGCTCGATAAAACCGGCCACGGTACCGACCGACGCATGGCTGGCATCGTTGGCCTCTTCGCCGACCCGGCAGATCACCGAGTTGTAGGCGCAGCCCAGCGCAACACAGGCATCAAGCGCCGGATAGGCACCGTAGGATTCAAACTTGCGGGGATCCGGAATGTGAGACTCGAACTCTTCGAGAATGGCCCCCAGATTGACCCGGGATCCCTTGACGGTGAGGTAGACCCACATCTGATCCAGCGCATGCCGGAAAGCGCCAGCATTGCCAAAACCGGAGGCCTGACAGAACAGGGCATAGTTGGGGTACATGCGCTCTGCCAGCGCCAGGGTGTAGACGGTCTGTTGCCAAGGCTGTAGCTCGGCCAGTCGCTTATAAAACTTGTCACCAAACACTGGAGTCGGATCCTTTGCAAAATGTGGGGCAGATTGTAGCCCACGAGGCGCGCGGCGAAAACGAAAAAGCGCCCTGGTCGGCTATGTTGCGATATGAAGTCAGGTAAGATGGGTCGAGAGCGGCATCTTGTTGCGCCGCAAATTCTGATAAGGAACAAGAGTATGAGCCAACGTACCCTTCTTTTGCTCAGCCAGGATAATGCTCACTACGAACGGCTGCTCAAGGCCGCCAATCTCCCCCATCTGCGCATTCTGCGAGCCGATAACCAGAGCGATGCCGAGAAGCTGATCGGCGAAGCCCATATTCTGATGGCCGAACCGGCCCGTGCCAAACCGCTGCTGCCCAAAGCCAACAAGCTGAGCTGGTTCCAGTCCACCTATGCGGGAGTCGATGTGCTGCTCGACCCTGACAGTCGCCGCGACTACCAGCTCACCAATGTGCGCGGCATCTTCGGCCCGCTGATGAGCGAGTATGTCTTTGGTCATCTGCTCAGCCTGATGCGCCAAATCCCCCTTTATCGGGAACAGCAGAAACAGCGACTGTGGCAAAGCCACCCCTATCAGGGCCTCAAGGGGCGCACCATGCTGATCCTGGGGACCGGCAGCATTGGTCAGCATATTGCCCACACCGGCAAACATTTTGGCATGAAGGTGCTGGGCATCAGCCGCAGCGGTCGGGAGCGGGCCGGGTTTGATCAGGTTTATCAGCTACCTGCGCTCAACAAGATGCTGGCGCAGGCCGATGTCATCGTCAGCGTGCTGCCAGCCACCCGCGATACCCGTCATCTGTTCAATGCCGCCCGCTTCGAACACTGCAAACCGGGCGCCATCCTGTTCAACGTCGGTCGTGGCAGCGCCGTGCACTCGGGCGATTTGCTCACCGCACTGCGTACCGGCAAGCTGGCGATGGCGGTGCTGGATGTGTTCGAGCAGGAGCCGCTGCCCGCCGACAGTCCATTGTGGGGCCAACCCAACCTCATCGTCACCCCCCACAACAGCGCCTACAGCTTCCCGGATGATGTGGCCCAGATCTTTGTGCGCAACTACATCCGCTTTATCGATGGCCAGCCACTGGATAGCAAAATCGACTTCGACAAGGGTTATTGACCGTCACTGCGCATGTAAAAAGGCCCCGCCAATCTGGCGGGGCCTTTCATTTCAGGCTGTGACGACAGGAATCAACCCGCTGCCAGCTCCTTGCGGTAGCTCTTCACCTTGGCAAGGAACTGACGACGCTCCTTGCCGCTGAGCGGTTCAGCCATCGGCAGCTTGGCGGTCATGGCATTGACCGGGCGGTTGTTGATCCGCAGCTCGTAGTGCAGGTGAGCACCGGTCGAGCGACCTGTGTTGCCGGAGAGGCCGATCTTGTCGCCCATCTTCACTCGCTGACCGGTTTTGACCAGCAGCTTGCTCAGGTGCAGATAACGGGTAGAGAGAGTACGGCCATGCTTGATGACGATATAGGTACCCGCCAGCGGGTGGCTGGTTGCCTTCTGGACGATACCATCGCCAGTCGCCAGCACTGGCGTGCCCACCGGCACCGCAAAGTCAGTGCCCTCGTGAGGACGCACCATACCGGTTACCGGATGTTTGCGCGCTGGGTTGAAGTTGGAGCTGATCCGATAGCGGCTGTGGGTCGGGTAGCGGCGGAATCCGCGCTCCAGACTGTTGCCCTGACCGTCGTAATAGTTGCCGTCATCGGAGAGCCAGGCCGATACCGTCTTGCCCTGGCTGGTCACTTCCACACCCAGCAGCTGGCTGTTACCAGTGCTCTTGCCTTCCACCGTCTCCTGGCGCACAAGCACTTTGAACTTGTCGCCCTTCTGCAGATCCTTGGCAAAATTCATTCGCCACTGGAACAGGTTGGCAATTTTCTGGATATGGTTGGCCGGAATCCCCGCATTGCGGGCACTGACATAGAAGCTGCCGTTGATCACCCCGTTGTAACGCTGCGGTTGCCACTCAACCTTCTCATTGATCATGGAGGCGGTATAGGCATCGTCGCTGCGAGCCATCACCAGCGTCTGCTTGATGTTCAGGCGGATTTTGAGTTGCTGCAGGATGTTGTCCTGATCGATCAGCAGCTCGATATTCTGGCCCGGCTTGAGGCGCGCCAGATAGTTCTTGTTGTCCGCGTCCAGCACCTTGTAGAGGGTGGTGGTGGATAGACCGAGATTGTTAAAAATGGCGGTCAGGTTTTCGCCGTTGCGGACCCGGTAATCCTGCCACTGGGGGGTGGTGTCAACCGGGATGTCGTCATCCGGCGCACTCTGATCAACCAGTTCGTGATCGGGAATTTCGTTAAAGTCGGTGTTGTTTTCGTTGGTTGCCGTACCTGCGGTATCAATGGGCAACTCAAGACGCAGCGGCCGCTCGAGGATGTCACCCGGAGCTGGCAATAATGCCACTGCTGACAGGGTCATGGCCGTCAGCATCAGCATGGCGTAAAAGTGTTTGCGGGGAACCGGTGGTTCCCAATTGGCAGCCTGTACTACCAAGGGACGGAGACGTTTCATCCGCTATCCTGTATTTAGATCTAAAGAGTGTGAGTTGCGATGTCTGTTGTGACAAAACCGTATAAAACTGTTTGTTGGACACAAATAGTTACAAATAGTTCATCACAATCTGCATGAACCTCACATTTTATGCATAACCTGCCCGGATGGGCAGAAATGATCGTCTTTTTTAACCATTTTTTCCTATTTTTAAGAACCGGGTCGGATTCGATACTGAATAGAAACCTGAAATGTTGCGATAACTTTTCCATGGAGTGGATATGTCGTTAGCAAAACTGTTAATCAGAATAATTGTCGTCCTGTTCCTGATCGGTGCAGCGCTGCTGTTTGCACTGGAAGTCACGACGGTCCGCCAATCCATCCTCGACCAGATGTCAGCCAACCTGGAAACCGCCATCACCGCTCTCGGGCTGGTGCTGCAAGGAACCCTGCTCAATGACGACAATGTGCTGGCCGAGACCATCGTCAATGCCATGTTCGATGGCGGCTTCGTCAGCTCGGTCACCCTGATCGATCCCGATGGCCAATTGCTGTTTCAGAAGGTCTTCCACTCTACCCAGCAAAATGTCCCCGGCTGGCTTCCCTCGGTTATCGGCATGCCCCCCGTCAAGATTGAGCAAGAGTTGACCGATGGCTGGCGCATGCTGGGCACTCTGACCCTTGAGGGGCATAGC
The DNA here is from genome assembly GCF_040907945.1 of Aeromonas sp. s11. Taxonomy (NCBI): domain Bacteria; kingdom Pseudomonadati; phylum Pseudomonadota; class Gammaproteobacteria; order Aeromonadales; family Aeromonadaceae; genus Aeromonas; species Aeromonas sp. s11. The sequence goes on along the minus strand of NZ_JBFOCU010000028.1, from coordinate 24,970 downwards.
GGCTACGCCTATCAGCATCTGTGGAATGCCATCAGTCGCACCGGTCTGGCGCTGCTGGCGGGCCTCGTCGTATTTACCCTGATCATCTCTCTGGTGTGCAAACGCCTACTGCAGCCCCTGGAGCAGATCAACCTGCAGCTGATCCGTATCCGCAAACACCAGTTCAACAGCACCTTGCCCACTCCCTGGTTGCAAGACCTCAAAGAAGTGGCACTTTCCATCAACCAATTGGTTTCCGAACGCAAACGGGATCTGCTGCAACAACGACTCAAAATCACCCAGCTGGGAAAACAGCTGCCACTGACGCCCCCACAGCCGCTGCAAGGAGTGAGCCCACTGCCGGAAGGCGGGCAACTGCAAAAATTTGTCTCCACACAAGGGGAGATCGCGCTCTATCAGCGTTTCTTGCCCAGTCAACCCCTCGGTGCCGACAGCGAGCTCGCAACCATCCAGAGCGCCCTGCAACAGTGGCAGCACTCTCATATAGAAGGGATCTTGCTGCCCCTCTCCCTGCTCAATCACCCGCAATGGTCCGAGATTGCCCCTCTGCTAAGCCAGGGTCGAGGAAAAACACTGGATTGGCGCTGGGATGTGGCCACATTCCCCGCCCACGGCCAAGCCACATTGGCCGCGCTACAGGAACAGGGGTGTGAGCTCGCCTTCAGCGCCATTCCCCTCAATGCGGATACCTTCAATCAACTTGACCCGCTCAATCCCATCTTTATCAGCTGTCAGCTGACCGATGCGCCGCTCTACTGGAATCTGCTCTCCCAAACCATGCATGCCGCCGGTTATACCCTGCTGGCAGAATCGGGAGAGTGTCGCGACATCGACAAACTGCGGACCTGGGGTATCGATGGTTATGCCAAGGAGGCGCAATCATGAAGAAGCTCGCCATGCTGTTGCCCCTGCTGTGGCAACCCGGCCTGATGGCTGAAACCGTCACTATCACCACCGGGGGTGAGCAGGGGATTTATCACCAGATAACCAAAGAGTTTTGCCGTCTGGCCCATGAGGTCGATGAGCAACTTGCATGCACATTGCAGAGCTCATCGGGTTCAATAGAAAACCTGACGCGGCTGAAGAGTAGCGAGACCTCCTACGCCATGGTGCAGTCAGACTGGCTGTATCAGGCAAGCAAGGGCTTGGGCCCTTTTACCACCCAGCCGCAACCTGAGCTGCGCGCCCTGTTTGCCACCCATGCCGAGCCCTTCACCATAGTGATCCGTGCCGATGGCGATATCACGTCACTGGAACAGCTCAAGCTTGCTCCCATCGACATGGGGTTGAAGAGCTCGGGAACCCGCCAGACGGCGCTAACCCTGTTCAACATCTTGGGAGCGAAAGAACAGGATCTCGATCTGAAGAGCATGGCCAACCTGCCGGATGCGCTCTGTAGCAAGCAGATCGATGCATTTGCACTTGTGATGGGACACCCTAACCGGATTGTGCTCGACACCGCCAAACGTTGTGCGGTCACTTTCCTCCCCATCGATGGGGCCACCCGTGATCAGCTACTCAAGGGGGTCAAATATTACCAACGCAGTCAGGTGCCCGCCCGCATCTACCCCGGCAATCTGAAGGCGACCCCCACCTTTGCCATTGCCGCCACTCTGGTTACCAATGCCACCATGCCGGAAGAGTCTGTCTATCGCCTGACCAAGGCCATGCTGACCCAGCAGACCAAGTTCAATGAGCAGACTTATGGCTACGCCAATATGTTTCACCGGGCACGCAATAAAACCGGCCCGGTGCTGAGTATTGAGCAGCATCCGGGCGCAGCGAAATATTTCGATGAGTTGAAGGCGGCGGGCAAGCTATAGCTGACGACGGGGAGAGCGCAGTTGCTCGCTGGAGAAACGGGTCTTCATCGATGTCCACTGCGCCAGCCGATCGGCACTCCCCGCCAGCGTCCCTTCTCGCCGTGACTTCATGATCCAGATGCTTTTGGCATCGAAGCTGTAGACGGGGATGAGATCGGTTCGCTTGCTACCCGGCAGGATCCGGCTGTTGATGTTGTCGAGCACCAGTGGGTCAGCCTTGGGCGTAGGGAAGTAGAGCGTCACCATGTGGAACTGGTTGTAACGCACCGCCTTGACGTAGGCCAGCCGCAGCTTCTTCTCATCCACCCCCAGCTCCATCAGGGTGTAGTACTTGGATATGCTGTAATCCTCGCAATCCCCACCCCGGGCACCGATGAACTCCAGCGGATTGGCCCAGTAATCCTCATCTCCCCACAGCTTGGGATCCTCGCTGTAGGTCAGATTGTTGAAGTAGTTGTTCACCAGCTCGATCTTCTGCTGGTCGGTTGTACCCGCTCTGGGGGTGAGCAAGCGAGAGAATGCCTCGGCCCGCTGGATGGCCCGACCACCATAAACTTCCTGCAGCTTGGCCCGCAGGTCCGGACTGGCAATATATTCGGAAAGACGCGAAGCCTGCACGTTGGCGCAACATAGCGCCAGAGTACAGGCCGGGATCAACAACCATTTCATACCGGACACTCCATGTCAGATGCTGGAGGTCAGTATAGTCCCTCCGGATGAGAGGCTCAGCAGGCGATCAGCGACACTGTGCGAATGCGTCTGCCAGTTGCTGCATGAATTGAGGATAACCATCCGGACCGAGTGGCACCTGTTCACCCACCTCATCAAGCAACAGTACCTTGGCGCCGGTATTGCGTGCCACCGATTCGATCACAGCCGGTGAGAATTGCGGCTCGGCATAAATGCAGCTCGCCTGCTTCTCTTCCAGTGCCTTGCGGATATCCACCAGGGTCTTGGCGCCCGGGCGACGCTCAGGGCTCACGGTAAAGTGACCTTTTGAACTCATGCCGTAATGGCGCTCCCAGTAGCCATACGCCTCGTGGAATACAAAGTACCCCTTCTCATTCACCGCCTTCATCTGGCCAGCAATCACCTTGTCTTTGGCATCCACCTTGGTATCAAATGCCGCGAGGTTGGCGTCATAGCGAGCCTGATTGGCCGGATCCAGCTTGCCCAATTCACTTGCGATCGCCTTGGCAATCACTTTGGCCTGCGTCGGGCCAAGCCAGATATGGGGATCGACCCCTTCGTGATGATGTCCCTCATGCCCTTCATCATGGTCACCGTGCTCGTGGGCGGCATGATCGTGATCATCATGGTCATGGGAATCGTGACTATCCTGAGTCGCGTAGTTGAACAGCGGCATCCCCTCAACCTGAGTCAGGGCCAGAGCATGGGGATGGTTGGCCAGCGGCTTGGCCATAAACCCTTCCAGCTCGGGGCCAACCCACACCACCAGATCGGCACTGTTGATGCTGCGAATATCGGACGGACGCAGGGAGAAATCGTGGGGAGAGGCACCGGTGGGCAACAATACCTTGGGCTCGCTCACGCCGTCAGTGATCGCCGCAGCGATGAAGCCAAGGGGCTTGATGGTGGTCAGTACCTCAATGGCACGAACAGGCAAACTCACCGCCAGCAGGGCAGTGAAAAGCGCAATAATTCTCATTGGTGAATCTCGTCAGGGGGTGAGTATGTGATAATATAACAGCCGCTTTTTGTTATATTATAACTCTCACAGGCTGTAAACCCCGGAGTTGTCATGAGCCAACTGGTAGAGCTGAAAGAGGTCTCTCTCTCGTTTGATGGACGCTCTGTGCTCGACAAGGTCTCCTTTACCCTCAATAAAGGCAAAATCACCACGCTAGTCGGCCCCAACGGGGCAGGCAAGAGCACCCTGAGCAAGCTGGTGCTGGGTCTGCTCACACCGGATTCGGGCAAGATCACCCGCAGCCGCGACCTGAGAGTCGGCTATGTGCCCCAGCGCCTCTATCTGGATCCTACCCTGCCGCTGACGGTGCGCCGCTTCCTGCAGCTCGGCAAAAACAGCCGCCTCTCCATCGAGGAGGCGCTGGCCCAGGTGGGCGCAGAAGGATTGCTGGAGAACCGGATGCAAAAACTCTCCGGCGGCGAGATGCAGCGTGTGCTGCTGGCTCGCGCTCTGCTGGTCAAGCCCGAGCTGCTGGTGCTGGATGAGCCGGTACAAGGGGTCGATATCACCGGCCAGATCGAGCTCTACGCCCTGATCGGCCAGCTCGCCGCCGAATTCAATTGCGCCGTGCTGATGGTCTCCCACGACCTGCATCTGGTGATGGCCAGCACCCACGAGGTGATCTGCCTCAATCGCCACGTCTGCTGTCATGGCGAGCCGGAAAGTGTGGCCCGTCACCCCGAATTTGCCCGTCTGTTCGGGCGACCGGAGCAGGAGGTGCTGGCGGTCTATACCCACCATCACCACTGCGACGGCGAACACCATCATCATGAACCGCAGGCTCCCGTCATCCGCCTGCCCTCTCGTAACAACGCTCACAGCAAATAGCCCAAGCAACAGGACATTCAAGTGGACAGCTTTCTGTTATACGCCCTCGCGGCCGGTCTCGGCATCGCCCTGCTGGCCGGCCCCCTCGGCAGCTTCGTGGTATGGCGCAAGATGGCCTATTTTGGCGACACCCTCTCCCACGCCTGCCTGTTCGGTATCGCGCTGGGCATCCTGCTGCAGGTCGATCTCACCCTGGCGGTGGTGGTCTGCTGCCTCGCCATGGCGATGCTGCTGGTGATCATGAGTCGCAACCAGCAGGTGGCCACCGATACCCTGCTCGGCATTCTGGCCCACAGCGCCCTGTCCCTCGGTCTGGTTACCTTGAGTTTTATGGATAACGTGCGGGTGGATCTGATGGCCTACCTGTTCGGCGACCTGCTCTCGGTGCAACCGATGGACCTGCTCTGGATCTACGGCGGTGGCGCGCTGGTGCTGCTCACCCTGTGGCGATTGTGGGATCCCCTGCTCTCCATGACCATCTCGGAAGAGCTGGCACGGGTAGAGGGGATCCGGGTCGATGTGCTGCGCTGTGTATTGATGCTGCTCATCGGGCTGGTGATCGCCGTGGCGATGAAGTTTGTCGGGGCGCTGATCATCACCTCCCTGCTGATCATTCCCGCCGCCACCGCCCGCCGCTTCAGCCAGACGCCGGAGCAGATGGCTGGCTTTGCCTCGCTGATCGGCTGTCTCGCCGTGCTGGGTGGATTGACCCTCTCCTGGTATCAAGATACTCCGGCAGGGCCTTCGGTCGTCGTCTGCGCCACCAGCCTGTTTGTACTGAGCCAGTTCAAGAGAGCGTAACGTCGCAGGCTAGAGCGGCATGCTCTGGCGTGTCTCCATCATCAGCCACTGGCGCAACCGGCTGATGGCGGGCTCATGGGCCCGCGAGCGCTTGCAGGTAAAGTAGAAGGCATCCCCCGTCTCCAGCTGGTGTACCGGCAAGGCCACCAGCTGGGGATCATCGGGGCGCAGCATGTAGTCATTCACGAACGCCACTCCCTGATCCCAAGCCGCCGCCTCCATCGCCAGCAGCACATGGCTGAAATGGTGCATTCGCGCCTCGTCCGGAATCACCAGCCCACCCGCCTTGGCCCAGCGCTGCCAATCCTCCCCCCGCGCCTTGTAGATGGACTGCACCGAAAGCAGCGGCAGCTGCCAGATGGCCTCAGGCCACTCCCCGCTGATCTGCTGCAACAGGCGGCGACTACAGACCGGAAAGAGCCGCTCCTGATAAATAAGATCGTGGCAGTAGCCCCGCCCGTGGGGTGACACAGTGATAAAGCAGTCTGCCACCCGATCAGATAGCTCGGGATCCTCCGCCACCATCTCCAGACTCAAATCAAGCTCAGGGTAGAGCTGGCGCAATCCGGCCAACCGCGGGATTAGCCACTTCACCGCAAACGAGCTGTAGACCGCGAGCCGGACTCGCATCTCGCCACCACCACGCAGCTGTTCGCTGCTCTGGGCAATCTGGCTGAGCCCGGCGGCAATCCCCTCGAAGTAGCTCTCCCCCTGGGGTGTCAACGAGAGCAGCCGCCCCTGACGCAACAGCAAGCGCTCACCCAGAAAATCCTCCAGCAGGCGGATCTGGTGGCTGACCGCACTCTGGCTGACGTTCAGTTCAAGGGCGGCACGGGAGAAGCTGAGCAAGCGGGCCACCACCTCGAAATATTGCACCGCACGCAGGGGAGGAAGCTTCATTATCTAAATATCTCATGAGTGGTCATTTTTTATCATTTTACTGGATATCAACCGGCACGCTACCCTCCGCTCATCTGAAGTGGGAGGTGGTATGAATGCAGTAGGGATCGGCATCCTTTATCTGGTGCTGGGCAATATGGTGGCGGTCTTTTCCGATGCGCTGGTCAAGGTGCTAGAGCCAGATCAGCCCATCTTCCAGTTTGTCTTTTTCCGCCAGCTCTCGGCCGCCATTCTGCTGATGCCCTGGCTGCTCTGGTCATGGCGCCGCAATCCACCGGTGGCCATCAAGTGGCACCTGCTGCGGGCCCATATCTGGGCGGTCGGCGTCTGCCTGATGGTAGTGGCCCTCACCCGCTTGCCGCTCGCCACTGCCAATGCCCTCTTCTATGCCGCCCCCCTGATGATGGTGCCGCTGGCGGTGTGGATGGCGGGGGAAGCGATCTCGCGCCAGAAGGTGCTGACCGCGGTTATCGGGTTTATCGGGGTACTGATCGTGCTGCGCCCGACCGAAGTGAACTGGGCCGCACTGGCGGCGCTTGGGGTGGCGCTGTCGATGGCGCTCAACAACCTGCTGATCAAGCGGATCCCGCTCAAGCAGCCCATCGTCCAGACCCTGTTTTTCACCAACGTGCTGAGCATGCCCTTCATTCTGGCGCTGGCACTGTGGGAAGGGGGCGACTGGCAGTGGCAGATGTGGTGGCCCGCCTTCGGATCTTCGGCGCTGATCATGGTCTATGCGGGATTGTGCGTGGTGGCCTATCGCAAGGCGGAGGCTAGCAAGATCGCCTCGGCGGAGTACACCGGTCTGCTGATGGCGGTGGCCATCGGGGTATGGTTGTTTGACGAGCAGCCGGGCCTGCCGCTGCTGCTGGGCTGTATCTGCATCGTCCTGCCGCTTATCGCCATGGCGCGCAGCAAGCCAAAACCGCTGGCCGAGCCAGCGCTCTAATACTCAGGGTCTCCCCAGAAGCGGGGCGACCCTTTGCTGCAGATGGGGGACGATCTCCTCCTCGAACCAGGGATTCTTCCTGAGCCAGAGGGTGTTGCGCGGGGAGGGATGCGGCAACGGCAGCCAGCCGGGGCCATAGTCGGCCCAGCTGCGCACCGTGTCGGTGAGCGATCCCTTGGCCGCCCCCCGCAGGTAATGGGCTTGTGCATACTGGCCGATCAGCAGGGTCAGTTCGATATTGGGCAACAGCATCAATACCTTGTCGTGCCAGGTGGGCGCACATTCGGGGCGCGGTGGCAGATCGCCGGATTTTCCCCTGCCGGGATAGCAGAGCCCCATCGGCATGATGGCGATGCGGGATTCGTCGTAAAAGGTGGCCTTATCGACACCAAGCCACTGGCGCAGCCTGTCACCGGAGGGGTCATCCCACGGGATACCGCTGGCATGCACCCGGGTGCCGGGCGCCTGACCGATGATCAGCAGGCGGGCACTCTCGGCCCCGCGGATCACCGGACGAGGCCCCAGCGGCAGATGAGCCTCGCACAGACGGCATGCCCTGATTTGCTCAAACAACTTATCGATTCGCTGCATGACGTTGATAGTACCAGCATTTCCCTGTTTTCCCTCTTGTGGAAACAGGGCGCGCCCCCTACTATCGCCATGAGCGTTTAATTTAATAAACGGACAATAATGAAAAACTGGCTAGGTACCGGCACCGCGACCCTCTCCTTCATCCTGTGGGGGATGCTGCCGCTCTATTATCAATTCATGCCCGAGGTCAACATGTGGGAGCTGATCTCCCACCGGGTGCTCTGGTCTGTGGTGCTGCTGGGTGCCCTGTTTTTGCTGCTTGGCCACAAGGTGCCCTGGGCACAACTGCGCAGCGAGCCGCGCCAGCTCGGCCTCATTCTGCTGGCGGGCCCCGTTATGTCCATCAGCTGGTGCATGTTCACCTGGTGCCTCACTACCGGGCAAGTGCTGACCACCAGCCTCGCCTTCTTTATGACCCCGCTGTTCAATATCGTATTCGCCGTCATCTTCCTCAAAGAGCGACTCACCCCGCAAAAGCATCTGGCGGTCGCCCTGGCGCTGGCGGGGCTCGCCTACATGCTCTTCTGCTACGGCCAACTCCCCTGGTTCTCCCTCATCATGGGGGCCAACTTCGCCTGCTATGGCCTTATCAAGAAGAAGATCCACTACGACACCGGCACCAGCCTCTATCTGGAAGCCATGGTGCAACTGCCCGTCGCGCTGATCATCATCGGCACGCTGGCGTGGTACGGGGAAGGGGCATTCGTGAACGGGGATTTGGCCGACAAGCTGCTGCTGATGGGCAGTGCGCCCGCCACCCTGCTGCCGGTGGGGCTCTTCTGCTACGCGGTGGCGAGAACCCGGATGAGCACTGTGGGACTGCTGCAATATATCGAGCCCAGCCTCGCCTTCCTGCTCGCCATCTACTGGTTTGGTGAGGCGCCGGACCCCATCAAGGCAGTCGGTTTCGCCTTTGTCTGGGCTGGTCTGCTGGTGAGCCTGTTACCGCTGCACCGGCTCAAGCGCCGCCCTCAGAGCGTGCCGCGATAGGACTCCAGCACCTTGTGCCAACGGGGATCCCGGTCCATCTGCTCGGCGATGTCGTTGAGGGTGGCATGCAGCTCGGGACGGGATTTGGGCAGCAGGATATGGCGGGTATAGCTGGATTGGGGGAAGGGTGAGATAAACAGCTTGCCCTGATAGTGCTGTGCGTCGATGAAAAAGCCCAGCGATGAACCACTCACCAGCGTCACATCGATGCGGCCGCGCACCAGCAGCTCGAGGTTGGTCTTCACCTTCTTGGCATCCTGACGTACCAGCTCCCCGCGGCCAGCCGCATCATCGATCCCCTGATAGCGGTAACCCTCCACCCCGCCAAACACCAACCCCTTGAGGGAGTCGGGCCCGCGATAGGTGACCGGGTTGTCAATGTTCGAGACCAGCTCGTTGGTGTCGCGCATCACCGGGAAAGTCCAGAGATAGCGCTCGCGATGGGGATCCCCCACCCAGGCGGGATTGACCCAGACCACCAGACCGTCAAAGTCGGGATCCGCCATCTCCAGCGCCAGCCGGGCGCGATTGACCAGCCAAAGCTCGATTCTGGGTTCACCCCCCAGCTTTTCATTGAGATACTTGACCAGCTCGCGGCTCAGCCCTGCATCCACTCCGGTGTTGAAGGGGGGATGCTGATGGTAATCGTAGAGACGGATCGTCTCCCCCAGAGCCGGGACCGACAACAGTAACCACAACCAAAACCAGACTCTCATCGCACCTCCTTGAGCTGCCTCTGAGTTTGGCACAGAGAATTTGAATGAGAGAACCCGCGACCACCACTCCAGCGCCGCAACCTTCCGCCCCTTCCCGCTGGTCTGTCTACATGGTGCGTACTGCCACCGGCCTGCTCTATACCGGGATTAGCACGGATCCGCTGCGCCGCCTGCGCCAGCACCAGAGTGGCAAGGGCGCTCGCGCCCTGCGCGGCAAGGGGCCACTGACGCTGGCGTGGCAACAGGAAGTCGGCGAGAAGGGGGCGGCTCTGCGCATCGAATATCGCCTCAAGCAGCAGCCGAAATCCTTCAAGGAGCAGCTGATCCACAGCCCGGCACTCTGGCAGCGCTGGAGCCCCCAGTGGTTACCCGCAGCCACCCAGCCTTGAGGACGACAGGCAAAAAAAGGCCACTCGATGAGTGGCCGGAAAGGGGAAATCAGGGAGCATCACACAACGTCTTGCACAACCTCAGGCGGGTTAGAGGTAGGTATTGGAACGCTTGCTGCGGTTGCTGATCAGCCAGCAAACCGCCAGCACCAGCAGCAACCAGGGGGCCAGCTTGATGATCAGAGCAAGCATGCCGCCCAGTGCCCCAAGCAGCACAAACAGGCCGCTCACCAGCAACATGGCTACCAGGGTAAAACCGGTCAGTGCCATGACCAGCAGCACCACCAGCAAGATGAAAAATTCCAGCATAACTTGCTCCTTATCAGTACCTTGTCTGCCGACTGTTCAACCCTTCGGTCAATCCAGCCAGCGCTTCAATTCATAACGGGGCGGCATCACCAGCACCGCCAGCAGATAGGCGGCCAGAGCCAGCGGCGGCATCAGGATCAGGGCGAGCAGTGCCACCACCCGCACCGTGACTCTGGAGACCCCCAACCGCCTGGCAATACCGGCGCAGACCCCGGTCAGCTTGCGATGCACCAGATCCTTGGGCCAGGGGCTCATGATTACACCTCCGCCTTCTGGCCTTTGAGGCGAGCCAGCTCGCGCTCGATCTCGTCATTGAGCTCCAGCTCGCGGAACTGGGCCTCCAGCGAGGGATTCTGCCCCAGGGTGGCCGCCTCCAGCTGGGCTTCCAGCTGATCGACCCGGCCCTGAAAACCATCAAAGCGCGCCATCAGCTCATGCATGCGCTGGTTGTCCACCTGGGCGCGAGCACGAATGCGGCTGTGGGCAGTCTGCTCGCGCAGGGTCAGCAGTTTCTGCTTCTCGCGCGCCTCGGTCAGCTTGGCCGCCAGTCGCTCGCTATCGGCGGTAAGCTGGGCCAGCACCTCGGCGACCCGGGCCTTGTCCTGCTCCAGCTGTTCACATTTTTTGACCTCCGCCAGCTTCTCGGTAAGGGCGGCGCGGGCCAGATCCTCACGTCCCTTCTGGATGGCGAGCTCGGCCTTGGCCGACCACTCCAGGATCTGCGCCTGCAACACCTGCTGGTGACGCTCCAGCTGTTTCTGTTCGGCAATCACGCGGGCGGCCTGGGTACGCATCTCGACCTGCACCTGCTCCATCTCTTCGATCATCAGTCGCAGCATCTTCTCCGGCTCTTCACTCTTGTCGAGCAGGCTGTGCAGGTTGGCATTAATCACGTCGGTCAGGCGGCTGAATACGCTCATGGTCTGGCTCCTTGTTGATGGGATGGCTATCTCTTCCCATTGCATTACAAGAGCCGTGCCAAGAAAAATTATTGTTTTTTTACATATAGATGGGAATTTACCGAGGAAATTCAAGAAGCGTTTATTGGTGAGAATAGCCAACCAGGTGGTGATTTTTACCAACAAAAAAGGGAGCCTGTGGCTCCCTTGTCGATTCATCTGCGCTATCCGTCAGGCGGCGTGGCTGTGGCCCAGCTTGCTGTCCAGTTCGGCCAGCTTGGCCTCCATCCGGGCGCGGCAGGTGTCGGAGAGATCGCGAATGCCGCTGGCACCGTGCTCCTTGCTGCAGACCGGGGCCATCACTTCCACCAGCACTTCGCCGTTATCCCAGCGATTGAGGTCGACCTGACCGAAGTAGCTGGAGCAGACGATGGGCACTACCGGCACTTCAGCCTGTACCGCAGTGTGGAAAGCACCCGCCTTGAACGGCAGCAGGCCACGCCCCTGGGAGCGGGTCCCTTCCGGGAACATCCAGATGGAGGTGCCGCGGTTCTTGATGCGATCCACCACCTGACCTATGGTGCCGATGGCACGGGAGCGGTTGGAGCGGTCGATCAGCACGTTGCCGGAGAGCCAGAAGATAAGGCCGAACAGCGGCAGCCAGAGCAGGCTCTTCTTGCCCACCGCAACCACGCCGGGCTGCACCGCACCGGTCACGGTGAAGATGTCGAAGTTGCTCTGGTGGTTGCAGACGTAGACCGCCGGGCCGACCGATTTGACCTCGTCGGCCACCGTCACCTTGACTCGCAGTCCGATCAGCGGGCAGACCGCGTGATACATGCGGGCGAAGACATAGACGTTGTTGGGATGGCGCGGACGAACCAGACAGAGCATCAGGCCGAACAGGAACCAGAAAATGAGCAGCAGACCAAGCAGCAGCACACGGGCAATTTTGAGCATCGAACACCTCGAGTTTTAACTCGGCGCAGTATACTGATCCCCCTTTTAGCGAACAAGCGTTCGCCAAACAGAACCGACCACCCCGTCGCGCCACCCACATTGCTGCTCATCAATACGCCGCCGACTTGCCCCACCCGCCATTGGTCGTTAGGATGGCCCCATCTTGATGGACGGGGCGAACATGATGTTGCAACAACGGGTAGCGAAACATCTCCTGCTGCTGGTCTGCCTGCTGGTGCTAAATTGTGCGGCCCAGCCGCTGGCCCGGCTTGCCCTGCTCGATCACGCCCTCAGCTGTCAGGCACTGCCCGTTCCAGGCTCGGCAACGGATCAAGAGGATGCCAAACCGGCCAGCCCGCAACCCACCAGCTGCCAGCTCAACGGCAAGTGGTTAAGTGCCGCCACCCTGCTCTGCGTCGAACAGCTCTTCTTTGCCGTGGCGGTGCTGATCGCCCTGCTGGCCCCCCTTTGGCGCTACACACCGCCACTGCCCCCTCCCAGAGTCATCTCGCCGCCCGAGCGGCGTCTGCACCTCACCCTCTGCGTCTGGCGGGAATGAGTTCGGCAGCGTTCTTTCGTTAGCTGTCACTCAATTTTTGCGAGACCAAAAAGATGTCGAATCTCTTCAAGGCGGCCCTGCTACTGGGCGGTCTGCTGTGGCAATCCATGGGATTGGCCAGCGACACGGGCTGGCTCACCAGCCCACAGAATGATCACGCCCGGGTACGGCTGCAGGCCGACCGCAGCACGGCAGATCAGACCCGCATCCTGCTCGATGTCGAGCTGGAGTCAGGCTGGAAAACCTACTGGCACAGTCCGGGAGAAGGGGGCATTGCCCCCCAGATCCTGTGGGACGAGCCGGTCGGAGACTTTCAGTGGCGCTGGCCGGTGCCACGCCACTTCGAGGTAGCTGGGCTCAGCACCCAGGGTTATCAGGGGGACGTGACCTTCCCCCTCAGCCTCAACTACCCAACTGGGCAACCGCTCAAGGGAACTCTACGCCTCTCCACCTGCAGCAATGTCTGCATCCTGACCGACTTTCCCTTCACCCTCGCGGTGGATGGCGCAGCCCCGGCCGAATTCGATTTCGCCTGGACGAAGGCGATGAGTACCCTGCCCCAGCAATTGCCTGCCGAAACCCGGGTCGAGTTCGGTTATCAGCACAACCAACTGCAACTGCGCGCCGAGCGGGCAGAGGGCTGGCAATCACCAGCGCTCTTTATCGACGCTCTGGAGGGGGCCGAGTTTGGCAAACCGGCGCTTGAGGTTGAGGGCAACACCCTGATCGCCCGGGTGCCGGTGAGCGACGGCTGGCAGGGGGATGCGCCGGATCTGAGCGGTCGATCCCTCGGCCTGCTGCTCACCAGTGGCGAGCAGGCATGGCAGGGCAAGGGGACGATCGGCGCGCCACTCGCACTGCCCAACCAGAGCCATTCGCTGTTCTGGTTGCTGGGAGCTGCGCTGCTCGGCGGCCTCATCCTCAATCTGATGCCCTGCGTGCTGCCGGTGCTGGCACTCAAGCTGGGAACTGTGTTGCAACATCAGGAGCGTGAACAGGGAGCGGTGCGCAAACAGTTCCTCGCCGCCAGCGCCGGGATCATCGCCTCCTTCTGGGTGCTGGCGGCCATGAGCAGCCTGCTACGCGCCACGCAAGGGGCCGTCGGCTGGGGCATCCAGTTCCAGAGTGCCGGTTTTATCGGCTTGATGGTGCTGGTCACCCTGCTGTTTTGCGCCAACCTGTTGGGGCTGTTCGAGATCCGCCTGCCCAGCGCCCTCAGCACCCGCCTCGCCACCAGCGGCGGCAACGGCCTCGGCGGTCACTTCCTGCAGGGGAGCTTCGCCACTCTGCTGGCGACCCCCTGCTCGGCACCGTTCCTCGGCACCGCGGTGGCCTTTGCGCTGGCGGCGCCGCTCGGTCAGCTCTGGCTCATCTTCACCGCGTTGGGAATTGGCATGAGCCTGCCTTGGTTGCTGGTGGCAGCCCTGCCACGGCTCGCCCTTTGGTTGCCGAAACCGGGGCGCTGGATGAACCATCTGCGCATCCTGCTCGGCCTGATGATGCTGGGCTCCAGCCTCTGGCTCACCAGCCTGCTCGACAACCATCTCGGCAGCTATGCCACCGGCTGGCTGATGGTTGCCATGCTGCTGGCACTGCTGATTGGCATCATCTGGCGTTACGGCATGCGCGGCTTCACGCTGGCGATCGCCCTCGCCGCCCTGATTGGCAGCCCCCTGCTGCTGAGCGGCGCCTTTAGCGCGCAGGGCTCGACCAGCGTTGACAAGGTGGTCTGGCAGCCGCTCTCCGAACGCGCCATCACAGATGCGCTCGCCCAGAACAAGCGGGTCTTTATCGATGTCACCGCCGACTGGTGTGTCACCTGCAAGGCCAACAAATACAACGTGTTGCTGCGCGATGAGGTACAACAGGCCCTCTCGGCCCCCGATGTAGTGGCCCTGCGCGGCGACTGGAGCAAACCAAGCGACGCCATCGCCGCATTCCTGCGTAAGCGGGGTGCGGCGGCCGTCCCCTTCAACCAGATTTACGGCCCGGAGTTGCCGCAGGGGGTCACGCTGTCACCCCTGCTCGACAAGGACGATCTGCTGACCACATTGTACAAGGCTGGCCTGCTTCAGGCTGGCACCACCCGATTTTAAGGAGCAACCATGAAACCGACTCTGAGCGCCCTGACCCTGCTGGCCTCCCTTTCCGCAGCCCTGCTGGCTCCGGCCCTGCACGCTGCCCCCTTCACCCCGGAGCAGGAGACGCGCATCAAGGAGCTGATCCGCGAGACTCTGATAGCCAACCCCAAGATCCTCGACGAGGCCGCCGAATCCTGGGAGAAGCAGAACGCGGCTGCCCAACAGGCGCAGCTTGGCAACTTCATCAAGGGCAACAAGGATGTGCTGTTCAACAGCGCCACCAGCCCGCGCCTCGGCGCCAAGAACCCCAAGCTGACGCTGGTGCTGTTCACCGACTACAACTGCCCCTACTGCAAGCAGTTCGATCCCCAGCTGACCAAGCTGCTCAAGGCCTATCCGGACGATCTGGGGCTGGTGATCAAGTTGCTGCCGTTCAAGGGGCAGACCTCCGCCGAGGCGGCCCAATACAGCCTGACCCTGTGGCAACAGGATCCCGCCCGCTTCCTCACCCTGCATGACAAGCTGATGAGCAAGCAGGGGATGCTGACCGAGGCGGACATCAACAAGGCGCTGGCCGCCACCGGCAATACCGCGCTCAAACCGGCCGCCAAGGCGACCGAGGAGCTGCGCAACAGCCTGCGCATCGGCACCATTCTGGGGGTACAGGGCACACCGGCGACGCTTATCGGCAACCAGCTGGTGCCGGGCGCCATCCCCTATGAGGAGCTGGAGCAGCTGGTGAAGGCCGAACTGGCCAAGCAGGGGTAAATGATGACTACCAACCCTCAACCCCGCTGGCGCCGCTGGGGCAAGGAGGCGCTCTGGCTGCTGCTGATGGCGCTGATCATCTCGACCCTGCTGGATCTGTGGCGCAGCCCAACCCTGCCAGAGGGGGCGATGAGCGCCCCCGTCACTCTGCAGGATGGCAGCAGCACGGATCTCGCTACCTTAAGCCAGGGCAAGCCGCTGCTGGTCTACTACTGGGCCAGCTGGTGCGGTGTCTGCCGTTTCACCACCCCGGCGGTGCAACAGCTCTGGCAGGAGGGGGAAAACGTGCTGACGGTGGCGCTTCGCTCCGGCAATTCGGAGCAGTTAGCCAAGGGGATGAGCAAGAAGGGGCTCACCTTCCCGACCCACAATGACGAGTCGGGAGCGCTGGCCGCCAAGTGGCAGGTAGGGGTCACCCCGACTTTCCTCGTTATCAAGGATGGCAAGCTGGTGAGCAGCACCACCGGCTGGAGCTCGAAGTGGGGCTTGAAGCTGCGGCTCTGGTGGGCGTCGCTCTAGCCACGCAACAACGTTGCCTCAACAGGGCCATCCCACCGGATGGCCCTTTTTTATGCCGACATATTTATCCCGACATCAGACGGGGAGCTGCATCCCGCGCACCTGCTCCAACAGGGCAGTCACCGCTGCCGAGCGCAGCGCATCGGGGGCGTAGCAGAGCCCCACCCGCCGCTTGAAGGAAGAGGCCGCCAGCTCGGCGACCGAACAACCGGGCAAACAAAGCGAACGGGGCAACCAGGCAATCCCCGCCCCGGCGGCCACCATGATAGCCGCCAGTCGCAGCGACCCTGCCCGCCGTGGGTAGAGGGGCGCCTGATTGCCGAGAATGGCGATCAGCCGCAGATGGGAGTCGTGGCGCGGGCAGGTGACCCAGGGGTCATCCGCCAATGCTGCCGGGGTGAGCGCCCCCTTGCCCGCCAGCGGGTGATCCGGCGGCAGCACCAGCACGAACTCCTCCTCCAGCAGGGGGATAAAGAGCTCGTCACCACAGCGCAGGGATTCACACCCCAGCCGCACATCGCCACAGCAGCCCTCCTCCAGAGTCAGCAGGATCTCCTCGTGGGCGAGCGCCCCTTGCACCAGCGCCCCCACCACGCCATCCCCCAGATCCGCCTCAATTCCCACCGCCACCTCGAGGCAGGGGGAGGTTTCACGAAACTCGCGGGCGAGGGAGTCGGTGTCGGCGATCAGCCGCTTGGCGCGGGGATAGAGCCGGTGCGCCGCTTCGGTCCCCTCCACCCCGCGCGCCTGCCGCACAAACAGGGTCACTCCCAGCTCATCCTCCAGCGTCTTGATGGTGGTGGAGAGGGTGGGTTGGGTAATGAAGAGGCGGGTGGCTGCCGCCGTGATGTTGCGCTCCTCGAAGACAGCCACAAACGCACGCAGGGTTCGCACATCCATAGATTTCACCTATACCAGATAGTCATAAAAGCCATTTTTCACGGCGACACTGGGCAAATATAGTGGCTTACCTGCCACAAGGCATCCCAATTCTCTATATCAGCGTCTATCAACACCGTCAGGAGCCATCATGCGCCATCTCTCTGTCATCGGCCTCGGGGCCATGGGCTCCGCCCTCGCCACCACCTTGCTCAAGGCGGGCCATCCGGTCACCGTCTGGAATCGCAGCGCCGCCAAGGCGGCCCCGCTGCAAGCGCTGGGAGCAACACTCGCCCCCTCGGTTGGCGCGGCCATCGCCGCAAGCTATATCACCCTTGTCTGCGTCGATAACTACACCGTCAGCCAGCAGCTGCTGGACGAAGCGCGCGACGCCGTGGCGGGCAAGCTGCTGGTGCAGCTCTCCACAGGCAGTCCGCAGGGGGCCAGAGCGCTGGAGAACTGGAGCCACGCCCGCGGCGCCCGTTATCTCGATGGCGCCATCCTCTGCTTCCCGGATCAGATCGGCACCACTGATGCCAGCATCATCTGCTCGGGGGCCAGCGCCGCCTTTAGCGACGCCGAGCCGGTGCTGCGCCTGCTCGCCCCTACCCTCGACCATGTGGCCGAGGCGGTGGGCGCCGCCGCGGCGCAAGATTGTGCCGTCGCCGCCTACTTTGCCGGTGGTCTGCTCGGTGCCCTGCACGGCGCGCTGATCTGCGAGGCAGAAGGGCTGCCGGTGGCCAAGGTGTGCGCCCAGTTCAGCGAGCTCTCGCCCATTCTCGGTGGCGATGTGGCCCACCTTGGCAAGACGCTCGCGAGCGGCGATTTCGATCACCCCTACGCCAGTCTGAAAACCTGGAGCGCCGCCATCAGCCGCTTGGCCGGTCATGCCACCGATGCAGGGATCGACAGCCGCTTCCCGCGCTTTGCCGCCGACCTGTTTGAAGAGGGGGTGTTGCAAGGGTTTGGTCAGCAGGAGGTATCGGCCCTCATCAAGGTGCTGCGGGCGCGCAATGGAGCGGCACAATGAACGAGTTGACCAACCACACCCCAATTGCACTGGTCACCGGCGCCGCGGGCGGGATTGGCCGCCAGCTCTGCATCGGGCTGGCCGAGGCGGGTTATCGGGTGATCGCCACCGATCTGGCTCCTCACGCTTTCGACCATCCCGAGATCCACTTTCACCCGCTCGACTTGCGGGACGAGCAGGCCATCGAACGCCTCTTTGCCGAGGTGCGCGCGCAGCATGGCGGCGTCCATCTGCTGATCAACAACGGCGCCATCAGCAAGTTCCACACCCGCTTCGAGGATCTGAGCGCAGCCCAATTCGATCAGGTGATGACGGTCAATGTGCGCGGCGCCATGCTCTGCGCCCGCGCCTTTGTGCAGGCCAACCGCGGGTTGCCCTATGGTCGCATCATCAATATCGCCTCCACCCGCTGGCAGCAGAACGAACCGGGTTGGGATGCCTACGGCGCCTCCAAGGGGGCGCTGGTCGCCCTCACCCAGTCCCTCGCCAACTCGCTGGCCGACTACCCCATCACGGTCAATGCCATCAGTCCGGGCTGGATCCAGGCGGAGGATTACCACACCCTGACCGAGGCGGATCATCGCCAGCACCCGAGTGGCCGGGTCGGTCGCCCCGACGACATCACCCGCGCCAGCCTCTTTCTGGCGGATCCTCGCAACGACTTTATCAACGGTGCCAATTTGGTGATCGATGGCGGGATGAGCAAGAAGATGATCTACCACACCTCCGCCTCCTTCTGGGAGGAGTAACCCCTTCGGCGGCAGCCCGATTTGCGCTGCCGCCGCCATCTCACCCCACACTCGCCCCTGACCATTTTTTCATCGCCTTCCCGTGCCCGCCCCTTGCACTGGCCAGATCGACTGGCAACAATAGACGCTCAACTGACCCCTCTTCATCTCGCCCGTTAATTGATCGCCCAACTCATCGCGTTGGCGGGCTGTTTCCGTTAAAATGACGGGTTTTTGCCGTGCCTGGTTTGCCAATCCCCACCATCAGGCACTCGCAGCGTGAATCCTATGATGCCAGTGATGCAGGATCTGCCATGAACAACTACTTTCGGGTGCTGGGCGTCAAGTCCAACGCCAGCGAAAACGACATCAAGAAAGCCTATCGTCGGCTGTCGAACCAGTACCACCCCGACAAGCTGCACGGGGCCAGTGAAGAAGAGAAAGAGCAGGCAGCCATCAAGCTGCACCAGGTAAAGCAGGCCTATGAAGTGCTGTCCGATCCGAAACAGCGGGCCGCCTTTATCAAGGATTTCAACAACGTCATCGTGACCGACCCCGCCTCCGCCATGCAGGAGATGTGGGATCAGTTCTACCCCTGAAACAGCAGGCAGAAAGAGCAACTATGCAAAAGAGATGGGACCAGGCGCGGCTCAAGTCGCTGCAAAGCGATGCCAGCGAAAACATCGAATCCTACCGGGATCAGGACGACCCCAAGGGGCTGGAACAGTTCACCGACCAGATGAAGAGCCTGTTGCTGGCCGATATGAGCATGCTGGAGTTTATGCCCGAGTATCTGCCGCTGGCCCTCTATGGCCGGGTGCAGTTCCCGGCCAAGGCCAAGTCGCAGTGGAACAAGTGGCTCGCCAGCGGCGAGCAGCCGGGCTGGGACGAGTTCAAGGTGAGCGTCGGCTTCAACAACGCCGCCCTGCCGCTGGTCAAGGCGGTGCGGGCCCAGAGCGAAGATCAGCTGATGGAAGCCTGCGCCGTGCTGTTCCTGCTCGACAACCCGCTGCCACGCGGCAGCCACCGCGGTGATGATGACTATGAGCTGCGCGACGAAGAAGATGAAGACGGGGAAGATGCCGACGCCGACTACCACGGCGGCAGTGACCGCTATGGTGATGACGACGGCGATCAGGATATGTACGACGAAGTCCGTTTCTAATTGGGGCAAGGCATGAGCAACAGTCTGATAGAAATTACCGCCATCGAGATCAAAGAGCTGGCCGTTATCGAGCCGAAGCAGGCCAGCGAGAAGTTCGAGCTGATCGCCAAGACCATGTCTGACGACCAGCTGGCAGAAGTGATTGAAAACATTGATATCGTTACCCTGACCCAGATTAACGGCCAGCACGATATCTCCTTCCCCTCCATCATCTCCGAGCTGATGACCCCGGAGCGGATCCGCGACATCGTCTGCCAGCAGCCGCTCTATTGGGAAGAGGCGATCAAGAACAACGCCGACGAGCTGCAACAGCACACCTTCGACTTCCTCAACTACCTGATCCGCACCCAGGATAGCGAAGCCAAGCAGCGCGAGATCCTCGAGTGCGTGGCCGAAGATCCGGCCGGTCTCTTCTACCTCGCCATCCCCTTTATCGAGTTCTATCGTGGCGATCGCTATGAAGAGGACGAAGGCTATCGCGACGTGCTGCACGCCGAAGAGGAAGATCTCGAAGAGTCCCTGCGCTACAGCGAGCGCCAGCAGAGCGAGGATGTCCACGACTACGCGCTGGATGACCCGCGCAGCCTCTTGATGCTCATTCGCGAGCTGGCCCCCGAGGTGGAGAAAGCCATCAAGGCGCTGCTGCGCAACGAGCACTCAACCTGGGACGGCATCATCAACAAGTTTGCCGCCGAACTGGTGATGCAGGCCAAAGAGAAGAACAAGGTCGAGGAAGACGAGTACGGCGACGTCGACGACATGTTCAGCTTTCTGGATTAAGGAGCCCATTCATGCAGTTAGTCATTCGCGATGCCAACCAGGGCCCCTTTCTGACCCAGGTGCTGCGCTTTGGCCGCGACAACGAACTCTTGAGTCAGCAGCAGCTGGCCGCCATCAAGGGCAAGGCGGTGCTGATGAGCCTCAAATTCGCCGACAAGTACTACAACAAGTACAAGATGCACCTGCTGGAGCAGGCCGCCCACGACGTCATCGGCGTGGTGAGCCTCGGCCTGCAGGAGCTCTCGGCGCGGGATCCGGCCAAGGCGCTGGCGCTGCTGCAGGCGCCGGAAGGCCCCATCAAGCCGTTCCAGAAGGGCTGGTCAATGCTCATTACCGTCAGCCCCAAGCAGGTTGGCAACAGCCTCTACGGTGACGTGGATGCGCGGCTCTTGGACAAGATCTCGAGCCCGCCCGATGTGGAGGAGTGGCAAGGGTGGCAGGAGTACGAGAAGGCGCTGACCGAGCACAACAAGAGCCGCCTGATGGAGCTCATCGACCAGCACTTCTTCGCCTGCGAGAGCGACCACCCCACCATGGAGGACAAGCTGGCCGAAGCGCTGCTCTACCGCATTCTCTGCGGCAAGGGCAGTGGCGCCGCCCCGCTCAAGGTGAAGCAGGATCTCAAGCGCAAACTGGCGCGGGAGATTGAGCTCGACGAGGGCTGGTATGACACCGACTACCTGGCGACCCAGCTCACCCTGATGCTGAGCGCGCTACCCGCCGACATGGCCGCCGCCCTGCGCCAAGAGCTGAGCCCGGGCTTTGTGCCCAACCTGCTGCACACCCTCGGCTTTGTGCGCCAGTACCAGCTGCTGCAAAAAGAGAACGCCTCGCCGGAGAAGCTCGACAACGTCGAGATGCGCGCCGGTCTCAAGCACCCGCTGCTCGGCTGGCCGCTCTACCACGACTTCTAAGGCCGCTTTCGCCGCCCATCAGTCGCACCACAACGCCCGGCCTGCCGGGCGTTGTTCTATCCTCCCCTCACCCTCTCGACAGCAAAGAGAGAACACACGCAAGTCACCCTGCTGCGCCCCCTTCTCTTACCGATATTTATTCACTCAATACCCAAGGATGAATAAACAACCTGCGATACAACCGCTTGGCGCCAGCTGCGTTTCGGGACAACAAAGCGGGATGCAGATCCCGCTACAGCGCCAGAATCAGCACCAAATAGCCGACTGGATCACATCAACCGTGCCGCAATCGCGTGGTAAGCCGAGCTACAACCACGACTCAATCACGCATAAAAAGGCGGAATAGATCAATAAAAAGCAATTAATCGCGCCGGATTAAATTTCAGGTATGGCTATTTGCACCGCTTGGCCGCTAAATGACAGACCGGCCTTCAGACCAGCATGGAAGCGCACAAGGCTAGCCGGCAGCAGACCGGCACGCTCTCAGGACGAGTAATGACTTTCTTCTCTCACAGGAGACAGACCGTGAGCGCTTCGAATCAACACCCCACCATTCCCCCCGGCTCCGGGGCGCTGTTCTTTATCCAGACCTTCTCGACCCTGGGGTTTGCCGTGCTCTACTCCACCCTGGTGCTCTACGCCACCAAGCGGCTCGGCTTTAGCGAATCCCAAGCCAATGCCATGATGGGGGTCTTCGGGGCCTTCAACTATGGCCTGCACCTGTTTGGCGGTTATCTCGGCGGGCGCTACCTCAGCAACCGCAACCTGTTCGTGATGGGGATGGTGCTGCAGGTGATCGGCTGCTACTTCATCGCCGAGATGGGGATCACCGGCCTCTACTGGGGGCTCGCCATGTTCCTTACCGGCAGCGGCCTCAACGTCACCTGCCTCAACATGATGCTGACCCAGCGCTTCGCCCCGGATGATCACCGCCGCGAGAGCGCCTTCCTATGGAACTACGCCGGGATGAATCTGGGCTTCTTTATCGGCTTCACGGTGGCGGGCTACTTCCAGCTCACCGAGGATTACCGCACCCTGTTCCTGTTTGCGACGCTGGGCAACATCATCGCCATCATTGCTACCTTCGCCTGCTGGCCGATTCTGGCGGATATCAGCACCCCGCTGCGCCATATCAAGGGGAGCGGTTTCTACCGCCGCATGCTGGCCGGGATCGCCATTCTGGCCATGCTGGTGCCGGCGCTGCGTCTGTTGCTGACCCACGCCAGCTTTAGCGGCAGCTTCGTGCTGATCCTGGGGGCCGTGGTGCTGGTACTGCTCTGCGTGATGACCGCCCGCCACCCGGACGCCGCCGAGCGCAGCCGCATGGTGGCCTATCTGATCCTCGCCTTGGGATCCCTCATCTTCTGGTCGCTCTACCAGTTGGCGCCCATGGGACTGATGCTCTTCTCCGAGCACAACATCAACCTCAACGTGTTCGGGCTGCGGGTCGCCCCCCAGTGGATCCAGAACATCAACACCCTCGTCATCGTTATCGGTGGCCCGCTGATGGCGCTGCTATTCAAGCGACTGCGCGAACAGGGGTGGAATATCGATATCCCCTCCCAGTTTGCCGCCTCCCTGTTCTGCATGGGGCTCGGCATGCTGGTGCTGCCGATCGGCATTCATCTGGCGGGGGCAGACGGACTGGTCGCCTTCAAGTGGATCGCCATCAGCTATGTGCTGCAGAGCTTTGGCGAGCTGCTGATCTCCCCCATCGGCTACGCCATGATTGGCAAGCTGGCCCCCGCCAGCCTGCAAGGCTTGATGATGGGCTGCTGGATGATGGTGACCGGCATCGCCTCGGTGCTGGCGGGCTATGTCTCCGGCGCCATGCCGCAAAATATCGGCAACACCCCGGTCGCCACCAACCCGGGCTACAGCTCGGTGTTCAATATGCTGGGCTGGGGTTCGCTGGCAGGCGGCGTGGTGTTGCTGCTGCTGGTGCCCCGCCTGCGCCAACTGATCGCCTCGAAAATTGCTCCGCCACCGGCGGCGACAGCTATCCCCGTCTGATCGGTTTGAACCACTTGGCGGCGTGAGCCGCAGAGAAGACCAGAGGCCCCGCCATCATGGATTGCGGGGCCTCTGCTTTTGGTGGGATGGATCGTTTAGACTTCGCTAATCAGCGCAAATCGCCTTATCCAGCAAGGCAATCCGGTTACCTTCAGAGTCCTGAAACTCGGCCACCTTGATGGCTTCCCCCACCAGGGTCACGGGATAAAGTAACTTGGCGCCCGCCGATAGAGCAGCCGCCATGACACGATCAATATTGTTCACGGTCAGATAAATACGCGTGCCATCCAGACTCGGAACATAGCTCTCCCCTTTAGCCAACGCACCGGAACAGCCCTCAGCACCATCAATAAGCGGGAATAGCGCCATCTCATTGCCATCGATATCAGCACGCTCGAACTCGATATCAAAAACAGCAGAATAAAAGGCGATTGCCCGCTGCATATCCGTCACCGGAATTTCAAAATGCATCCCAATATTTACCATCTAACCCCTTCCTTGTTAGCTAAATAACTGATCCCAATAGTGCTACACCTTCGCTGTGCCATAGCCATTCCCCGGGAAAGGAGACACGGTATCCATGAAGTGTTTCACTCGGGCCAGCAGGTTTGCCATCCCTCTGCATTGATGATTGCGCGTGATGGTTTCATGTAACTTGTGCCATAGCCGTTCTATGTGATTAACCCAAGGGCTGTAAACTGGCTGGAACACCAGGCAGAACTTGGGATTCTTCTTCAACCATCGCTCGGTCTGTTTGCTTTTGTGAATGATGTAGTTATCGAGGATCAACGTGATGGTTTTGGCTCGTCGGTAGTGGTGGCGCAGCTTTTCCAGCATGGCAATAAACAGCGATGAGTTTTTCTTGATCCCGCTGACGTAAAGTACCCTTCCGTTGCCTGCGTGGAGAACGCCTGCCAGATAATGCTTGGCATTCTGCCCCGGTGTGACAACCCGCTTTTGCTGCGCTCTGAACATCCAGTCGGCTCCTAATTTGGGATTGAGGTCTATATCGACTTCATCCTCATAAAACACCGGATTATCGGCATCACAGCGGGCCAGCGCGGCGTCGATATTCGCCATTTTTTCCTGATAGGCTGGGTCTTTTATCCGCAAGGTCGGCACGGGCCTGCGCCAGACAATGCCCATACGAGGTAACCATCGGCGGAGCGTGGAGGCTGCCACATTGAGCCCTGTTAACCGATTGATTTTTATAGCCAATAGTTCAGTACACCAACGGCTGCGCTGATAACCAAAATCTTGCGGAGAAAACTGCATGAGCAGCACCAGTAAGGTGACAATCTTGGCGATAGGTAAGACTGGGGCACGGCCAGCCGGTAAGGCTTCTAGCGCATCTATGCCTTCATCTCGATACCACCGAAGCCAACGACC
Organism: Aeromonas sp. s11; assembly: GCF_040907945.1. NCBI lineage: Bacteria > Pseudomonadati > Pseudomonadota > Gammaproteobacteria > Aeromonadales > Aeromonadaceae > Aeromonas > Aeromonas sp. s11. The sequence goes on along the minus strand of NZ_JBFOCU010000028.1, from coordinate 279 downwards.
GATGGTCGAGCGCGCAGCGCCGGTAAGGTGATGAACATCGGTGATCGTGCGTCCTTCATGTAACAGCAAGATGGCCATCAAGCGACGAGCATGTCCTTTATCACGGGTGGCATGGATGATTTTGTGAATGCGGCGCCGTTGTGGTCGTGGCAGAGGTGGTAGGATAGGCATCAACTCAGTCCTTTGGGTGTGGCTTGTTTTGTTTAGCGACTAATCAGATCGCACAAACTGGACTGAGTTCCCTTCCTCCGGTGATCTACTATTCGGAACAGCTATTTA
>NZ_JBFOCU010000027.1:0-108826 GCF_040907945.1 Aeromonas sp. s11 | reverse complement strand
TCCCATGCCGAACTCAGAAGTGAAACGCGGTAGCGCCGATGGTAGTGTGGCATTCGCCATGCGAGAGTAGGACACTGCCAGGCACCCAATTAAACGGTGATGTGAAGAATCACATCACTGGCTGCGAGGTTGACACCTCAAAAGAAGCAGCAGAAGATTTAGCGAAAGCTAACCGAATGCGGAGCGGTAGTTCAGTCGGTTAGAATACCGGCCTGTCACGCCGGGGGTCGCGGGTTCGAGTCCCGTCCGCTCCGCCACTAATTTGAAGGCCTTCCCGATGGGGAAGGCCTTTTTGCTATGGGCGTTCTTTACCCAGTGACCTCCAGATTTGCACACCAGAACGTGCGCCAAAGCCCGGCCCCATGACCGGGCTTTTGTATTTTTAGCGCGTTAAACCGCCAATATCTGGCTTTTCTCTGCCAAGTAAGAGTGCCAGATAGCGGGCTATTTCTACCATTTTCTGGCTATATCAGTGTCTTATCAGTTTCATTTACAGCCATCTGAATGACTCTACAGGGGGCCAAATCATGCTTCTGCTGCTTTCTGACTACAGGGCAGCTCCATATTGACCATCCTCTCTTCTATTTGCACATCGATCTTGAAGCCCAGCAGCTTGGCTAGGTTGGGAATACCGAGATTGCCGGATTAATCAGGTACCGTTCAAGCAAAGAGGCCTTCCCGACGGGAAGGCCTCTTTGCTTTATCTATCAACTGATTACCATCACTCGGTCGATTTATCAGCGCTTCTCTTTGTTGCCAATGCTCAGGCCGAGCTTGATGGAGAGGGCCGCCAGTAACAGCAGCATCATGATCAGGGAGAAGAAGTTGCTGCCAAGCTCCGGGTATTGCACCTTGAGCAGCGCGGAGTGGCCGAAGACACCGATAAAGAAGCAGAGCAGGGTGCAGATGGGGGTGTTACCCACCATGGGTTCATGACGATAGTGCTGGAACAGCTGATAGGCCGCCAGCCAGAGGGCAATCAGCGGAAAGAAGGAGAAAGGCACAACCGAGTTAGTCAGCACGGCCAGAGAGGCATCGCCACAGATACCAATCAGCATGGCCATGGCGAGCGGTTTTTTCGGGATCATAAGCTGTTCAGGCATGTCGTTCTCCATCCTGTGGTCATGGGTGAGGTTCACGGCGCTTCTGGTTTTGTACCTCGGCGCCCATGGCGATCATCCGCAGTTGGCGAATAGTGCGATCGGAGAGTGCACGGCACTCTTCGCTGGTCATGTCGAGTGCATCGGCACCGGCACTGAAGACGATGGTGACCATGGCTTCTGCCTGGATGTAGGCATCTTCCCGTGGTGCTTCTGTGGTGGCTTCCAGATAATCGGTCAGCTCTGCGATAAAGTGCTGGATTTCGCGAGCCACCGCCTGACGAAAGGCGGCCGAGGTGCCGGAGCGTTCCCGCAGCAGTAGCCGGAAGATGTTGGGGTTGTTCTCGACGAACTCCATAAAGGTCTGCACCGAGGTGCTGATGACACTGCCACCACCGGCAATGCGCTGGCGTGCCTGTCGCATCAGTTGGCGCAAGGTAAGACCTCCTTCGTCAACCAGGGTCAGGCCCAGCTCCTCCATATCGCGAAAGTGGCGATAGAAAGAGGTAGGAGCGATACCCGCTTCGCGAGCGACTTCCCGCAGGCTGAGATTGGAGAAACTCCGATTGGCGCACAGTTGGCTGAATGCAGCATCGATCAATGTACGCCGGGTTTTTTCTTTTTGTTGAGCGCGAATACCCACGAAATCAGTCACCTTCAGCTTAACGAGGACAAATGATAACCCGAAGGCGCCTCAGGATCAGGTTTGTATCCTACTTTTTTACCATTGACCGTGAGGAAATCACCATAGAAAATAGCTAACAGCTGTTCGCTGAAAGGATGCAATGAGATGGCCAGACCCCCCATTACTTTCACCAATACCCTGCTGTTCTCCCTCTCCGGGATAGTGGCGTTGATTGTCGTGCCCTGGTACGGCATGAGCCACGGTTACGATCTCTGGCAGTGGGCCAGTTTCCTGTTGTTGTTCTGCCTGAGTGGCCTATCCATCACCGCAGGCTATCACCGGCTCTGGTCGCACAAGGCCTACAAGGCGCACCCTACTTTGCAGTGGTTGTTTGCCATCGGCGGTGCGTTGGCGCTTCAGAATTCTGCCCTGCACTGGTCGGCCGATCACCGCCGTCACCATCGTCATGTGGATGACAACGATAAAGACCCCTACAGCGCGGGGCGCGGCTTCTGGTATTCCCACATCGGCTGGATGTTGCGGGAGCATCAAGGAGATCGCTATGGCGATTACAATAATGTGCGTGACCTGCAGAACAACCCGGTGGTCGCGTTTCAGCACCGTCACTATCTGACGCTGGCGCTGGCTGCCAATCTGGGGCTGCCGCTGCTGCTCGGCCTATGGCACGGGGATATGCTCGGCATGTTGCTGTTGGCGGGCGTACTGCGGATGGTGATGACTCACCACACCACCTTCTTCATCAATTCGCTGGCCCACATCTGGGGCAGTCAGCCCTATACCGACCGCAATACCGCTCGCGATAACGGCATCCTGGCTTTTTTCACCTTTGGCGAGGGGTACCACAACTTTCACCACCTGTTCGAGAATGACTACCGCAACGGCATTCACTGGTGGCAGTTCGATCCGACCAAGTGGTTGATTCGGCTCGCCTCCTGGTGTGGTCTGGCGGGGGATCTCAGATCCTCGCCGGAGGAGCGTATCGAACAAGCTCGACTGCATATGCAGCTGAAACGGGCACAAGCCAAGTTGCGCAAGCAGGAAGATCGCGAACTGTGGCAGGCGCTGCTGCAGGAGGAGTACGACAAGCTGAGCCAGCAGTTGCAACACTATTACGCCAGTCGCAAGCGGCTGCTGGAGCTGCGCAAGCGCAAGGCGCTGGCGCGCTATGACCGCCTCAAGCTGCAACTGGAGTACCGGGCCCTGCGTGACGGCTTCATCGCTGGTAAACGCAACTGGAGTCGTTTGCTGGCTGGTATTGCATGATGCCGTCCGGTTATCACAGAGACTAAAAGAGAAGACCGCCTGCTGGCGGTCTTCTCTATTTATGATTCAACTCAAGCTAGTTGGCTTGGCTCTGCTGTTGCTGCAACTGATCCAGTGCCTGTTGCTCCTGCTGGCTAAGACCCAGTTGTTCACAGGCCTGCTCAAAGCTGATCCCCAGATGGCACATCATGATATCGATGGCGGGCAGATAGTTTTTCATAGCTTCTTCCATGGTGATCCTCCAGACCCGTCACTTATGCCCTGAACCACTCGGGGCGGCAATTAGACTTTAGGCTTAGCCTGCCCATTTGATAAGCACCCCTGCCACTGGGGGAGGGAATTTGTTATCCTGCACCATGATAAAAACGGTTGCCGTATGACTGCGAGCAACAGGTGAGGAGCAGGGCATGTTATTGAGTTTCTTGATCATCGCTTCAGGTTGGTGGCACATCCGTGCGGCCTACGGTTCAGACAGCCGCCAGTTCTATATCAGCAAGCCTCTGACCATGCTGCTTATCATCGCGTTGGCGTTCGGCTACCAGAGTTATGACCACGATGGTTCCCACGCCTGGATCCTGCTCGGCCTTTGTCTCTCGCTGGCGGGCGATGTGCTGCTGATGCTGCCAAGCGATCGCTTCATTCAGGGGTTGGCGGCATTTCTTGTCGCGCATCTCTGCTATATCGTCGGTTTTGCTCAGGGGCCGTTGTTGCTCAATCTGGTGGATGGTTTGCTGCTGTTGCTGATCGCTGGCATGGTTTTTGGCCTGCTGTGGGGCAAGCTGGGGGAGATGCGGATCCCGGTCTTCTGCTACATGCTGGTGATCATTGGCATGGCCTGGGTGGCCGCCGGTGCCTGGCACGCCTCTCTCACTGCCGGTTCGGCCGCCGCTCTGGTGGGGGCGCTGATGTTCCTCTTCTCCGACAGCATGCTGGCGCTCGATCGCTTCCGCCGCCCCTTTCCCCACGCCCGCGCCTGGGTGATGAGCAGCTACTTCGCAGCGCAATTCCTGATTGCAGGGTCGCTGGCGGGATAACGTCTTCTGGTTGAGTGCAGGCAACAGATAACGAAAAACGGGCGCTTGCCCGTTTTTCGTTTTATGCCCTGCGGTTTTTCACGCCTCTAGCGGTTCGGCATCTGCTGCCCGTGGGGCGGGGGATTTGAGCAACAGCATCAGGCCGCTGGCGACCAGCAGGAAGATCCCCATGATGTAGAACACCTGGTTATAGGCCATGATGGCCGCTTCCCGGTTGATGGTGTTGGCGAGTATGGCGTGGGCTTGCTGCTGGGCAATCTCGGGGCCTGAACCCTGCGCCATCATGCTCTGGGCCAGCTGCAGCAGATAGTTTTGCCCCTCGATACTGCTGGCGGCCAGAGTGCTGCCAATCTGTAGCACATGGGTGCGGGTATCGTTGTCGAGCAGGGTCGCAATGATGGCGATACCGAACGCACCACCCAGGTTGCGCAGCACGTTGAGCAGAGTCGAGGAGGAGGGGATCTCGTCGTGGCTCAGGCTGGCGGTGGCGACCAGGGAGAGCGGCACCATGATGAAGGGCTGCCCCAGCGCCCGCACGATAAGCGACTGGATCAGCTGCGGCCCGGCGTAGTCGGCACTCATGTTGACGTTCATAAAGCAGCTGACGGCGAAGATCAGGAAGCCGAAGCTCACCAGATAGCGCGGGTCTATCTTGTGGGTCAGTTTGGGCACCAGTGGCAGCACCAGCAGTTGCGGCAGCCCCATCCACATCAGGACTTCGCCGATTTCCAGCGCGTTGTAGTTGTGGATCTGGGTCATGTAGAGCGGCAGCACATAGATGGAGCCCATCAACGCCATGCCGAGGATCAGATAGGCGAAGCAGGCCAGCGCGAAGCGCGGGTTGTGCAGCAGTCGCAGATTGACCAGCGGGTGACGGCGGATCAGCTGGCTGATGACAAAGAACACCAGCGCCACCGCCGAGATGACCGCCAGTCGCACGATGAAGCTTGAGCCGAACCAGTCTTCCCGGTTGCCCTCTTCCAGTACCACCTCCAGCAAGCCGAGGCCAAGCGCCATGGTGACAATCCCGATGAGATCCACCCGCTTGATCACGGCCCAGTCCACCGGTTTTTTATCCAGCCCGTGGGCCAGCATGGCCATCACCAGCAATCCTGGCGGCACGTTGAGATAGAAGATGTAGTGCCACGACATCTGCTCGGTGAGCCAGCCGCCGAGGGTTGGGCCGATGGCGGGGGCGAAGGTGGCGCAAAGGCCAAACAGCGCCATGCCGGTGGCCCGCTTCTGTAACGGCAACAGGGTGACGATGAGGGAGAAGGCCATCGGGATCAGCGCCCCGCCAGTGAAGCCTTGCAGCGCCCGGAAGACGATCATGCTGGTGAGGTTCCAGCTGAACGAGCAGAGCACGGAGGCAGCGATAAACGCACCGGTGGTCCAGAGCAGGTAGCGGCGCACACTCAGCCCCCGGCTCAGCCAGCCGCTCAGGGGGATGGCGATCATCTCCGCCACCAGATAGGAGGTGGAGATCCAGGAGCTTTCGCTCAGGGTGGCCGACAGGGCCCCCTGAATATCCTTCAGGGAGGCATTGGTGATCTGGATATCGAGGATGGCCATGAAGGCGCCGATAAGCCCCCCCATGACCGCGATCCAGTTGCGACGTGGAATGGGTTCCATCAGTTGGCAGCCACCACGGGCTCAGGAGTGCGGGTATCCACGATCACTTCGGTGGAGAGACCCGGCAGCAGCTTGCCTGCCAGCGGGCCTGGCTCGGGGATGCGGATCTTCACCGGTACCCGCTGCACGATTTTGGTGAAGTTGCCGGTGGCATTCTCCGGCGGCAGCAGAGCGAACTTGGCGCCGGTCGCCGGGGCCAGGCTGTCGATGATCCCCTCGACCGGTTGATCCGGGTAGGCATCGAGCACCACTTCGACCTTCTGGCCCGGCTGCATATGGGCGAGCTGGGTCTCCTTGAAGTTGGCCTCGACCCACACCTGCTGTAGCGGCACCAGGCTGGCGACCTGCATACCGGACTGGACGTAGAGCCCTTCCCGCAGGCTACGCTTGCCGATGATGCCATCGGCCGGTGCCCGCAGCTCGGTATAACCTAGCTCCAGCTTGGCCTGCTCCAGCTGTGCTTCGCTCAATGCCAGCTTGGCCAGATTCTGTTTGCGTTCGGCATCCAGTACCAGCAGTCGCTCACGGGCCGCCTGCAGGGCTGCTTGGGCCTCCCGGGCTTGCGCCTGATTGACCTGCAGGCCGGCACGCACCTCGTCCAGACTGTCTTGCGAGCTGTAGTGGCGCTGGTTGAGCTGACTGATCCGGTTGACCTGCTGGCTGGCGCGCAGCTGTTCGGCATTGGCGGAGGCGACCTTGGCCTCGGCTTGCTGGATCAGGCTCAGTTGTTGGGTGCGGGTGGCGGCCAGATTTTCGGCCGTCGCCTGATTGAGGCGCAGGTCGGCTTCGGCCTCCGCGACCCTGGTTTTGTATTCGCGATCATCGAGACGGGCGATCAGTTGGCCCGCTTTGACCGGCTGGTTGTCGGTGACCAGCACTTCGCGGATATAACCGGGCAGTTTGGAGCTGATCCCGGTCACTTCACTTTGCAGATAGGCGTTGTCGGTGCTTTCAAAATAGCGGCCGTGAAGATACCAGTAACCGGCGAACAGCAGACCGAGCAGCGCCAATATCATGGCTGCCAGCAGGGGAATTTTTTTGTGTTGACTCATTTTTGTGATTCCTGAACTTAAGGGGCGCAGGCTAACACTGGTCAACTGTTTCGATTAGTATTGGTTCACGAGATATACAGTTTCACTGGTGCAACAATGGATCTCAATGCCGCGTTAATTCTGGTGCGTATCGTCGACAAGGGCTCGTTTACGGGGGCTGCCCGCGAGCTGGGGATGACCAAGGCGATGGTCAGCCGCCGCATCGCCGAACTGGAACAGCGGCTCGGAGTGCGTCTGCTCTATCGCTCCACTCGTCAGCTCACTTTGACCGAGGAGGGGGAGAAGTACTACCTGCACTGCAGCAAGGCGGTCGATGCCCTGACCGAAGCCGAGCTGATGCTGAGCGCCAGCCAGCAGGAGGTGACCGGCACCCTCAAACTGGCGGTGCCTATCGAGACGGGGCAACTGGTGGTTGGGCGCTTGGTCGCCAAGTTTTTGCAGGCCTATCCCGCCCTGCAGGTGGAGCTGGAGCTGACCAACCGGGTGGTGGACCCCATCAGTGAAGGGTTGGATGCGGTGGTGCGGATTGGCGACATGAGTGACTCCAATCTGGCGGCGCGCCGACTCTGGAGCACCGGGCGGCTGCTCTGTGCCAGCCCGGACTATCTGGCCCGCAGCCCGGTCATCGAGCGGCCGGAGGATCTGGCCAACCACGAGCGGGTGACGGTGAGCAGCGGGTTTCTCGCCTCTCACTGGTGCTTCGAACTGGATGGCAGAGAGGTGCTGGTTGACCCCCCATCCCGTTTTCGGGTCAATAATATTACCTGTGCCCGGGAGGCTGCGAAGGCGGGGCTGGGGTTGGCCTCGTTACCCGCTATGCTCTGTCAGGATGAGCTGGCCAGCGGCGAGCTGGTGATCCTGCTGCCAGAGTGGCAGCAACCCAGGGTGCCGATTTATTTGCTGTTTCCGGAGCGGCAACTGATGCCGCGCAAGTTGCGGGCATTCATCGATTTCATGATTGAGAACGGCGCCGAGTTTGGCATCGACAAGTTGTTGTAAGGGGGAGCTATGGATAACTGGATCAATCTCTATCGCGCCTCACACACCCTGGAGGCGCACGCGTTGAAAGGGGCGCTGGAGGCGGAAGGGGTGCTGGTGCGCCTCAATGGCGAGGGGCTGTCGGGCGCCCTTGGCGAGCTGCCGGTCGACATGTTGCAGGTGACCCTGATGGTGCGGGCCGAGGATCGCAGCAAGGCAGGACGGGTCATCGAGCGTTACCAGCAGCGTCAGGGTAACGGCTGGCTGTGCGGCCAGTGCGGGGAGGAGAACGGCGCCAACTTCGACGTCTGCTGGCGCTGTCATCACGATCCCCACGACAGCTGATCTTTCTCCCGCTAGCGCGGCGGGAACTCGATATCTTCCCCTGCGCTGGCATCGTGATAGGTCGCCAGATCCAGCTCGTTTTCGCTGCGGGCGATCAGCACCGACACCAGAATATCCCCCGATACGTTGACCGTGGTGCGCGCCATGTCGAGGATCCGGTCAATGCCTGCAATCAGTGCCACCCCTTCCAGTGGCAAGCCCACCGCCGTCAGGGTCAGGGTCAGCAGCATCAACCCGGTGCCCGGGGTGCCTGCGGTGCCGATACTGGCCAGGGTGGCGATGCTGATGATGGTCAGATAATCGACCATGTGCAGCTCTACCCCGAATGCCTGAGCTACGAACAGCGCAGTCACTCCCTGATAGAGGGCGGTGCCATCCATGTTGATGGTGGCGCCGATGGGCAGCACCTTGGCGGTGATGGCGGGGGAGACTCCCAGCCGCTTCTCGGCGCATGCCAGACTGATGGGCAGGGTGGAGTTGCTGGAGCTGCTGGTAAACGCAACCGCCTGGGCGTCAACGATGCTCTTGAAGTAGTGCAGCGGATTGAGCCGTGCCAGCAGGAGCAGCAGGGTGCTGTAGACCCCGAGCACGTGCAGCAGACAGCCGAGGTAGACGGCGCCGATCACCTTGAGCAGCGGCAGCAGCAGGTCGAGACCGTACTTGCCGGTCATCCAGGCCATCAGGGCACAGACACCGTAAGGGGCAAGCGCCATCACCATCTGGGTCAGCTTGAACATCCCCTCTGCCAGCGAGGTGAAGAAGAGGATGGCGGGGCGGCCACTGCGACCGCTGGCATTGAGGGCGACCGCCAGCGCCACCGCAAAGACGATCACTTGCAGGATCTTGCCATCCACCATCGCCTGTACCGGGTTGCTCGGCACCAGATGGCTCAGCACGCTGGCCAGGGTGGGTGGTTCCGACATACCGATCCGCTCATAGGGGCCCATGTCGGCACCCATGCCGGGCTCCAGCAGCCAGCCCATCATCAGGCCGATGCAGATGGCGATGGCGGTCGAGCAGAAGTATAGGCAGATCGCCTTGCTGCCGATGCGATCGAGAGCCTTGCCCTTGAGCAGCGAGGTGAGACCGGCGATGACCGAGCAGAAAATGAGGGGCACCATCAGCATCTGGATGGTGTTGACGAACAGGACGCCAAGGGGCTTGAGCAGCAGGGCTTGCTCTTCAAAGCCGACGCCCAGACCCACCCCTGTCAGCATGCCGATCAGGGTCTTGAGCCAGAGTGGTCGGCGGGTCCAGATCTGCCAGGGCTTGAGAGCCTCTCCATGGAACAGCATGACGCCAATATCCTTATACATTGTCTGCGATGGCCAAAAAGGGGCGCCAGTGTAGCGATCCCTGACGCGGGTTGCCACATTATCGACAAAGCGGTGGCGGTGACCACTCCCCTGACCAGGAAATGCGCAATTTATTGGCCTATATCAAGATCCCTCCGGGCGGGGAGAGATTTAATTGGCATTAAATATGTTAATTATTGAGGTGAGAGATGTCGCAATCGGTTCATGGTCACGAAGTGATGAAAATGATGTTGGCACAAGGGGGGCAATTTACCCGTGCCAGCCTGAAACAGGCGATGGCCGAGCGGTTCGGTGCCGAGGCCCGTTTTCATACCTGTAGTGCCAACGAGATGGATGCGGAGGCGCTGATCGACTTTCTGGCTGCCCGCGGCAAATTCATCGACTCCGCCGAGGGTTTCCAGACCCGCGCCGACAAGATCTGCAACCACGGTTAATCCCGCTGCGAGCGCATCATGGCGCTCGCTCAATTCTTCGCCCTTTGCTATATTTCGCCCCCTCTCTTTTCCCTATTCAGGGCGTAGCCCGGGCGTTGTATGGATACTTTCTCTGCCGCAGTCATGCTGTTTCTGATCATGGACCCGCTGGGCAACCTGCCGGTCTTCCTCTCTATCCTGCGTCATATCGATCCCAAGCGACGTCGCAAGGTGATGATCCGCGAGCTGCTCTTCTCGCTGGCCATCATGATGCTGTTCCTGTTCGTCGGTCAGCAGATCCTCGGCTTCCTCAACCTGCGGCAGGAGGCGGTCAGCATTGCGGGGGGCATTATCCTGTTCCTGATCGCCATCAAGATGATCTTCCCGAGTGAAGGTGGCGTGACCGGGCTGGCGGCGGGCGAGGAGCCCTTCCTGGTGCCGATGGCGATCCCGATGATCGCCGGTCCGTCGATCCTCGCCTCTTTGATGCTGCTGGCCAATCAGGAGCCGACCCGGATGGTGGACTGGTCGCTGGCACTCTTTCTGGCCTGGGCTGCCAGTGCGGTGATCCTGATGTTCTACGAGGTATTCAACAAGCTGCTGGGTGAGCGGGGACTCACTGCGGTGGAGCGGCTGATGGGCATGCTGCTGGTGATGATCTCGGTCCAGATGTTGCTGGACGGGGTACATCACTATCTGGCAGTGACCGGCCAGGGCTGAGCGGTTTACATCTTGAAGTGAATGAAACGGGGCTTCGCAGAGCCCCGTTTTTTGTGCCGCCGAGAAGGCGTGCCGTCACCCGTGAGTGGTCGCTGCAGGTTCCAGTTTGCTCATGATGAGGGACAGCAGCAGCTCCCGCAGCCAGCGGTGGCCCGGATCCTCGCTGTGACGCTGATGCCAGATGAGCAGATGGGAGATGCTGTCCAACCCGATGGGCAGCGGCAACTGCAACAGCGGATAGACCTGGGTGGCGTGGCGAGCGTAGAGCCTGGAGAGCGTCACTATCATGTCGGAGTGCATCCCCATCCGCAGCGCCGCCTCGAAGGAGGGCACGGTTGCCTCGATACGCCGGTAGAGATCCTGCTCTGCCAGCTTGTGATCCAGCATCCAGCGGTCCCGCCCCTCGCAGTAAGTCTGCACATGGGGATAACTGAGGTAGTGCTCCAGATTCCAGTTGGGCTCTCGCAGCGCGGGGTGGTGCTGCTGCACCAGACAGGTGAGATCATCGACCGCCAGCACTCGCTGACAGATGCTGTCGGGCAGGGTATCGAGCCGATAATCGGAGCTGATGCAGTTCTCTCGCACCGCGAAGGCGATGTCCACCTGTCCCTGACTCATCTCGGTCAGACTGTTCTCGGTCCACTCCTCGTAACGCAAGCGGATCCGTGGTGCCTGCCGCTTCAGCTCGCTCAGGTAGAGCGGGGCAAACAGGGTGAAGGCGCTGTCCATGCTGGCGATAACGAACTCCCGCTCCGAGCTGGCGGGGTCGAACTCGGGCGGCTGGATCAGGTTATCCAGCGACAGCAAGATGGGTTGCAACTGTTGTTGCAGCGCAAGGGCTCGGCCGGTGGGTTCCAGGCCGTAGGCGGAGCGGATGAAGAGGGGATCATTGAAGGTATCGCGCAGACGGCCGAGGGCTTTACTGACCGCGGACTGGCTCAGATGAAGGCGGCGTGCCGCCTTGCTGCCGTTGCGCTCTTCCAGCAGTACCTGCAGGATAATCAGCAAATTGAGGTCGATGCGACCCAGTTGTTCCAGCAGCATGATATGAATCCTCTTCAATTCTAAGATGAATTTATACCATTTGTTTTCATATCTTGGCGATCTTATCCTCGAATGGTCTCAGGTTCGCATGAACCACTGGTACAGGATGTAGCGGTTGAGGGGACATGTAGCACAATCAATATGGCGACCTCAGGGTCGCCCTATTTTTTGGCTATGATTTATTTGCTCACTTGCACCTGCCTTGATTTTGCCCAACAATCCCTGCGCTCTATTTTGATACAAGTAACAGATATCTCTTTGTGAGGGAGTATCCCTATGGGACTCGGTGGAATTCATATCTGGCATATGCTGATCCTCTTGCTGGTCGTTGTGCTGGTCTTCGGCAGCAAGCGTCTTGCCAGTGCAGGTGAGGATCTGGGTACCGCCATCAAAGATTTTCGCAAGGCGATGCGTGACGACGCAAATCATCCGAAATAAGCAGTAGGAGTAGAAAATGTCTGTAGACGAGAAAGTTGAACTGAACGAAACCTGTGACAGCTGTGGCTGTTTTGCCGAGATCGGCACCATCATCGGCGAAGGCGACGATGTGATGGATCTGGTGATTGAAGCCGCTGCCGAGGCTGATGCCCGCGCCAAGCTGGCTGCCTATGAAGCACTGGCCAAACAGGTCACTGCCGAAGCTCAAGTGAGCAGCGAACTGACCCAGGGCGCCAACGGCGTGATCCTGAAAGCCCGCCTGCAATTCACCTGCACCGCCGAAAAACTGATTTTCGAAATGCGGGCCCGCTCTATCTGAGTTGTCTGATAACGCGGCAGGTTTGCCTGCCGTGTTGACCCTTCTGCTGTGGGTCGGCGTTCTATAGTTACTCTATCCCACAGACGTTTTTGCCCGGCGCGAGTCGGCCAACAGAAGGCGCAAACATCATGACGCAGCGATGGATCTCTGCCCCCAATCCCACCCTCTATCGTGATCCGTGCTGCCAACAGGCAGCAGGTGTGACGTCAGCACAGGGGCAGCCATCGTGATGCGACGCTGGATCTGGGCGCTGCTGGCCCTCTGCTGTTTTCCCCTGCTGGCGGCTGAACTCAAGCCACAGCGTCTGCCCCAACCCGGGGACCTCGAAAGCATTCTGCAAAAGCGCGAACTCAGGGCTCTGGTGGTCTATGAGCGCGGCTTCTACTTTCTCGATCGCGGCGCCCAGTACGGCATTCTGGTCAATCAGCTGCAAGGGTTCGAACGCTGGCTGAACAAGACCTATCTCGCCAAAGAGAAGGTCAAACTCAAGGTGGTCTACATCCCGGTGCGCCAAGACAAGCTGCTGGACTATCTGACTGAGGGGCGTGGCGATCTGGTGGCGGCGACCATGACGGTGACCCCGACCCGGCGTGAACAGGTGGCCTTCTCCCGGCCGCTCATTTCATCCATCGAGGAGTGGGTGGTGAGCCAGCAGAGCCTGCCCGCCTTCAGCCGCATTACCCAGCTCTCCGGCAGGCGGGTCTGGGTGCGCGCCAGCTCCAGCTACTACGAGAGTCTGCGCCAGCTCAACTGGCTGTTTCGCGAGCTGGGGCTGCCCCCCGTCTATATCGAGACGGTGCCCGAATACCTGCAGGATGGCGATCTGCTGGAGATGGTGGCTGCCGGCATTATTCCCCTGACGGTGACTGACAGCTACAAGGGGCGGATCTGGCTGGGTGGCATGATCTCCGGCCTCAAGGCCCACAAGCTGATCCCCCTGCGCAGCAACGGCACCAGTGCCTGGGCGCTGCGCAAGAACAGCCCCGAGCTGCTCAAGGCGGTCAATGGCTATCTGGCGAGCGTCAGCCGCAACAGCCTCTACAGCGACATGACCCTGCGCCGCTTGCTGGTTCGCAGTGATCAGATGAGCAATATCCTGGCGCCGGATCCCATGGGGCGCCTCGCGACCATTCGCAAGGTGCTGGAGAAGTACGCCAATCAATACGATCTCGACTGGCTGATGCTGGCGGCGCTTGGTTACAAGGAGTCCGGCCTCAATCCCAAGGCGCGTTCGCCCAAGGGGGCCGTGGGCCTCATGCAGCTGCTGCCCAGTACGGGGCGGGAGGTCGGCATCAACGGCGCCAGACTCACCACGCTGGAGGGAAATGTGGAGGCCGCCTGTCGCTACATGCGGTTGATCCTCGATACCTACTTCAATGATCCCAAGCTGGATCGGCTCAATCGCCACCTGTTTGCCCTCGCCGCCTACAACGCCGGGCCGAACCGGGTGCAGGCGCTGCGAGGCAAGGCGGAGAAGCTGGGGCTCGATCCCAACGTCTGGTTCGGCAACGTGGATCAGCTGGTGGCCAACGAAGTCGGACAGGGGCCGATCAACTATGTCGGCACCATCTACAAGTACTACGTGGCCTATCGTTTCAGCCTGCCCCAGATCGAGGGCAAGGCTGCCGCTATCGAAGCGGCTCAGCCCTGAGCCGGTTGACCGGCAGGGTCGCCTGCACGGTCGGCAATTGCCAGCCACCGTCCCTGTGTTGCAAAAACCAGTGAGCAGGGCCGGTGGCCGGGATGAGATCTGGCTGGCTGAGCTGGCCCAGATAGCGCAACATCGGGGTATCATGCAGTTCCATCAGCAACTCCTTTTGAATATGTGAAGAGGCTCGCCAGCGTTATGACACCCGGCCATGACAGCAGGATGACACCATGATCCCCGGATCCTTTGCCCTGATCGACGATCCCCTGCTGGCGCTCAAGGTGCGCTGCCACTGGATCCGTCATGCCCGCGAGCGGATCCAGGCGCAGTACTACAGCTGGGAAGAGGACAGCAGCGGCAAGCTGCTGCTGAGCGAGCTGCTCCACGCCGCTCGGCGCGGCGTCAAGGTGCAGCTGCTGGTGGATGATCTCTATGCCGGTGATAACCGCTTTCTGGAGATGGTGGCTCACTACCCGGGGATCGAGGTACGGCTGTTCAACCCCTTCTGGCTGCGGGGCTGGCGCCCGCTGGCACTGCTGCTGGAGGGGTTGCTCAGCTTTCGCCGCATCAACCACCGGATGCATAACAAACTGCTGCTGGTGGATGGCAAGCTGGCGCTGATCGGCGGGCGCAACATAGGCGATCGTTACTTCGGTCTGGATCCGCAAGCCCCCTTTGTGGATCTCGATCTCGCCTGTCAGGGGGGGCTGTGCCAGCAGATGGCACAGGGGTTCGAGCAGTTCTGGCACAGCCGCTGGAGTCACCCAATCCGCCATCTGCTGCGCCGCGAGCTGCTGCCCGCCGAAATAGAGGTGGTCAACGACTTCTTGTGCACCATGACGGATCCGGCGGTGGCGACGGTCTACGATCTGCCTGCGGCGTTGTTTGACGAGCGCGATTTGCCGCTGCAATGGCATGAGGGGCGGGCCGAGGTGTGGTTCGACCGTCCCGGCAAGGGGCTTATCTCCCGTCCCACCACTGCCCGTCAGCTCTGGCGGCAGCTGGCTGACAATCCCGGCTCGCTGGGGTTGGTGACCCCTTACCTCATCCTTACTCGCGGGTTTCGGCACCGTCTGGCGCGGCTGCGTCAGCAGGGGGTCGCCATCGACATTCTCACCAACTCGCTGGCCAGCACCGATGTGCCGCTGGTCTATGGCGCCTACCAACGCTATCTCGGCTGGTTGCTGCGGCGCGGGATCCGGGTCGCCGAGTTTGACCACGGCCACGGCAGCCTGCACGCCAAGCTGATCCTGCTGGGGCAGGATCGGGCTCTGTTTGGCAGCCTCAACCTCGATCCCCGCTCGCTGTTTCTCAATACCGAACTGATGTTGCATCTGCACTGCCCGCCGATCTGCGAGGCGCTGCGAACGTGGCTGGCTCGCTGGCAGGAGCAGGCGGGTGGATTGCCGCGCAAACCCGAGGGGTGGTCAAGGCGGCTGGTGGCCCGCCTGAGCGACTGGTTGCCACTGCGGCGTTGGCTGTGAGGTGGCCATTTTTTGTGCGAGATCTCGCAAAGCCTTGTAAGCCATTGCTGATGCCCTTTGCGGGTGAATAACCATGCATGAATCTATCTTACTGTTTTATAACAATTTAGCGGTGATGATAAGGCTGTTTTTTGTACTCTGATGTGAATGGAATTAGCATAAAAACGTTTTTTATTTTGTTTTTATGCGTAATATTTCAGTTGCAAGGACAAACACGGCGGCTTGTCTGCCGTGTGGACGAAGGTTGTAACGGGTAGCTGGCCAGTTGCATCGCTGCAATTGGCGCGCACTTCAGATGGGTCGCGAACTATCGGAAAGTGAAACAGAGACCCGGCGCGGCCGGACTCCAATATGGAACATGCTATTTGCGAGGGGGTGACATGGACATGTCACCCCACTTTTTTGGCCGCTCGCTACCGTTTACCCTTTCCATGACTGTCGCTCATCGCAAGAGCCGCAGAGGGCAAGGCAATAAAAAGAGGGCCGCAATAGCGGCCCTCTGTCTCATCTGCCCGGTGGATTAACCAGCCTTGACGCTGCGGCGACGCTGCAGCCAGACGATCGCCCCGAACAGCAGGAAGCCCGGGATCCACATCCACTCCTTGGTCCAGCGCTCGGTCGGCGCCTTGACGGTGAGGATCTCCTGATCGAACTCCAGTCCCATGGTGGCGGCCGGGCTGCCAAAGGCGACGTTGTCGATCAGCGTCTTGCCATCCTGCTCATAGAGGCTCAGCCCCAGATTGGCCAGCCGCTCTTCGCCATTTGCCCCATCCGGTACGGCGACCAGCAGGGTGAACTTGCGTGGCTTGCCCACTGCATCTTCACCGAGGATCCGCAGCCGCAGGGTGCTCTCCGCCTCCACTTCACCCATGGTTTGGGCCAGCTGGGCAGGCGGGGTCTCGCGATAGGGGTCGTGCACCATGTCCATCCAGAAACCCGGGCGGAACAGGGTAAAGGCGACCAGCAACAGCAGCACGTTCTCGTACCAGCGGCTCTTCACCAGGAACCAGCCCTGAGTGGCGGCGGCGAAGATCAGCATGGCGATGGTCGCCACGATGAAGATCAGCACCCCGTGGGCGAAGTCCACGTCGATCAGCAGCAGATCGGTGTTGAAGATAAACAGGAACGGCAGCGCCGCGGTACGCAGGCTGTAGTAAAACGCCGTGATCCCGGTCTTGATGGGATCGCCCTTGGAGACAGCGGCAGCCGCGAAGGAAGCCAGTCCCACCGGCGGGGTCACATCCGCCATGATGCCGAAGTAGAAGACGAACAGGTGCACCGCGATCAGCGGCACGATCAGCCCGTTTTGCTGCCCCAGCGTCACCACCACTGGCGCCAGCAGGCTGGAGACGACGATGTAGTTGGCAGTAGTGGGCAGCCCCATGCCGAGGATCAGGCTCAGCAGGGCGGTGAGCAGCAGCATCAGCAGCAGGTTGCCCATGGAGAGGAACTCCACCAGATCCGCCAGCACCAGACCGACCCCGGTCTGGGAGACCGCACCCACGATAATCCCCGCGGTGGCGGTGGCAATGCCGATACCGATCATGTTGCGGGCACCGGCAACCAGCCCTTCCCGCAGATCCACCACGCCATCAGCGACGGTGCCGTAGTCGTGCTTGCCGTCCTTGCGCAGCCAGTTGAGCAGCGGGCGCTGGGTCAGCAGGATGATCACCAGCATCACGGTACCCCAGAAGGCCGACAGCCCCGGCGAGAGGCGTTCCACCATCAGGCACCACACCAGTACTACCACCGGCAGCAGGAAGTGCAGGCCGGAGAGCAGCACGGCGCGGGTGTTGGGCAGCTCGGTGAGCGGCTTGTCGGGATCTTCGGCAGGCAGCGGTTCATTGCTGGCGGCGATCTTCAACAGAGCCACATAGGTGGCAGCCAGCAGTACCGAGATCCCCGGCAGGGCGTAGTCACCCAGTGCAGGTTTGAGCCAGCCGAGGCCATAGTAGACCGCCAGTGACAGGCCGCTGATGAGGGCCGCGCCAAAGGCAAAACCGGTCAGGCGACGCAGCCAGGGTTTGGGTTGATGGTTGCCGATGGGCTGCATGCCCAGTTTCAACGCCTCCAGATGGACGATGTAGAGCAGCGCTATGTAGGAGATGGCGGCAGGCAGGAAGGCGTGCTTGATGATCTCCACATAGGGGATGCCCACATACTCCACCATCAGGAAGGCGGCTGCCCCCATCACCGGCGGCATGATCTGGCCGTTGACCGAGGAGGCCACTTCCACCGCCCCCGCTTTCTCTGAACTGAAGCCCACTTTCTTCATCATCGGGATGGTGAAGGTGCCGGTGGTCACCACGTTGGCAATCGACGAGCCGGAAATCAGACCGGTCAGGCCGGAGGCGACCACTGCTGCCTTGGCCGGGCCGCCGCGCAGGTGTCCGAGCAGGCTGAAGGCGAGCTGGATAAAGTAGTGACCGGCACCGGCCCGCTCCAGCAGGGCGCCGAACAGCACGAACAGGAACACGAAGCTGGTGGAGACGCCAAGGGCAATGCCGAACACCCCTTCGGTGGTGATCCACTGATGGTTG
Source organism: Aeromonas sp. s11 (assembly GCF_040907945.1). Lineage (NCBI taxonomy): Bacteria > Pseudomonadati > Pseudomonadota > Gammaproteobacteria > Aeromonadales > Aeromonadaceae > Aeromonas > Aeromonas sp. s11. The sequence goes on along the minus strand of NZ_JBFOCU010000027.1, from coordinate 90,854 downwards.
GCCAGCGCGGTAAAGCCTACTCCGCGGTGTGCCAGCAGTCCCGGCATCCAGGGGCCCGCCAGGCTGTAGACCAGAAAGACGATGGCGATGACCGCCAGTGCCGGCCCCAGGGCGCGGCGCGCCGCTTCCAGCAGCAGCGGAATGCCGATGCAGGCGGTCACCAGATCTGCGGTGGTGAGGGTGCCGGGGCGCAGCGCCAGTGCTTCATACATCACAAACAGGTAAGAGGCGGCGCCAGCAGCGATCAGACCGAGAGCGATATCGCCGAGGGGAACCCGATCCCGTGGCGAGGAGCGAAATGCCGGGAACACCAGAAAAGCCAGCAACAGAGCAAAGGTGAGGTGAATGGAGCGGGTTTCGGTGTCATTGAGTACGCCAAACCCCACCATGAAGGGGAGTGGCGAGGCGATCCAGAGCTGGAACAGGGACCAGGCCAGCGCCAGTGCTGTGATGAGCCAGCCCATGATGCCCAGCGGCAGGCGAGCGCCCACATCCTGGGCGATCAGTTCCTCGGTAGAGAGTTGTTTATCTTGCATAGGGTTAACTTGTGCCAACGAGTACAACAAGAGCGACACCCGCCCCCGCAATCAGGCGGCAGACGGGTGTCGAAGAGAGTGACAAAGGCCCCGGGGCCTTTAATCAGAGCCAGCCGCGCTCTTTGTAGTAGCGGGCAGCCCCTTCATGCAGCGGTGCAGAGAGACCCACCTTGATCATGTCGGCCTCTTTCAGGTCGGCAAAGGCAGGGTGCAGGCGCTTGAAGCGATCCAGGTTGTCGAACACCGACTTGACCAGCTGATAGACCACTTCCGGATCGGTTTTGGCGCTGGTGGAGAGCACCGCTTTGCCACCGATGGAGGGGGTCGGCTTATCGCTGCCCTTGTAGATGCCGCCCGGGATCTCGGCCTTGCTGTAGTAGCTCTTCTCGGCCAGCAGCTTGTCGATGTCGGCGCCGGTCACAGGTACCAGTACTGCATCTGTGGTGGTGGAGGCTTCCTGAATGGCACCGTTCGGGTGACCGACGAAGTAGCTCATGGCGTCGATGTTGTTGTCACCGAGGGCGGAGGCCTGTTCGGCCGGTTTCAGCTCGGAGACCAGACCGAAGTCACCCTTCTTCCAGCCTTTGACCGCCATGATCTCTTCCATGGTGTCACGCTGGCCGGAGCCCGGGTTGCCGATGTTGACGCGCTTGCCCTTCAGATCGTCGAAGCTGGCGATCTTGGCATCGCGGCGAGCCAGGATGGTGAACACCTCGCTCTGCAGGGAGAAGACGGCGCGCATATCGTCCATGGCCCCTTCGGCCTGGAACGGCGGCAGCCCCTTCATCGCCTTGAACTGGTGGTCGGATTGCATGATGCCGAAGTTGAATTCACCGCTGCGGATGCCGTTGACGTTGGCAACACCGCCGCCACTGGCCGGGGCGTTGCACTTGATCTGGTGATCGGCGGCGCCGCGATTGAGGAAGCGGCAGATGGACTGGCCAGCGACATAGTAGACGCCGGTCTGACCGCCGGTGCCTATGGTCACGAAGCGCTCCTGCGCTTGTACCGGACCACCGAATGAAACACCGACCAGAGCCGCCGACAGGGCGCATGCCAAAGTTAATCCTTTCATTTTTTCTCCCTTTTCTTTGATTTTGTTTATCCGATCCCCGGATAAATTGATGGCAGTCCCGTTCTGCGCCGGGCTTGCCCGCTCTTCTCGTTGCGCGAAAGCGGGGGAGTTGATTCCCCCCCTTTTCCGGCAGTCACCCTCATCCTGTGGTGAGGCTACCGACCTCCTGTCGGTCGAAGATAAATTGGCCCCTGAGGGGCCAAATAAAAAGTTGCAAGCACTCCGATTAAGCACATTCACCCAACATAAATCAAACGAAATGGCAAAATAGCGGAGTTAAATCTTGAGAAACATGACCTCGATCATTCATTTTCTTGCCGAAGATTAATTTGATATGGAGGGAAATGGAAGAGGGAAAAACTACGAGAGGATTCTTATGCGGCCCTTGAATGACAAGGGCCGGAGTCATGAGAGATCAGTTGGCCGGGGTGGCCAGATCCAGGATAAAGGCGTATTCCAGCGCGATATCCTCGTAGGCTTTGAAGCGGCCGGACTTGCCGCCGTGGCCGGCGTCCATGTCGGTGTTCAGTAACAACTTGTTATCATCTGTCTTCAGTTCGCGCAGCTTGGCGACCCACTTGGCGGGCTCCCAATACTGCACTTGCGAGTCGTGCAGCCCGGTGGTGACCAGCAGGTTGGGATAGGCTTGCGCCTTCACCTGATCGTAGGGGCTGTAGCTCTTCATGTAGTCGTAGTAGCGCTTCTGGTTCGGGTTGCCCCACTCGTCATACTCCCCGGTGGTGAGGGGGATCGACTCGTCCAGCATGGTGGTGACCACATCGACGAACGGCACCTGCGCCACCACGCCGCGATAGAGTTCGGGCGCCTGATTGATGACGGCCCCCATCAGCAGACCACCGGCGCTGCCGCCCATGGCGTAGACCTGATCTTTAGCACCGTAGCCTTGCTCCACCAACGCCTTGGTGACATCGATAAAGTCATTGAAGGTGTTCTGCTTTTTCAGCAGTTTGCCATCTTCGTACCAGTGACGGCCCAGCTCTTCGCCACCCCGGATATGGGCGATGGCGTAGACGAAGCCGCGATCCAGCAGGCTCAGGCGCGAGCTGCTGAAGTCGGGATCCATGCTGGCGCCGTAGGATCCATAGCCATAGACCAGCAGCGGATTCTTGGGCGCATCAGCCTGCTCTTTTTTGAACTTGTCCTTGCGATAGACCAGCGACACCGGCACCGATACACCGTCGCGGGCGGTCACCCAGAGCCGCTCGCTGGCGTACTGGTCGGCCTTGAAGCCTGCCACCGGCTGCTGCTTGAGCAGGGTGCGCTTGCCGCTCGCCATATCCAGCTCATAGGTGGAGGCGGGGGTGGTCATGGAGGAGTAGCCATAGCGCAGGGCGCTGGTATCCGGCTCCGGGTTGTAGGCGAGCCAGGTGACATAGGCGGGATCGTCGAAGGCGATCTCCTTCTCGTCACCGCTCTGCCAGTTGATCTGGCGCAGTCGGGTCAGCCCCTTGTTGCGCTCTTCCAGTACCAGCCAATCCTTGAACAGGGCGTAGCTCTCCAGCAGCACCTCCGGATTGGGGGCAATCACCGGCTTCCAGCGATCGACCGGGCTCTCTTTGGTCTCGTAGAGGCCGAAGTTCTTGCCGTCCTTGTTGGAGCGCACATAGAAGCGGCCGCGGTAGTGATCCAGGCTGTATTCGTGATCCACCTGACGGGGCAGGAACAGGCGTGGGGCGTGCTCCGGCTGGTTGGCATCGATCAGCCGTGCTTCGCCGGTAGTCGTGCTGGAGAGAGCGATGACGATGAAATCTTCCGAGGTGGTGGCGTAGAGGCTGATGTAGAAGGAGTCATCCTTCTCCTCGTAGACCAGCTTGTCCGTGGCCGGATCCGTCCCTAGCGTATGGCGATAGACCTGATAGGGCAGCAGGGTCTGCGGGTGCTTGCGCACATAGAAGACGGTCTTGTTGTCGTTGGCCCACACCAGATTGCCGGAGGTATTTTCCAGTTTGTCGGTGGCCCACTGGCCGCTCTCCAGATCGAGGAACTGGATCTGGTACTGACGACGGGAGAGGAAATCTTCCGCCACCGCCAGCCAGCGGTTGTTGCGGCTCACCTCAAGGGCGCCGAGGGCATAGAACTCGTGCCCCTCGGCTCGCAGGTTGCTGTCGAGCAGCAGACTCGCCTGCTCTTCACCGAGCTTGGTGCGCGAATAGATCCCGTACTCCTTGCCCGGCTCATAGCGGGTCTGGTAGCGGTAGCCGTTCTTCACATAGGGTACCGACTCATCCTGCTGGGGGATGCGGGCGACCATCTCTTTGTAAAGCTGCTCGCGCAGGGGTTGGGTCGGCTTGAGCATGGCCTCGGTATAGGCGTTCTCGGCCTTGAGATAGTCCAACACCTCGGGCTTCTGCCGCTCGTCGTCACGCAGCCAGTAGTAGTTGTCGATGCGGGTATCCCCGTGTTTTTTCAGGGTGCGGGGATGTTTGGCGGCCACGGGCGGCTGGATTGGATGTTCGCTTGTCAGCATGGCGGGCTCTTCATTGGCATAAGTGGGGGGGAGAACTGTCAGAAAGGCTAGCAGCAGAACTCCTCGGGAAAAGGTAAACATGTCGCATCCTTGGCGCTGGAAAGGGTTGGCAGACCTGAGCATCGGCTCCATGAATTGGCGTTAAATCTGCCCCTTGTTGCCGGTGGTTGCAAGCAATCCCTTGTTATTGCAGGAAATGTAATCAAAAAAAGCCGCTATCTCGCGATAGCGGCCCTCTTTCTGGCCATGAGCGGCAAGAGTCCGCTCAGGTGTGCCTCACATGATATGGGAGTGCCCTCTCATGGCCAGTTTTCGTCAGCCGGGGTAGCTCGACCAGCGGTTGGTCGCGCCCTCGTTGCTGATACTCAGTACCTCATAGGGATGGCCCGGAATATCCATGCCCGGCGCACTCTGGGGCATGCCCGGAATGGTCAGGCCACGGATCGCCGGTTTTTCCCTGAGCAGCTTTTGTACATCGGCGGCCGGTACATGCCCCTCGATCACATAGCCATTTACGATACCGGTATGGCAAGAAGCCAGTTCCGGCGCGATACCGTATTGCTGCTTCACTGCGCCGAGCTGTTCGGTTTCGATGACCTCCAGTTCGAAGCCATTCTGCTCCATGTGCTCGTTCCAGCTTTGGCAGCAGCCACAATATTTGGATTTGTAGACGGTCATCTTCTCGGCCGCGAGAGCCGAAAAGCTGACGGTACCGGCCAGCATGGCCAGTAACAGGGGTTTGTACATTACTCACCTCAGATTGAAAGAAAAGACGCCCGATACGGGATGCGTTTCAGATCCGGGTGCGTGGGGGACGTTCGAGCCGCTCGCACGGGGCGTCCGGCATAAAGAGAGAGGGGGAGGCGAAGTCGGGGGTATCCGGTCCCAGCACGGCGACCGTCAGGCTGTCGCTGCCTACCAGCGTCATCGAGAGGGCGGTGGTAAAGCTGCCGCAGGGCATCGCTTTTTCCAGGGTACGCTCGCTCTGGCTGCAGTGGGTAGTCAGGGTACAGAGGTCGGTTGCGGCCCGGCTGCCAAACGACATCAACACCAGCACCAGACTCCACAAGGGGAGCCAGCGACGGGCGTGATCGAGTTGGCGACGGGTGAGAACCATGGAATGACTCGGAAAAAACAAGGGGCACATGGTAACCCTGTGCCCCGGGGGAGGGTCAAGCCCTCCCCATGGTGTCAGTCAGCCAGGATTAAGGTTGCTGACGGGTCGCCGCCAGCACGATCTCGCGCACGCAGACGTTGGCAGGCTGGTTCCAGGCGTAGAGCACGGCATCGGCGATCACTTCCGGCGCAATGACGCCGCCCATCTGATCTTTCCAGTCGTGGTAACCGGCCTTGATGCTCTCGTCAGTGGTGTGGCTGAGCAGCTCGGTCTCGACCGCACCCGGGGCAATGGTCACCATCCGCACGCCGACATCGGCCACCTCTTCCCGGATGTTCTCGGTCAGGGCGTGCACGGCGAACTTGGTGGCGCAGTAGGCAGCATGGTTCGGGAAGGTCTTGCGACCGGCGATGGAGCTGATGTTGATGATGGTGCCGCTGCGGCGCTCTTTCATGCCTGCCAGCACCGCGTGGACGCCGTTCAGTACCCCCATCACGTTGATGTTGAGCATCTGCTGCCACTCGGCGGGATCCTGCACATCGGCCTGACCCAGCAGCATGACGCCGGCGTTGTTGACCATGCAGCCGACCGGGCCGAATTGGGCTTCTGCCTGCTGGACGGCGGCTTTCATGGCAGCGGTGTCGGTCACATCGACTCCGATGCAGAGGGTATCAGGCAGATTCAGCGCCTGCATCGGCTCGACCCGGCGGGCCAGCAGCAGCAGCGGATGGCCGGCGGCAGAGAAGGCACGGGCGATGGCGGCACCGATCCCGGCGGAGGCACCGGTGATCACGACGAGAGATTTGGACATGGGTCTTTCCTTCTGATTCAAGAGTCGGTTTGAGCAAACAGGTGGCTGGCCAGCACGGAACCCAATCACTATAGTCACTGTATCTATAAGTGATAAATATTGTTTTCCGCTGGTTATCATCTGAAAAAACTATGGTTGGTTTATGCTGGACTTGAGATTGCTGCGTTTCTTCATCGCCATCTATGAAGAGAAGAACATCACGGCGGCGGCCGAGCGCTGCCACGTCAGCCAGCCCTCCCTCTCGGCGGGACTGCGCCAGCTGGAAGAGGCGCTCGGTGACAGCCTGTTTGTCCGGGGCAAGAAGGGGGTGGTGGCGAAAGATCCGGCCCACTATCTCTATCCTCACGCGGTCAAGCTGGTGGAGGAGGCGCGCCGTCTGCCGGAGCTGTTTCGCCAGAAAGCGACGCGTGCGAGGCTCAATATCGCCATCATGCCGGACTTGAGTCGCCGCCGGGTGGCCGGGCTGTTGCAGCAAGTACAGCGCGTGTTGCCGCAGCTGGATCTCACCCTTTCCGACTACACCACACCCGCCGACTGCCGCTTGACGCTGGATGCCTTGCGCCGGGAGGACGAGATCTTTCTGCCGCTGTGGGAGGAGGATTACGTGCTCTGCGTGCCGGTCGATCACCCCCTGGCCAGCCGCGAAAGGATCGAGTTGGCCGAGCTGCAACATTATGATTTTATTGAGTGCCCGCCCTGCGAAGCCCATCAGCAGACTATCGGCCTGCTGGCCTGTGACCGCCTTACCCTCAATCTGGTGGCCAAGGCCGAGAGCAAGGGGCTGGTGATGGCGCTGGTGCTGGCGGGGGTCGGCATCAGTTTTCTGCCGGACGGGCTGGTCGAGGATGAGGCGGGTCTCTGTACCCTACCGGTGAGCGGGCCGCGGATGTTTCGCCGGATTGGGCTCTGCTATCCCGCCCACCAGACCCTCAATCCGGCGCTACGGGAGCTGATCCCCGAGTTGGCAGGCTATGGCGCTTCCTGATAAGGTCGCTCTCCTGTGTACCTTTACGATGCAGCTCCCCAGACTCCCCTTTTCTGTTTACCTCGCCTTGCACCGCAAGGCTTTGTTCGGGTGATGTGGTCATGAAACGCATTCTGGTTATTTTTTCCCATCCCGCGCTGCAGAGCTCGCGGGCCAACAAGCAGCTGTTGCAGGCGATTGAGGGGCTGGAGGGGGTCACGGTTCACGACCTCTATCAGCACTATCCCGACATGTTTATCGATGTGAAGCGGGAGCAGGCGCTGCTCTGTGAGCACGACATCATCGTCTTCCAGCACCCGTTTTACTGGTACTCCTGCCCGGCCATCATGAAAGAGTGGATGGATCTGGTGCTGGAGTATGGCTACGCCTACGGCCCCGAGGCCCACGCCCTCAAGGGCAAGCAGTGGTTGAGCGCCATCACCACCGGCGGGGCGCCGGAGTCCTACTGCAGCGAGGGGTACAACAGCCGACCGCTGCTCGATTTTCTGCTGCCATTTCAGCAGGCGGCCACCTTGTGCGGCATGAACTGGCTGCCCCCTTTCGTGCTGCACTCCTTTCACAAGATCAAGGATCCCGCCGCCCTGCGCCGCTGTGGGCAGGACTACCGTCAGCTGCTTTGCGCCTTGCGTGACGATCAGCTGACTCCGGAGCAGCTGGCCGGGCGTCCTTATCTGCGCGACTTGCTGGAGGTGCTCTGATGACACACGGGCAGCTTGTTGGCCGAGCTCATGAGCCGGATCAGATGTTCATGCGGAGGGCCGACTGATGGGCCACGGGATCCTGTTTGATGCCTTTATCTACCTCTCCGCCGCCGTCATCGCGGTGCCGCTGGCCAAGCGCTGGGGGTTGGGCTCGGTGCTCGGCTACCTGCTGGCGGGGATCATCATAGGCCCCTTTCTGCTGGGGCTGGTGGGGGAGCAGAAGGATGTGATGCACTTCGCCGAGTTTGGCGTGGTGCTGATGTTGTTTCTGGTCGGTCTTGAATTGCGTCCGGCCCTCTTGTGGCAGCTGAAGGGGCCGATCCTCGGCACCGGCGGCCTGCAGGTGCTGCTCACCACGGCGGCGCTGACCGGCGTGGCGCACCTGATCAGTCTGCCGCTGCAACAGGGGCTGGCCATCGGCCTCATTCTGGCGCTCTCTTCCACCGCCATCGTGTTGCAGAGCCTGCAGGAGCGCAAGCTGATGCAGAGCGAGAGCGGTCGCTCCGCCTTTGCGGTGCTGCTGTTTCAGGATATTGCGGTCATTCCGATCCTGGCGCTGCTGCCGCTGCTGGCCATGGCGCCGGTCGCCAGCAATGGTGGCTCCGAGCTGGCGGGGTGGCAGCATGGTCTGCTGGTGGTCGCGGCCATCTCCGGCATCGTGCTGGGTGGCCACTACCTGATGCGGCCGGTGTTTCGTGCCATCGCCCAGTCCCATATGCGGGAGATCTTCGTCGCCGCTGCTCTGCTGCTGGTGATCGCCATCGCTGTGTTGATGGAGTCGGTGGGGCTCTCACCCGCACTCGGCTCCTTCCTAGCCGGTGTGGTGCTGGCCGACAGCGAATATCGCCATGAGCTGGAGGCCGACATAGAGCCGTTCAAGGGCTTGCTGCTCGGCCTGTTCTTCATGTCGGTGGGGGCGGGGATCGACTTCGGGCTGTTTGCCGAACACCCCTTCCTGATACCCACTCTGGTGGTTGGCCTGATGGTGCTCAAATGGCTGGTGTTGATGGCACTCGGTTTCATCATCCGCATCTCGCCGAGCCAACGCTGGACCTTCGCGCTGGCGCTCGCACAGGGGGGTGAGTTTGCCTTCGTGCTCTTCTCGTTTGCCGCCCAGAACCGGGTGCTGCCAGGCGAGACCATCTCGCTGCTTACGCTGGTGGTGGCGCTCTCCATGGCGCTCACCCCGCTGCTGCTGATCCTCAATGATCGGGTGATCCAGCCCTGGTTCGATTACCGTAACCAGAGCGACGCGCCGCAGCATGAGCAACCTGAGCTGGTGGAGCATCCGGTGATCATCGCGGGCTTCGGCCGCTTCGGTCAGATCGTGGGGCGTCTTCTGCACGGTCACGGCATCGGTACCACCATCCTCGAGCAGGATGCCAGCCAGATAGAGACCCTGCGCAAGTATGGCTATCAGGTCTTCTATGGCGATGCCAGCCGGATCGACCTGCTCCATGCCGCCGGGGCGCACAAGGCGAAGCTGCTGGTGCTCTCCATCAACGATCCGGCTACCTCGCTGGCGGTGATCGAGATGGTGCAGAAGCACTTCCCGCACCTGAAGATCCTGGCGCGCGCGCTGGATCGGCCCCACGCCCACGAGATCCTGCGCCACGGGGTCGAAAGCGTGCACCGGGAAACCCTGGGCTCTGCGGTCGATCTGGGGGTGGAAGCCCTGACCCAGCTCGGTTTTCGGGCCAACCAGGCCTGGCGGGCGGGGCAGACCTTCAAGCAGCACGATAACTGGCTGTTGCGCGAGCAGGTCAACTATCTGGACGACGAACACACTTATATCAACAAGAGCCTGCAATACCGGGAGATCCTCTCCGATCTGTTGCAAGACGACGAGGAGGGGCAGGAGCGTATCCATGCCCACAACTGGAACAGCGGGCTACCCGACGACGACAAGGAAGCAAAATGATTGCCTATTATCCCATGTTCAAACACCTGCATATGACGCTGGCGCTGGTCAGTCTGCTGCTCTTTATCTATCGCTGGAGTCTGGCGCTGGCCGGCAGCGATCGGTTGCAGCAGAAGTGGCTGAAGATCCTGCCGCATATCAACGACACCTTCCTGCTGCTGTTTGGTGTGTTGCTGGCGGTGGCCTTGCAGTTGAGCCCGGGTCAACAACCCTGGCTGATGGCCAAGCTGATGGCACTGGTACTCTATATCGGTCTGGGAGTCATGGCGCTCAAGCGCCCGGCCCGCGGTCAGAAGCTGGTGGCCGGTGTGGCGGCACTGGCGGTGTTTGGCTACATGGTCGGTGCGGCCATCACCAAGTCAGCCTGGTCGTGGCTGATGTGAGCAAAAGGGGAGAGCTATGCTCTCCCCTGAAATCATATTCTGTGATGAATTAATTAATCGGAGTTTTATGCTAACAATAAATCGCAACATAGAACTTTCATTTGAGGGATTTTTGGCTAATTTTAGCCTCTAGCGGCTCCTTTTTTGAGTGTATTGTCTTTGAAAATCAATTGTTTAGTGTGTTTTGTATGAAAATGGCGACAGTTGTCGCAGCAAAACTTGCGACATAGACTGTCGCAAGTCACGACTAGCATACAGTCAACGCTAAACCAGTGAAGGCAAGCACCATGAGCAAGAAGCTGTTACGACAACTGACCTTGGCGCGTTGCATCCCGCACCGCCCTTACAAGCTGACCGCCAGCCAACTCCAGGTAAAACTGGAAGAGGAAGGTATCCACGTCAGTCTGCGTACCGTGCAACGGGACCTGGAGGAGATGTCCGGCATGGGACTGTTCGACCTCACCTCGGACGAGCGCAGCAAACCCCATGGCTGGTGCTTCGAGCGCCACGGCCTCAACGACTTTGCCAATATCATGCCGCTCTCGCTGGCGGTGGCCCTGAAAACCTGGAGTGATCAGGCGAGCCAACTGTTGCCGGCGAGCGTACTGACCGAATTGAATCCGCTGGTCGACAAGGCGAGCCAGGTGATCCGCGACAGCCAGAGTGAACTGGCCGAACGCTGGTTGGAGAGTGTCCATCAGTCACCGCGTCCGTTTGCCGGCAACCCGGAGATCCGCCGCAGCACCCTGATCCGCGATGCGCTTTGGCGTGGTCGCAAGTTCAGTGCCGAGATCCAGCGCGTGATCAAAGAGCGCACCGTATGGCTCTGCTACGACCGTATCAACCCGCTCGGCATTCTCAATCAGCCGGACGGTCCGATCCTGCTCTGCACTCTGTCCGAGCTGGATCCCAAGGTCTACGGCATTCCGTTTGACCATATCAAGAACGTGGAGCTGACCAACTTCAGCGCCACCCAGCCGAAGGATTTCAATATCCAGAAGCTGATCCGCGATCAGGGCTATCAGGATGTGAGCGGCCCGATCCGCTTCGTCGGCCGGATCGATGCCAACAGCCAGTCGCTGGTGGATAACCAGATCCCCGGCAACAATCCGCGCATGACCCGCTATGACAAGCGCAGCGTGGTGGTGGAGACCGAAGTGCAGGACACCCCGGAGTTTCGCAGCTGGTTGAACAACATCGGCGGTGAACTGGAGGTGCTGGCACCGGAATCGCTGCGCAAGGCCTATCTCAATCCGGCCAACCGCTTGAGCTGATTAAAAAATTGGAATGTTGAAGAGTCGAGCCTGGTCTCGGCTCTTTTTTTGCGGTTTTTTTAAGCATATTTATTCAACTAATTTTTAAGTCTTAACGTCAGGATTGAACCGTTTTCCTGCCCCGTTTTTGGGGGCGAAACCCGTGTAAGAGATCTGCCATAGCGACTGTAAGAGGCTGGCGCTTTGAGCCGTACGCGAAGCCATGCCAGAATGATCGAGCTTTCCCGTGAAACTAAATAACTAACTGATATTAAAGGGTTAGTTTTTAAGTTCGTTTTTTGAGATGGGAGCCGCATCGGATCTTTATCATCGGATGGCCCTTGTTCGGGGTGCGCATTTCCTTAGTATGGGTCTCACAAGGACGGAGCTGGTCCGGCAGGATGCAGGGCAGCGCATAAAGATGGAATAGTCCGCAGGATGTGGACAAGGGACACCTCAGGATGAGCTCGATAATCAGGATGATTATCGTCATGGATGAATAAAGGAACACCGCGGGATGCGGCAGGACTCTCTCGGGATGGGAGCAGAACGAACGGAACCTCGTTCTTCAGGATGAACAGGACCTCGCCGGATGCGAGAGGAATACTTCAGGATGAAGTGAGATAACCCGGATGGTTATCTGTCAGGAAGACGCAAGGAACCCCACAGGACGTGGTAATGGACACCTCCAGGATGGAGACAGGGAAGCAGTTCAGGATGAATTGCCAGGCCAGGAACGCCGCAGGACACGCCAACGGATTGGAAAGGGGATATTCCAAAGGATTAGGATAACGTCAGGGATTGCAGGGAGCATTGCAGTTCTACGGACAGGACGACACGACTCTAGGGGACGGCTACCGCCGTCCCCTTTTCTTTTATGGTTTGTCCGAGAGATTGCCGCGCTGGGCGGCGTTGACGATCTCTTGCAGGCGCTGACGAATGTCGACCATGCCAAACACGCCAAATATCAGCACAGTGACAAACTCGGTCTTGGTGACCTCGAAGTAGCGTTTGCAAGCTGCCTTGATCATGCTGGCCTGCAGCCAGTGCAGCAGGGCGACGATCACGCCGCAGACCGGCAGAAAGCCGTTGAGTTTGCCGGGCAGCGGGGCAATCAGGCTCATCAGCACGCCAAACCAGAAGAACAATATCAGCCCCATCGCCAACAGATTAAAGACTCGCTTCATTGTTTACCTCCCTTAGATAGAGTTGGTAGCAGACCTGACCTGCCTGTTTGTCCTTGAGTAGTTGCCAGCTGGCAGGCAGCGCCAGATCGGCCATCTCCTTCTCCCGCTCCAGATAGATGAGGGCGTCCGGTGCCAGCCAGCCGCGCTGCTCCAGCAGTTCGCACACTTGCGGCAGCAGCTCGCGGCGAAACGGCGGATCGAGGAACACCAGATCAAACGGCGTGGCCGGGCCTTGCAGCCAGCTCACAGCATCTGACTGGATCACCTGACCCTGACTGCTGCCGAGGGCGGTCAGGTTCTTCTTGATCTGGTCAGCAGCCCCTTTGTCCATCTCGATCAGGGTCACCTGCTCGGCGTAGCGCGACAGCGCCTCCAGTCCGAGTCCGCCGCTACCGGCAAACAGATCCAGGCAGCGGGTGCCGCGAATGTGGGGGGCCAGCCAGTTGAAGATGGTCTCCTTGACGCGATCCGTGGTGGGTCTGAGCCCCTCCACATCCTTGACCGGCAATTTGCGGCCTCGCCACTGGCCGCTGATGATTCTTACAAAGCCCGATTTTCCTTGCGGGGCGGGACTCTTGCTCGGGTTGCTACGGCTGGATTTCACTCTGGGCATCGCGTTTCATCGTCAGAAAATAAAGTGGTAGTATAAGGCGGTTCATTTTTATGCCGACCCGCCAAGGGACGGCTATCTTAGCAGTCAGCCTTTGATGTGAGTATTTTTAGATGGCAAAAGGTTTGTTTTCCTGGCTGGGTTTCGGCCGCAAGAAAGAAGAGGCTGAGGCTGTCCAACCACAGACACCCCAAGCCACCCCCGTTACCGTTGAGCCCGAGGTCACTGCTACCCCCGCTCCCGTTTCCGATACAACTGTTTCCGATAGTACGCCGGCTGTTGCCCCCGAAGTGCCTGCCAGCGCACAGAATCCCGTTTTGCAAGATGATTGCTGCCTGCCGACCGAGCTGGACGACCACGGCCCGCTGGTGGTGGAGGAGTGCGCTTCCGATTTGGAGCCGGTGATCGTCAACGAAGCGCTGATCGCCGAAGAGGAGCGTGCCGCTGAAGCCGCTCGCACTGCCGCAGAGGCGCAAGCCGCTGAGGTCAAGGCAGCCGAAGAGGCTCGTATCGCTGCAGAAGCCCGTGCTGTAGAAGAGGCTCGCATTGCTGCCGAAGCCCATGCCGCGGAAGATGCTCGCATTGCCGCCGAAGCCCGCGCTGCGGAAGAGGCTCGCATCGCTGCCGAAGCCCGTGCTGCGGAAGAGGCTCGTATTGCTGACGAAGCCCGCGCTGCGGAAGAGGCTCGTATCGCTGCCGAAGCTCGAGCCGCGGAAGAATCTCGCATTGCCGCCGAAGCCCGCGCTGCGGAAGAGGCTCGAATCGCTGCCGAAGCCCGCGCCGCGGAAGAGGCTCGTATTGCTGCCGAAGCCCGTGCCGCGGAAGAGGCCCGTATTGCCGCCGAAGCCCGTGCTGCGGAAGAGGCTCGGATTGCTGCCGAAGCTCGCGCTGCGGAGGAGGCTCGCATTGCCGCCGAAGCTCAGGCTGCGGAAGAAGCCCGTATCGCCAAAGAGGCCCAGCGCGCGGAAGATATGCGCCTGCTCGCCGCGATGGAGGCTGAGGCCGCCGCCCTGGCAGCCCTGCCGCTGGCCGCCAAGGTAGACGACGACACCCAGGACAAACCGCAGCGGGAGGGCTTCTTTGCGCGCCTCAAACGCAGTCTGGTGCGCACCAAGGAGAATATCGGCTCCGGTTTCTTCGGCCTGTTCCGTGGCAAGAAGATCGACGATGAGCTGTTTGAAGAGCTGGAGACCCAGCTGCTGACCGCCGATCTCGGCGTCGACACCACCACCCGCATCATCGAAGGGCTGGTGCAGCACGCGGATCGCAAGCAGCTCAAGGATGCCGAGGCGCTCTACGGCCTGCTCAAGCAGGACATGGGCGAGATGCTGGCCAAGGTCGAGCAGCCGCTGGTGATCGACACCAGCAAGAAGCCTTATGTGATCCTGATGGTCGGCGTAAACGGCGTCGGCAAGACCACCACCATCGGCAAGCTGGCCAAGCAGTTCCAGGCTGAAGGCAAGAGCGTGATGCTGGCGGCGGGTGACACCTTCCGTGCCGCAGCGGTCGAACAGCTGCAGGTTTGGGGTCAGCGCAACAACATTCCGGTGATTGCCCAGCATACCGGTGCCGACTCCGCTTCCGTCATTTATGACGCCATCGAGGCCGCCCGTTCCCGCGGGGCTGATGTGCTGATCGCCGACACCGCCGGTCGCCTGCAGAACAAGAGCAACCTGATGGAAGAGCTCAAGAAGGTGGTGCGGGTGATGAAGAAGCTGGATGAAGAGGCGCCCCACGAGATCATGCTGACGCTGGATGCCGGCACCGGCCAGAACGCCCTGAGCCAGGCCAAACTGTTCAGTGAGGCGGTTGGCCTGACCGGTATCACTCTCACCAAGCTGGATGGCACGGCCAAGGGCGGCGTCATCTTTGCGGTGGCCGACAAGTTCCAGATCCCGATCCGCTACATCGGGGTGGGCGAGGGGATCGACGATCTGCGTCCCTTCGTTGCCAACGATTTCATCGAGGCGCTCTTCAGCCGCGATGAATAAGTCCGGCCGTGATGAGTCAGCTCAGCCGTGATGAGTAAGTGTTCCATGCCCCGACTCCGGTCGGGGTTTGTCAATTTCAGGGAACCGTTATGATTCGTTTTGACAAGGTCAGCAAGGTATACAGCGGCGGCCATCAGGCGCTGCAAAAGGTCAGCTTTCACCTGCGCAAGGGAGAGATGGCCTTTCTGACCGGGCACTCGGGGGCGGGCAAGAGTACCCTCCTGAAACTGATCAGCGTGATGGAGCGCCCGACCGATGGTCGTGTCTTCTTTCATGGCGATGATGTCAGCCATATCCAGCGCAGCCAGATCCCCTATGTTCGCCGCCAGATCGGGATGATCTTTCAGGATCACCGCCTGCTGATGGACAGAACCGTGTTCGACAACGTGGCGCTGCCGCTGGTGATCGATGGTTACAGCCATGCGGACATCAACAAGCGGGTGGCTGCGGCGCTGGACAAGGTGGGGCTGCTCGGCAAGGAGCGTTACCAGCCGCGCATGCTCTCCGGTGGTGAACAGCAGCGGGTCGGCATCGCCCGCGCCATCGTCAACAAGCCGCCGCTGCTGCTGGCGGATGAACCGACCGGCAACCTGGACCCCCAGCTCTCCATGGACATCATGCGGCTATTTCAGGAGTTCAACAATTTTGGGGTCTCGGTACTGATTGCCACCCACGATCTGGGGCTGATCGCCCGCATGCGCTATCGCACTCTGACCCTCAAGGCGGGTCGCATGTATTCGGCCGGGGAGGAGCTCTGATGGCTATCGTTCGTCATAAACAACCGCCGCTGCGCCGTCTGATGATGTACGGGGTTGACCATGTGCGGCAGGCGTTTGCCAGTCTCGGGGAGTTGTGGCGCAATCCGCTCGCCTCACTGATGACGCTGGCGGTGCTTGGCGTCAGTCTGGCGCTGCCCTCTTGTTTCCACGTGTTGCTGAAAAACGCCGAGGTGGTGGAGGGAAGCTGGCAGAGCAGTTCCCAGATCTCCCTTTACCTGCGCAAGGATCTGCCGGAGCAGAGCATTCTCGATCTGCAGCACAGGATCTTGCTCTATCCCGAGGTGGATTCGGTCACCTACCTGAGCCGTGACGATGCGTTGCGGGAGTTTCGCGAGATCTCCGGCTTCGGTGATGCGCTCGATTATCTGGACAGCAACCCGCTGCCGCCTGTGTTGAGCGTGATCCCGGATCCGCGCTGGCAGAACCCGGAAGGGGCTGCCGAGCTGCTCAGCAAGCTCAACAACGAGGTGGGGGTCGAACAGGGCAAACTGGATCTGCAGTGGCTGACCCGGTTGCAGGGGATCATGAACCTGCTGCGCCACACCATTACCGGTATCGCGGTGCTGCTGCTCTCCGCCGTGTTGCTGATTGTCGGCAATACCCTGCGTCTCAACATCCTCAACCAGCGTTCCGAGATTGAAGTGCTCAAGCTGGTGGGGGCGACCGATTCCTTCATTCATCGTCCTTTCCTCTATACCGGTATCTGGTTCGGGGTCATCGGCGGCATGCTGGCCTGGTGGCTGACCGAAGTGATGGTGATCTGGAGCGAAGGGGTGGTGAAGGAGCTGGCGGGCTTGTATAACAGTAACTTCCGGCTGGTTGGCATGGGGGCGGTAGACGGGATCAATCTGATCTTGCTGGGCGCCCTGCTGGGGCTGATTGCCTCCTGGTTTTCGGTCCATCGCCACATTCGCGACATCGAACCATCCTGATTACTTTGTCATCAAAGTAAATCGCTGGATTTTGAGAGGCGGATCAAGTAAAAGAGGGGCCGTTTCTGGCTTGGCCCCCATAGTCAGAGTATTCTGAATAACAATGATCTTCCGGATCTTCGCTAGATCCAGTGAACCTTCTGATTTATAAGCAGTCTATTAAAGCTGAAGCATTTATACGGGTGTGGCCCCTCTGCCTTGCTCGTCAGACTTGGCAAGCATGTGAAGGTTGCGAGCTCCGCAACAATGGACTTAGCATGCTACTTTTCGGGGGTCCTTCATTGTGACCCCCTTTTTTTGACTGTTCATTCATGATTCATCCTGCAGGCTTAAGATAAGCCGGTCTAAAACTGGGCATGTTCTTTGATACACGCCGCAGAATGGCATCCGGTCAGTAGACAGACCCTCTCAGGGTGTTAGACTGATTCGATTGAAAAGTAAGAGGTAACAGATGGGAACTTCATTGCAGCGCACTATGGCTCTGATTCCGCAAGGTAGTCTGGAAGGCTATATCCAGGCAGTAAACTCTATTCCTGTGCTGAGCGCAGAGGAAGAGCGTGAACTGGCTGAGCGTTTGCAGCAGGATGGCGATCTCGAGGCTGCTCGTCAGCTGGTTATGTCGCACCTGCGCTTTGTCGTTCATGTCGCCAAGAGTTATGCCGGTTACGGCCTGCCTCAGGCCGATCTGGTTCAGGAAGGCAACATCGGCCTGATGAAGGCGGTCAAGCGCTTCGACCCGACGGTCGGCGTGCGTCTGGTCTCCTTTGCCGTGCACTGGATCAAGGCCGAAATCCACGAATATGTCCTGCGCAACTGGCGCATGGTCAAGGTGGCGACCACCAAGGCCCAGCGCAAGCTCTTCTTCAACCTGCGCAAATCCAAAAAACGTCTGGGCTGGCTGAACCACGAAGAGGTTCAGGCCGTGGCGGCCGATCTCGGCGTCTCCGCAAGCGATGTGACCGAGATGGAAGCGCGGATGGCCAACTACGATCAGGCGTTCGATCTGGTGGGTGATGATGAAGAAGAGGGCGGTTTCGCTCCGGTTCACTATCTGGAGGACAAATCCTCCGATCTGGCCGCGACCATCGAGAATGACAACTGGGACGATCACGCGACCCGTCGCCTGAGCTCGGCCCTCGCCACCCTGGATGAGCGCAGCCAGCACATCATCCGCGCCCGCTGGCTCGATGATGACAGCAAGACCACTCTGCAGGAGCTGGCCGATACCTACGGCGTCTCTGCCGAGCGTGTGCGTCAGCTTGAGAAAAACGCACTCAAGAAGCTGAAAGATGCCATGGAAGCCTGATGCTTCCTCTCATAAAAACAGGGCCTGATGGCCCTGTTTTTGTTTCGCAGGGATCTGGTCGGCCTTGCTTTGGTTACCCTTGAGTGTGTTATGTTGCCGCCACTGCCACATTAGGGAGAGCAGAAGTGAAACTGTTGAACGACCTGTTTACCAACAACCGTGAGTGGGCCGAACGGATCAAGGCCGAAGATCCCGCTTTCTTTGCCACTCTTTCTGCCCAGCAGGCCCCCGAATACCTCTGGATTGGTTGTTCCGACAGCCGGGTCCCCGCCAACCAGCTGATGGGGTTGCTGCCGGGGGATGTCTTCGTCCACCGCAATGTCGCCAATCTGGTGGTACATACCGATTTCAACTGCCTCTCCGTGCTGCAATACGCGGTGGAAGTGCTCAAGGTGAAGCACATCATTGTCTGCGGTCACTACGGTTGCGGCGGCGTCAAAGCCGCGATGCAGAACCAGGAGCTGGGTCTCATCGACAACTGGCTGCGCAACATCAAGGATGTCTACTTCAAATATAGTGAAGAGCTCGAGGCCATCGAGGATGAGCACGAGCGCTTCGACTATCTGTGCGAGCTGAATGTGGCCGAGCAGGTTGCCAACGTTTGCCACACCACCATCATCCAGAACGCCTGGCGCAAGGGGCAGGAGCTGGCGGTGCATGGCTGGATCTACGGAATTAAAGACGGTCTGCTGCACGATCTCGATCTCTGCATCAGCGGCCCGGATCAGATCCCCGATGTCTATCGCGCCTGGCCGGACATGCGTCCGCCCCACCGTCGGCGCTAGGGAGCTTCATGGTGGCGCCAGCCCTCTATCTGCAGATCAAGCAGCACATTCTGGACGGGATCCGCGAACGCCACTATCAGGCGGGGGACAGGATCCCGACCGAAGCGGCCCTGTGCGAGCAGTTCACCGTGAGCCGGATGACGGTCAACCGGGCGCTGCGGGAGCTGGTGGCGGAAGGGTGGCTGGTGCGTACCGCCGGTTCCGGTAGCTTCGTGGCGGACAGGCGCACCGAGTCGCCGCTGCTGGCTATTCGCAATATTGCCGACGAGATCGCCGAGCGTGGCAGCGAGTACAGCGCCCGGGTGATCCGGCTGCAGCGACTGGCTGCCGACGAGAAGGTGGCGGTACAACTGGGGCTACGGGTTGGCGCCCCCATCTTTCACAGCCTGATCGTCCATCAGGCCGATGGCGAGCCGTTGCAGCTGGAGGAGCGCTTTGTCGATGCCGGGCGCCTGCCGGGCTATGGCGAGCAGGATTTTACCCAACAGACTCCCAACCGTTATCTGATGGATGTCTGCCCCCTCTCGGAGATGGAGCACGTGGTGGAAGCCGTGCTGCCGAGCGCCGGTGAGGCGGGATTGTTGCAGATCCGCGTAGATTCCCCCTGCCTGTTGTTGCACCGGCGTACCTGGTCGGAGGGGCATCTGGTCTCCTATGCCCGTTTGCTCTCCCCCGGTTCCCGCTACAAGCTAAGCTCCAAGACTCAGTTGGAGTGAATGTATATACAACTCGATTTTGCAAAGCCCGCCTCCTGGTGGGCTTTTTTGTGCTTAAACTCTAAGTTTGATGCTGTTATCAGGATGTGAATTTCGCTCTTCCTTTCGTCATAGAGATCGACTATAAGAATATGTATATACATTTGAGGTCACTATGAACAAGGAACTGTTGAACTGCGAGCAGGTCTGGCTCAACGTGACGCCCGCTACCCTGAATGATGAGCTGGCCGACTACGGCCTGCTGCCGCTCCACGCCATCGGCGTGAAGGATGGCAAGATCCACGCGCTGGTGCCGATGGCCGAACTGAAGGGGTCGTATCCCGCTCACTGGCAGGATATGCAGGGCAAGCTGGTCACCCCCGGCCTTATCGATTGTCACACCCATCTGGTCTTCGCCGGCAGCCGTGCCGAGGAGTTCGAGCTGCGCCAGCAGGGGGTGCCCTATGCGGAGATCGCCCGTCGGGGCGGTGGCATCATCAGCACGGTGCGTGCGACCCGTGCCGCCAGCGAAGAGCTGCTGTTCGAGCTGGCGTTGCCGAGGGTGAAATCCCTGATCCGCGAAGGGGTCACCACGGTGGAGATCAAGTCCGGCTATGGCCTGACGCTGGATGATGAACTCAAGATGCTGCGGGTGGCCCGTCGACTGGGAGAGGCGTTGCCGATCCGGGTCAAGACCACTCTGCTGGCGGCCCATGCGGTGCCGCCGGAGTATCGCGACGATCCCGACAGCTGGGTCGAGACCATCTGTCAGGAGATTATCCCGGCCGCCGCCAAAGCGGGCCTGGCCGATGCGGTGGATGTCTTCTGCGAGCATATCGGTTTCTCGCTGGCCCAGACCGAGCAGGTCTATCTGGCGGCGGATCAGTACGGCCTGCCGGTGAAGGGGCATATGGATCAGCTCTCCAATCTCGGTGGCAGCACCCTCGCTGCCCACTTTGGCGCCCTCTCGGTGGATCATCTGGAGTATCTGGATCCGGAAGGGATCCTGGCGCTGGCCCACCGTGGCGTGGTCGCCACTCTGCTGCCCACCGCCTTCTATTTTCTCAAAGAGACCAAGCTGCCGCCGGTTGCCGCCCTGCGCAAGGCGGGGGTGGCGATGGCGGTCTCCTCCGACATCAACCCGGGTACCGCCCCCATCGTCTCGCTGCGGATGGCGATGAACATGGCCTGTACCCTGTTTGGCCTGACCCCGCTGGAGGCCATGCTCGGGGTGACCCGTCACGCCGCTAAAGCGCTCGGCGAGCAGGATCGCCTTGGCCAGCTCAAGGCGGGCATGGCGGCCGATTTTCTGATCTGGCACTGCGCCCATCCGGCCGAGCTGAGCTACATGGTCGGCGTCGATCAGCTGGCAGGCCGCATCTTCAACGGCGAGGAGACTCTCCATGGATAAGTTCAACCCGGTCGATATGTCGCTCTGGCAGGGACGACAGGATCCGGAAGATGGCGAACTGGCCCTGCGTTGGCACGACAAGGTGCAGCCCTGGGCCGCCGGGGCACAAGAAGCAGCTGGTGTAGTGCTGCTCGGTTTTGCCTGCGATGAAGGGGTTCGCCGCAACAAGGGGCGCATTGGTGCTGCCGGTGCGCCGCTGGCGGTGCGCAAGCTGCTGGCCAACACTGCCTGGCATCTAAATCGACCCGTCTACGATGGTGGGGATGTGAGTTGCCCCGACGGCGATCTCGACGCCGCCCACGGCCATCTGGCCGAGCGGGTCGCCGCTGCGCTTGATCTGGGCCACTTCCCGCTGGTGCTGGGGGGCGGTCACGAGGTGGCCTTCGGCAGCTGGAGCGGCCTCAACTTGCATCTGGCGGGTCAGGGGCGAGTCGGTATTATCAATTTTGACGCCCACTTCGACCTGCGCATGAAACAGGAGCAGGCGAGCTCCGGCACCCCCTTCTTCCAGATCGCCGAGCAGTGCGCCGCTCAGGGCTCGCCGTTTCACTACGCCTGCCTCGGGGTAGCCGAGACCGCCAATACCCAAGCCCTGTTTGCCCGTGCCAAGGCGCTGGGTGTGTGGCATGTGCTGGACGAGGCGATGACCCAGACCGAGCTGCCAGCCTTGCTAAGCGGACTGGACGCCTTTATCGCCCAGTGCGATCACCTCTATTTGACCATCGATCTCGATGTGCTGCCCGGCAACCTGATGCCGGGAGTGAGTGCCCCCGCCGCCCGCGGCGTGGAGCTGGCGGTGATCGAACCGCTCATTGCCCATATCCGGGCCAGCGGCAAGCTCAGGCTTGCCGATCTGGCCGAGTACAACCCGACGCTGGATCAGGACAACCGCAGTGCCCGCGTGGCCGCGCGGCTGGTTCATCTGTTGACCCGTTAACCCTTTGGCCGCACGTCGCCAAAGGCACCCTATTGATACAACAAGGAGTGTGTATGTCTATGCAACAGCAGGATCCCCGTCATGATCCTAACCGCGTGATCCGTGCCCCGCGCGGTACCGAGCTGACCGCCAAGAGCTGGCTCACCGAGGCGCCGCTGCGGATGCTGATGAACAACCTGGATCCCGAGGTGGCTGAGCATCCCCAGTCGCTGGTGGTCTATGGCGGCATCGGTCGCGCTGCCCGCAACTGGGCCTGCTTTGACAAGATCGTCGAGGTGCTGACCCGGCTCGAGGAGGATCAGACCCTGCTGGTGCAATCCGGCAAGCCGGTCGGGGTGTTCCAGACCCACAAGGACGCGCCGCGGGTGCTGATCGCCAACTCCAATCTGGTGCCCCACTGGGCCAACTGGGAGCACTTCAACGAGCTCGATAAGAAGGGGTTGATGATGTACGGCCAGATGACTGCGGGTTCCTGGATCTACATCGGTACTCAGGGGATCGTGCAGGGCACCTACGAGACCTTCTTTGCGGTGGCCAATCAGCACTTCAACGGTGAACCCAAAGGGCGCTGGATCCTGACCGGTGGTCTCGGCGGTATGGGTGGCGCCCAGCCGCTGGCTGCCACCATGGCTGGCTTCTCGATGATCGCCGTGGAGTGCGACGAGACCCGCATCGATTTTCGTCTGCGCACCCGTTATGTGGGCAAGAAGGCCCACAGCCTGGATGAGGCGCTGGCCATGGTCGAAGAGGCCAAGCAGAGCGGCGCCGCCGTCTCCGTCGGTCTGCTTGGCAACGCCGCCGACGTCTTCGCCGAGCTGGTGGCCCGTGGCATCACCCCTGACGTGGTGACCGACCAGACCTCCGCCCACGACCCGGTGCACGGCTACCTGCCGCAGGGTTGGAGCGTGGCCAAGTGGCGCGAGCTGCAGCAGAGTGCCCCGCAGGAGGTGAATCTGGCCGCTCGTCGCTCCATGGCCCGTCAGGTGGAGGCGATGCTGACCCTCCAAGAGCGCGGCGCGGCGACTCTGGATTACGGCAACAACATTCGCCAGATGGCGCTGGAGGAGGGGGTGGCGAACGCCTTCGACTTCCCCGGCTTCGTCCCCGCCTACATTCGCCCGCTGTTTTGCGAGGGGATAGGCCCGTTCCGCTGGGTGGCCCTCTCCGGCGATCCGGAAGATATCTACAAGACCGATCAGAAGGTCAAAGAGCTGATCCCCGATGATCCTCACTTGCACAACTGGCTCGACATGGCCCGCGAGCGCATCGCGTTTCAGGGGCTGCCGGCTCGGATCTGCTGGGTCGGGGTCAAGGATCGGGTACGCCTCGGTCTGGCCTTCAACGAGATGGTGAAAAACGGCGAGCTGAAAGCCCCCATCGTCATCGGTCGCGACCATCTGGATTCCGGCTCGGTGGCGAGCCCGAACCGCGAGACCGAGTCGATGATGGATGGCTCCGATGCCGTCTCCGACTGGCCTCTGCTCAACGCCCTGCTCAACACAGCCGGTGGCGCGACCTGGGTCTCCCTGCACCACGGCGGCGGGGTCGGTATGGGCTTCTCCCAGCACTCCGGCGTGGTGATCGTCTGCGACGGCTCCGATGACGCGGCCCGCCGCGTCGGTCGGGTGCTGCGCAACGATCCGGCCACCGGGGTGATGCGCCACGCGGATGCCGGCTACGAGATTGCCATCAACTGTGCCCATGAGGCGAAACTGGATCTGCCGATGATTGACGGCGCCAACGGTGTCAAAGGAAAGGTGTAACACCATGTTTGAATTGATTATTACCCCGGGCGAGCTGGATCTTGCCACCCTGCGTCGCGTCAGCCGCGAGCCGGTACATGTTTCACTGGATCCGGCCGCACTGCCGGGGATCCACGCCTCCGCCGCTGTGGTTACCAAGGTGATCGAGCAGAACCGGGTGGTGTATGGCATCAACACCGGTTTTGGCCTGCTGGCCAACACCCGCATTCCGGTGGAGCAACTGGACGAGCTGCAGCGCTCCATCGTGCTTTCCCACGCGGCAGGGATTGGCGAGTACATGGATGACGCCACCGTGCGGCTGATGATGGTGCTCAAGCTCAACTCGTTGGCGCGGGGCTTCTCCGGCATCCGGCTGAAGGTGCTTGAGGCCCTGATGACCCTCATCAACGCCGAAGTCTATCCGGTGGTGCCGAAGAAGGGATCCGTCGGTGCCTCCGGCGATCTGGCGCCACTGGCCCATATGAGCTGCCTGCTGATCGGGGAGGGCAAGGCCCGCCAAAAGGGCGAGCTGATCGACGCCGCCACTGCGCTGAAAATTGCCGGGCTCGAGCCCATCGCGCTGGCACCCAAAGAAGGATTGGCGCTGCTTAACGGCACTCAGGCGAGCACCGCCTTCGCGCTGGAAGGGCTGTTCCATGCCGAGGATCTCTACGCCGGTGCCATCACCATAGGCGCCATGAGTGTGGAGGCCGCCCTTGGCAGCCGCCGGCCGTTTGATGCCCGCATCCACGAAGTGCGAGGTCAGCGCGGCCAGATCGACGCGGCCGCCTGCTATCGCCACCTGCTGGTGGATGGCAGCGAGATCGGTATGTCCCATCACAACTGCGAGAAGGTGCAGGATCCCTACTCATTGCGCTGCCAGCCGCAAGTGATGGGGGCTTGCCTGACCCAGATCCGCCACGCCGCCGAGGTGCTGGTGTGTGAGGCCAACGCGGTCTCCGACAACCCGCTGGTGTTTGCCGAGGATGAAGAGATCCTCTCGGGCGGTAACTTCCATGCCGAGCCGGTGGCCTTCGCGGCCGATAATCTGGCGCTGGCCATCGCCGAAATCGGGTCGCTGTCCGAGCGGCGCATGGCGCTGCTGATTGACTCTCGGATGTCCGGTCTGCCGGCATTTCTGGTCAACAATGGCGGGGTGAACTCGGGCTTTATGATCGCTCAGGTCACTTCGGCGGCGCTGGCCTCCGAGAACAAGACCCTAGCCCATCCCGCCTCGGTGGATAGTCTGCCCACTTCCGCCAATCAGGAGGATCACGTCTCCATGGCGACCTTCGCTGGCCGCCGGCTGGCAGACATGGCGGAGAACACCCGTGGCATTCTGGCGGTCGAACTGCTGGCGGCGGCACAGGGGCTCGATTTCCGCGCGCCGCTGCGCAGTACCGCGCTGATCGAGCTGGCCAAGGGGCGACTGCGGGCAGAGGTGAGCTTCTACGACAAGGACAGGTACTTCGCGCCGGACATCGAAGCGGCCGCCGCCCTGCTGGGCCGTGCCAGCTACAACGACCTGATCCCGGCCGGGGTGCTGCCCAGTCTGTAAGCCTTGATCATCCTTCTCCCTTGGCGGGAGAAGGGTGGGGGATGAGGGGGAAGCCGCTTCACTGGCGCCGGTGAGATCCGGGAGCAGATAACAAAAGACCGCCCAATCGGGCGGTCTTTGCGTGTCTGACGTTGGTTGAACGCAGTTATTCGTGCTCGAACATCAGGAACAGATAGACCACGAACAACACCAGATGGGTCGCACCATGGAGCACATTGGTGCGGCCGCTGCTGAAGGTCACCTTGCACACCATCAAGGTCGTGACCAGCAGCACCATATCGGCGGGGGAGAGGCCGAGGCGCACCTCCTGATCCAGCATGGAGCCGATAAAGAGCACGGCAGGGACGGTGAGGGCGATGGTGGCCAGCACAGAGCCGAAGTAGAGGTTCATTGCCCGCTGCAGCTGGTTGTTGAAGGCGGCCTTGATGGCGCCGACTGCTTCGGGGGCCAGCACGATGCAGGCCACGATAAAGCCGCCCAGTGCGGCGGGCGCGTCCATCACATGCACCCCGTAGTTGATGGGGATGGCCAGGGTCTTGGCCAGCAGGATTACCACCAGCAGGTAGGCGAGCAACAGGATGGTGTGATAGACGTTGCTCTGCAGCGGGCCGTGGTGCTCCTCGTAATCCTCGTGATCGCTGTCGACGAAGAAGTGGCTGTGGCTGCGGGTCTGGATCAGCAGAAAGACCCCGTAGAGCAGGATCGAGATGATGATCAGCATCCACGACATGGCGCGCGACATACTGCCGATTGCACCACCCTCGGTGAAGTTGGGCAGCACCAGACAGAGCAGGGCCAGCGGGATGATGGCCACCAGATAGGATTTGACCCCATCCAGATTGAAGCTCTGGGTGTGGTAGCGCCAGCCGCCAAACAGCAGGGTGAAGCCCACCAGACCGGTACTCACCAGCATCACTACCGCAAACATGGTATCGCGGGCCATGGTGGGGTTGGGCTCGCCGGTCAGCATCACCGAAGAGATCATCACCACCTCCAGCGAGATGACCGAGAGGGTGAGGATCAGGGTGCCGAAGGGCTCGCCCAGCTTGATGGCGAGGGCATCGGAGTGGCGCACCACCGAGAAGATGGCCCAGGTGACGATGGCCAGTAGTGCCGCCGAAACAGGAAGATAGATCCCGAGCGGAGTTGTCTCTGTCAGCAGGTCACTGCCCAGGGTCTTGAAAAAGAGCAGGGTCAGCAGGCCAACGGGCAGGGCAATCTCTTGCCGGATAACTGTCTTCATAGGCAATGGTTCTCTATTGGGGGTCTTGACGACCGGATGA
This sequence comes from Aeromonas sp. s11, assembly GCF_040907945.1. NCBI lineage: Bacteria > Pseudomonadati > Pseudomonadota > Gammaproteobacteria > Aeromonadales > Aeromonadaceae > Aeromonas > Aeromonas sp. s11. Next base: position 64,368 of record NZ_JBFOCU010000027.1, on the reverse strand, counting down.
CATAAACAGGCTGCACGGTTATCGGTTGCGCAATAACCGGCTCCTTATGATAAGGGTTGTTATCCCTGTCAGGGCAGATCATTTTGTTGCTGAATGTAAATAAGGGGTGGCAGGAGGTGGTTCGATTTCTCCATGGAGCCGGGCCCAGGTCTGCAGGGGGATTTACCCGCCTGATGGCCGGGCTGGGTTACGGCGCTACCGCCAGCATCAACCTGATGATGTCGAGCCGCTGGCCAAACCGTTTCACGGCCAAATCCTGCCATCTCTGCGTTAGCTGGCCTTCTGGTGTTGCAGCTGCCACTCCCGTTGCCAGTGGGTCAGTATCTTCAGCGGCATGGGTTTGCCGAAGAAGTAGCCCTGGATCAGATAGACGCCGTGTTGGCTCAGATAGTCGACTTGCAACTGGCTCTCGACCCCTTCGGCGATCATCTCCATGCCCGATTCCCGACCGAAGACGATGATGGCATCCAGTACGCTGCGCTTGAGGTCGTTGGTGCCTATGGTATCGACGAACATCTTGTCGATCTTGATCTGGCGGATCCCCAGGCTCTGCAGGTAGGCAAAGCCGCCGTAGCCGGTACCGAAATCATCCAGCTTGAAGTGATACCCCATCTGTTGCAGCAGGGTGATCTCCTCGGTGGCCGCCTTGATGTCGAGGATCGGCTTGCGCTCCGTCAGCTCGAAGGTGAGCCGGGCGGGTGAGGGGTTTTGGCTGTGAGCGAGCAGGGTGCGCAGCAGGGGCTGCTCGATATGGGCCGCCACCAGATTGACGCTGACCCACTGCTCCGGTGCCAGCTGTGGCAGGTCAGTGATCACCTGCTCCAGCAACTGTTCGGTCATCGGCAGGATCAGTCCCTGCTCCTCTGCATATTCGATAAAGGTGCCCGGGGGGATCAGCTCGTTTCCCCGCTGCCAGCGCAGCAGCGCCTCGAATCCCACCACTTGGTGGGTACGGGCATCCACTATCGGCTGGTAGAGGGGAATAAATTCCTTGCGTATCAATCCTGTTTGCAGCAGTCCTTTGAGGGAGCGCCGATAGCTGCGCAGCAGCCAGTATGTGACGCTTAACAGGGCGCCGAGTGCGATACCGAACCAGAGACCGTAGTGATTGAGTTGGTCATGGGCATATTGCTCCAGCGCTTTTCCCGCCCAGACCGTCTGTTTGGTGAGTTCATTGGGATCGAAGAAACTCAGGCTGATATTGCTCTCTTCCTGTTTGATCTCCTTGTCACCACGGGGAAAGTGGACTGTGCTTGCATCGCTATCCTGTCGGCTGAACTCCAGATAGAAGCAGTGGCTGCAGGGGTGTTGCAGCAGGTCGTGGCTCCAGCTGTTATCCAGCACCCAGTAGGCGAGGTTGTCGCCGGATCGGTAAAAGGCCACCAGCTCCTGCTCGGTATTGTATTTGGCCACGGTGGCGGTGATCCCCAGCTTGCCAAACTTCTGCCCGCTGTTCTGGAGCTCTTTGATCAGCGGGATCTCCACCCCCAGGCTGGAGCAGCTGTTGCCGGAGGCGAGCTCCAGTCCTTGCAGGCGGATATGAGCGCTGTAGAAGCGAGGATCGCGCAGCAGCTCCATGTCTTTGGCGCCGCAGTTGAACTCAAATTGTGCCAGTTGTTTGTTGATGGCGGCATCCAGCTCCCGGTGGCGTACTGCCATGGCTCCCTTGAGCTCGGCAACCTTCTCTTCCAGCAGATGAAAGGCCATCGGCTTGGCAAACCACAGGCCGAGAAACTGGCTGCCCACGACAGGCAGGACGAACAGCAACAGAGCGATCCAGACGGGTGATTTACGCAAAGGAAGTACCTGCCAGTTTCATGAGACACAAATGGACTTAGCCATCATAGAGCATTAGTGCAATCAATTTGAGTCCGAGTTGTCACACTTGTTGATTGATTTTTTAACTGCATGATTTTAAATGTGTTTATTATTAACTTTGGCTAGATTCAATCGCTGACCTGTCATAAATGACAATTGCTCAGCTTATCCGAACTGCATTAGAGTAGCCATGCGGTTTGACTCACCGTGTGTTCAATACTCCTGTATCTGTTTTTTGTCAGTAGCACAGAGTGTTAGTTTTGATATGAGTGTTCCTTTTGGTCCCCTTTGAGGGACCATTTTTCTGTCTGTCATCCCGCCCTTTCCCGCATCTGTAGCCCGTCATCCTTGGTATTCTTCCTCTTCTTTGGGTTATGCTTGCCCGCTTAAATTGCAGAAGCGGGATCTTCATCCATAGCTGTGGCCCGATCGCCGCTGCTACCATGAGGCGACATGGATGATGCTGGGCATACGGAAAGGCGCATGAAACTCACTACACAGCTTGTCTCATTTATCACCCTTTGCGTGATCGCAGCCATGGCGACCGTGCTGATTGGCGGGGTGTTCAGCTTTCGCGAGCTGGGCATGGAGTTGCAGCAAAAGAAGGTCGATGCGCTGGTCGAAGTGATCGACAAGCAGCTCGATGTTGCTCACGACATGGAGGATATGAGCCACTGGCTGCCTACCCTGCTGCGGGCTGCTCATGTGGTCGAGCTGGAGGTGCGCCAGAATAACCAGCGGGTCTACTGGTTCCGCGATGTGCGCAATCCGGTCGACGAGCAGCTGCTGGTGCCATACAGCCACCTGCTGCCCCATCAGGCCGGCATGCAGGCGAACTTCAAACTGGAGCGCCCCTTCAAGGAGGCGGAATACTCCATCAAGGCGATGTCCGGCATCTCGCTGGGGATCTTTATCGTGGTGTTCGGTCTCTGGTACTCCATCCGCTGGCTGCGCCAGCAGCTGCGCGGGGCCGAGCTGCTGGGCATTCGCGCCCAGCTGATCCTCGATGACAAGCTCTCCAAACTGAGTCATGACCCCGCCGAAGAGTGGCCGGTTGCCGCCAGTCAGGCTCTCGATCATCTGCTCGCCGAGCTGGCGGATGCCCGCAAGGAGCGCAGCCGCTTCGACAACTTCATTCGCAGCAACGCCTTCGTCGACAAGATGACCGGCATCGGCAACCGGCTGTTTTTCGACAATCGGCTGGAGAGCGCCATCATGGAGGCGAGCGTGATGAGCGGCGGCGTGCTGCTGATCGATCTCGCCTGTCTGGAGGAGCTGGAGGCCGATCAGTTCGAGCTGTTGGGGCACGATTTGATGATGGAGGCGAGCGCCACCATAGGTGCCTTCGTGCGCAAGCATAACGGTGCCCTGCAGGCCCGCTATGCCGGCCAGGTTTTTGCGGTGTTGCTGCCCAATATGTCCGAGAGCGAGATGGTGGATAGCGCCAGCCAGCTGCTCAAGAGCCTGCAACGGCTGCATTGGCCGCAGGAGGTCAACCCGGAGACTGCGGTCTATCTCGGCGCCGTCTGTTATCAGGCACAAGACAGCCTGCTCAAGGTGCAGGAGGAGGCGGAGCTGGCCCTCAAGAGCGCTCGTCTGCAAGGGCACAACGGCTGGTTCCTCTACGAGAAGCAGCTGGATGAGGAGCAGAGCAGCAAGGGCACGGTACGCTGGCGTACCCTGATCAGCCGCCATCTCGAAGAGCACGGCATCGAATTTTACACCCAGCCGATCCAGCAGGATCGGGGGCAGGTGGTGTTGCAGCAGGAGTTGCTCACCTATCTGCACGACGAGCAGGGGCGGGCTTTGCAGGCGGGGATCTTCATGCCGATGGCGGAGAAGGTGGGCTTGTTGCTGCAACTGGATCGGCTGGTGGCGGAGCAGACCCTAGCCCTGCTGCGCCAGCGTTCCGAGCAGAGCTGCCCCATCAGCCTGACCCTCAGTGCACAGAGCCTGCTCAACCGCGAGTTCCAGCGCTGGCTCTTCTTCGCCCTGTTCCAGCTGCCGCGCAGCACCAACGAGCGGCTGATCCTGCAACTCTCCGAATCCCAGGTGACCCGCCACTTCGAGGCGCTCAAGCGGCCGCTGCGCTCCTTGCGGATGCTGGGCTGCCAGCTGGCCATCGATCATGCCGGTCAGGATGTGGTGAGCACCCAGTACATCAAGGAGTTCGAGATCAATTTCCTCAAGCTGCACCCCAGCCTGGTGCGGGAGATCCATGCCCGTCAGGTCAACCAGATGGCGGTGCGCAGTCTGGTAGGCGGCTGCGCCAATACCCGCACCCGGGTGCTGGCAGTGGGGGTGGAGAGTGGCGACGAGTGGAAGATGCTGCGCCACCTCGGGGTGCATGCCGGGCAGGGGCCCTGGTTTGCCGAGCCCCAGCGGCTGGTGCTGGAACCGGCTGGTGATTGAGATAAACAACAGAGGGTCGCCTTGGGGCGACCCTCTGTTGTTTGCGATGCTGTTTGCGGTTGCCGTCAGGCAGGGATTACAGTCGGCCCTGCTCCCGCAGCCCGGCGAGCCCTTGCATGCCGCCAGTGTGGATAAAGACGATTCTGCTGCCGGGGGCGATACGGCCCGCCGCCAGTTCGCGAAACAGACCCCACATCGCCTTGCCGCTGTAGATAGGCTCAAGGGGCAGATCGGTCGTGGCGCTGAAATTCTGCACCCACTGCCAGAGGTCCGGGCTGAACTTGGCATAGCCACCATCGTGGTGATCGAGCGCGATGCGCCAGCCGGGGATATTGGCAGCCGCGGGATGGAGGCGACACACCTCGTCAGCGATAAAGCCGCCACCTTTCAGTACCGCAATGGCGAGGATCTGCTCCCGATCCCGTTTGCCGGCGATCAGGCCCGCCAGAGTGCCGCCGCTGGCGCAGGGCAGTACCCAGAGATCCGGCGAGAAGGGCACTTCGCCGACCAGTTCCGCCACCCCGGGGATGGCCAGCGGGCTGCTACCCCCTTCCGGCACGATCAGGGTATCGGGGGCATCGAATTGGGCCAGCCAGCCGGGATCCTGCCGTCGCCGGTAACTCTGGCGGTCGACAAAAACGAGATCCATGCCCCAGTGCCGGGCATCCCGCAGGGTAGAGTTACTGACTGCGTCATATTCGCCCCGTATGATACCGGTAGTACGAAGACCAGATTGGCACCCCGCTGCCGCCAGCGCGTGGATATGATTGGAGTAGGCGCCGCCAAACGAGAGCAGATGCCGTTTGCCGTGCTCTTTGGCATGCAGCAGGTGGTACTTGAGCTTGCGCCACTTGTTGCCGGAGATGGCCGGATGGATCAGGTCATCCCGCTTGCACCACAGCTCGACGCCATAGCGGGTCAGCAACGGATGGTGGAGGCGTTGCAGGGGGGAAGGGAGGATGGCTTGACCCTCTGACTCGGCGGAAAGGTTGGCTTGCAATGGTGAGTCCGTCTTTTAATCTGGAGGCTAATCTGCTGTTTATGTTAATATTTCATACATTTAATCACTATTGATGGGCGGGCTTACATGAAACAACTGTTCAGACGGTCGACGCCAAGCCGCCAGGTCGGGCTCTTGCTGGCCAATGACAGGATCATGCTGGCTGCGGTGGGGAATCCCCCCGTCTTCGCGACGCGCACCATCAACGGCCCACAGGAGTGGGCAGTGGCCATGAACGAGCTGTTCAGCCGTCATGGGCTGGCCAAGTCTACGGTGCGGGTGGCCCTCGCCGCCAGCCTTTATCAACAGATCCAGATCGACAAGCCTGCCGTGCCTGACGCCGAGATGGCGGGGGCGCTCCCCTGGGCCATCAAGGACTATGTCAGCGAACCCGTGCTGCAACTGGCGATGGATTATGTGGACTTGCCCACCCCGCCTGCCGGTCGCCCGCGCATCAATGTGATCTGCCTGCCCAAGAGCCGGGTGCAACAGCTGGCCGATGCCATCAATGGCATCGCCACCCTGCAATCCATCATCAGCGACGAATTGGCGCTCACCTCTCTCTATGACGCGGATGACACGGTGCGCATGCTGCTGTGGCAGCCCAAGGGGCAGGATCTGCAACTGCTGGTCTTCCATCAGGGCGGGCTCTGCTTCTCCCGCCAGCTGCGCGGTTTCACCAGCCTGACTGGCGAACATGAACCGGACAGTATGTTGCTCGATTCGCTGGCGCTGGAGATCCAGCGCTCCCTCGACTATCTGGCGGGCCAGCTGAAATTGCCCGAGCTGGGGCAGATGCAGTTTGCCGTCGCCTCGCCCTTTATCGGCACCCTGGTGCGCCACATGGAGCAGACCTTCGGCTTTGCCGTCTCCGCCATGGCCAACAAGGCGATCCTGGCCGGCGTCGAATACCTCTCGGCTTACGCAGCCGCCATCGGGGAGGATGCGTGATGAAACGTCAGATAAACCTCTATGGCGCCGAGTTTCGCCCCAAGCGGCAGTGGGCCAGCCTCAATCAGATGGCGCTGGTATGGGGCTTTGCGCTGCTGCTGATCCTGTTGACGGGTGTTGGTTACAGCTGGCAGCAGCAGCAGGTCAGCCGGGCGCTGGCGCAGCGCTCTGCCGAGCTGGAACTCAAGCGCAGCGAGGCGCAGCGGCTCGATGCCGAGCTGGCGCGCCATCAGGCAGATCCCCGGCTGCAACAGCAACTGGTCAACAAGCAGGATGAGCTGACGGCCAAGCAGGGGCTGATGCGCCAATTGGGCAGCCTAACCCTGCAAAAATCCCAGGGCTATGCCAGCGTGATGGCGGATCTCTCCCGCATTCGCAACAGCAACCTGTCGTTGCAGCGCATCGAGATCAACGAAGGGCGGATCAACCTCTCCGGCTTTGCCGGACGCAGTCAGGATGTGCCGGCCTGGGTCAACCGCTTCAAGCAGACCCCGAGTCTGGTAGGCAAGGAGTTTGGTGAACTGACCCTCGGCCGTGACAAGGAGGGTCGCCTGACCTTCCAGTTGAGCGGCATTGCGCGGGAGAAACCCTGATGAACCTGAAAGCACAATGGCAGGCATGGGGCCAGCGTATCGCCCTGTTGAGCCAGCGGGAGCGGGTGTTGATCCTGCTAACTGGTCTGGTGTTGCTGGGCGCGGCCGGACTCTACGGCTGGATCGATGGCGCCGATACCCGCCTGCAGCAGGATCGCATGGCCCTGAGTGCCGCCGAGCGTGACCTCGAGATCATGGAGCTGGAAAACCTCGGCAAGCAGGCCCGGCTCAAGCGGGATCCCAATCAGGGGGTTCGCGACCAGCTGGCACAGGTCGAGGCGGATCTGGCCCGGATCGACGATGAGCTCAAGGCCCAGACCGTCGATCTGATCCCGGCGCACGAGATGCCGCTGGTGCTGGAGGCGCTGCTCTCCCGCTCCGCCAACCTTCACATGCTGGCCCTCAGTTCGCTGGAGCCGACCCCGCTGATGGCGGGAGAGCAGAAGGTCAATCTCTACAAGCATGGTATCCGGCTTCAGCTTGAAGGCGGCTATTTCGATGTGTATCAATATCTTAAAGCGCTGGAAGCCTTGCCGCGCCACTTCTACTGGAAGCAGTTCGACTATCAGGTCAAAGCCTATCCCGGCGCGGTGGTGGAGATGGAGATCTACACCCTGAGTACCAGCAAGGAGTTTATCCGTGGCTAGAGTATTTGCGTTGTGCTGCTGCCTGTTCAGCTTGCTGGTACAGGCGGAGCAGGTCGAGGTATTGCAGGATCCCACCGCGCCGCTGGCTGATGTGGCGGTTGGCGCCCGTGCGACCGGCGAGAGCAGCGCCGGTTTGCCGAAGCTGCAGAGTGTGGTGCTGGGCAATGGCCCGGCACTGGCGGTACTCAATGGCAAGAGTTATCGGGTCGGACAACAGGTGGACGGCTATACGCTGGTGGCCATCAATGCCGATGCCGTGGTGCTGGAAAAGGCGGGAAAACGCCATGCGGTAACACTGTTTGCCAGCAAGATCCGGGTTTGAGTCGTGCTTGCCTCTCGAGAGGTGAATCGGCTTTATCGAGTTTAATTGCAAGTCAGGGTGCCCTAATTACATGAAAAAAAACCGTCTCTGTCTGATCACCGTGGCCATGATGGCTGCAGGCTGTACCACGTATCAGCACCCCGAGCCGACCCAGGCGAAGGATGCCCTCAAACAGGCCATGAACGAACAGCAGAAACAGGCTGCCCCTCTGACCGCGTTGCCCAAATCGGTGCAAAGTGAATTGCTGCAGCTGAACCGGCCGCAGATGCCGGTCGGCATGCCGGAGAAGCGGCTGCGTATCGCGGCTCACGATGTGGAGGCGGTGGAGTTTTTCGGTTCCCTGTTCAAGGGCTCCCGCTACAGCGTGGCGGTTCACCCCGGGGTGGCCGGGCTGGTCTCCGTCGAACTCAAGGATGTGACTCTGCCGGAGGTGCTGGCGGTGGTGGGCGACATGTACGGCTTCGACGTGCAGCGCAAGGGCAATGTCTTCCATATCTATCCGGCGGGTCTGCGTACCGAAACCATCCCGGTCAATTACCTGATGATGTCCCGTCGTGGCCTCTCCCGCACCTCGGTCAGCACCGGCGGGGTGACTTCTAGTGAGAACAACTCAAACAACAGCGGGTTGAATTCCAACAGCAATACCGAAATATCATCTAGCCAGAATGGCACAGGTATTTCGAGTAATACCAATACTCAAACCACATCGAATGGTACCCAGATTGAGACTGATACCAACAGTGATTATTGGACCGACTTACGTGACACTTTGCAAACACTGATTGGAAATGGTGATGGTCGGGCTGTCATCACCAGCCCACAGGCAGGATTGGTCACTATTCGCGCCTATCCGAAAGAGCTAAAAGCAGTCCGTGAATTCCTGACTCAATCCGAAAGTCATTTAAAACGTCAGGTCGTACTCGAAGCGCGAATTATGGAAGTAGCTCTTAGTGAAGGTTATGAGCAGGGGGTAGATTGGAGCGGTTTGACAGCTAGTTGGGATGGAAATAAAGGTATTCCCAAGGTGGCTCAGCCAGACCTGATGGCGCCTAATATCCCAGAGAGTCAGCAGACCTATAACCTGCTTAAGGGGGGAGGATCCCTTGGCGAGAGTCTGGTTGGTGCAGTAAATCCGATCTTTAACGCAATTGGTGGGGGGGCTGGTTTCACTATTACTGACGGCAACTTCAATGTGGCGGTCAACCTGCTCAAGACTCAGGGGGATGTGAATACCCTCTCCAGCCCCCGTGTCACTGCGACAAACAATCAGAAGGCTGTGATAAAGGTCGGGACGGACGAGTACTTCGTCACCAATGCGACGACGACGATTACCTCAACCACAACAGGGACTGAGCGGACGCCAAATGTTGAGTTGACACCCTTCTTCTCCGGTATTGCGCTGGACGTAACGCCACAGATCGATGAAGAGGGCAAGGTGCTGCTTCATATCCATCCGTCAGTGATTGATACCGAAGAACAAAACAAAACCATCGATCTGGGCACCACGGGAGGCAAGATGACCTTGCCGCTCGCCAAGAGCTCGATCCGCGAGTCGGATACCGTGGTGCAGGCCAATAACGGTGACATCATCGTTATCGGCGGCCTGATGAAGACCGACAAGCAGGAGATCGTCAGCAAGGTGCCGCTGCTGGGGGATATTCCCTGGGTGGGTGAAGCCTTTACCAACCGCCGCGAGAGCACCAAGAAGGTGGAGCTGGTGATCATGCTCAAACCGACCGTGGTGGAGAAAGATACCTGGCAAAACGAGCTGCAACGCTCCTCCGAGCTGCTCGACAAGTGGTATCCGGCCAAGGGCTGACCCATGACACCAGATGCGGTCACCCTCATCCCGAACGGCCTGTGCTGCCTTGCCAGCACAGGCTGCTTGCTTGCCGTGGCAGGTGAGGTCTCATGTACCTGACCCACTTCGGCCTGCAGGAGGCACCGTTCAGCCTCACTCCCAATACCGGCTTCTACTACGGCCTGCCGCCTCACGAAGAGGCGCTGCAGGTGCTCAACTGGGCGCTGGCGCAGGGGGAGGGCTTTATCAAGGTGACCGGCGAGGTGGGTACCGGCAAGACCCTGCTCTGTCGCAAGCTGCTCAGCGAGCTGGGTTCGGAAGCGCGTCCGGTGCGGCTTGCCTGGTTGCCCAATCCCCACCTCACTCCGGCCGAGCTGCGCATCGCGCTGGCGCTGGAGCTGGGGTTGGCTGTACGGGATCAGAGCGAACTGGATCTGACCGATCGTATCCATCGTCACCTGATCAGCCTGCACCTGCAGGGCAGTCGGGTGGTGGTGCTGATCGACGAGGCGCAAGCGCTGCCGGACGAGACGCTGGAGGCGATCCGCCTGTTCGGCAATCTCGAGACCGAATCGAGCAAGCTGCTGCAGATCGTGCTGTTTGGCCAGCCGGAGCTGGATACCAGACTGGGCAAGCCGCATCTGCGCCAACTGCGCCAGCGGATTGGCTTCTCCTACTGCCTGCGGCCGCTACGTTTTGACGAGACTCGCGCCTATCTGGAGCACAGATTGCAGGTCTCCGGTTACCGCGGGGCACCGCTGTTTGCAGGTCGCGCCATGCGTCTGTTGTGGCGCGCATCGCGAGGGATCCCGAGACTTATCAATATCCTGGCGCAGAAGTGCCTGATGCTGGCCTATGGTCAGGGTGTGCGTCAGATCGACAGTCGTCTGGTCCGGCTCGCCATTCGCGATACCGACGATGCCCGCCGCTTTGCGCCACGGCGCTGGTGGCCCCTGTTACTGTTGCTGGGGTGCGCCCTGGCTTATGGAGTCTGGCCATGAGTGTCATCAACCAGATGCTGAAAGATCTGGATCGGCGCCAGCAAGGATCCGATGGCGCTGCCGTCTATATTGCCCCTGCGCGCCAGCAGGGATGGTGGATGTTGCTGTTGACCCTGATCTGCGGTCTGGCACTGGGGATCCTTGGTTGGCGAACCTGGATCTACTGGCAGCAGACCCATATCGTCACGGCTGCCAGCGAAGTGGTCGCCCCCGATGCGGTGACTCCCGATGTGGTGGCAAGGGCCGCCGCGCCCGTCAGCCAGCCCGAGCCGGTCGAGGTGGCGGCCTCGCTGCCGCTGCCAAGCCAGGATGCGGTGAATGATGAGGTTGGGGAGCATGACTCTGGCGATACGGCCTATGGGGTGCCCTTTGATGCCTCCAGCGATGTTGACGAGTCCGAGCCGACCGATGAAGAGCTGCAGCCCGAGCTTTACGCCGAACTGGCGGCAGAGCAGCAGGCAGTCGCCAGCGCGCCTCGCAAACCGAGCGTATTGAAGATCGAGACGGTGGAGCTGTCGGCCAAGGAGCTGGCGGCACTGGCGGAGCGCAAGGCGACCACCGCCATGGCCAAGGGGAGCCTGCGGGATGCCCAGGACAACTACTATCAGGTGCTGGCCCACGACCCCTATAACCAGGGCGCGCGCGAGCAACTGGCGGGTTTGCTCTACGGCGAGGGCCGCCTGACCGAGGCGCGTCAGCTGCTGGAGGAGGGGATCCGGCTCGATCCCCAACAGGCCGATTTTCGTCTGCTGCTGGCCCGCCTTGCCATCAGCGAGGGGCAACAGCAGCAGGCGCTTGGCTGGTTGTCCGGTTATCAGCCGGATCTCGCCAGCAACATGGACTACTACGCGACCTGGGCCGGGCTGACTCAGGAGCTGGGCCAGAATGCCGATGCGGCGGCGCTCTATGTGAAGCTGCTGCGTCAGCAGCCTGATCAGGGCCGCTGGTGGCTTGGCCTCGGTGTGGCCGAGGATAGTCAGGGCCACAGCCAGCGGGCGCTCGATGCCTATCGCAACGCCCTGCTGCACGGCAACCTCGGCGAGGCGTCGACCAATTGGCTGGAACAACGAATTGGCCAACTAACCCCTTGATAAACAGCAGGGCCGATTAGCAAAGCCTAATCGGATGCGGCAACGGGTGTGAAGTAACAGAGATCGGAGCAAACATGGCACAACCCAGACTGAAAATGCGCCTCGGCGACCTGCTGGTACAAGAGCAGATCATCTCTGATGATCAGCTGCAGCTTGCCCTGCAGCAGCAGCGTCAGACCGGCCGCAAGCTGGGCACCACTCTCATCGACCTCGGCTTTATCAGCGAGGTGCAGCTGTTGCAGTTCCTCGCCCGCCAGCTGGATGTGCCCTTCTTTGATCTCAACAACCTCACCATCGACGCCGCCGCGGTGCCACTGCTGCCCGAAGTGCAGGCGCGTCGCTATCGGGCGCTGGCGGTCAACCTTACCGACGACAAGGTGACGGTGGCCATGTCGGATCCGGCGGATCTGAGCGCACTGGATGCCATCGCGGCCCTGCTCAGCCCGCGCATTATGGTGCTGGCGGTGGCGCGGGAAGGGCAGCTGCTGGAGTATTTCGACCGCCTCTATCGCCGTACCCGCGAGATTGAAAGTTTCGCCGAACAGCTGCAGGAGGAGTATCAGGACTCCGGCTTCGAGCTGGGCTCCAGCAATCTGGGAGCCAATGACGAGGGGGAGGCGACGGTGGCCAAGCTGCTGCGCTCCCTGTTCGAGGATGCGGTGCAGGTGGGGGCGTCGGATATCCACATCGAGCCGGACGAGAAGGTGCTGCGGATTCGCCAGCGGATCGACGGTATCCTCCACGAGAATATCCTCAACGAGGTGCGCATCGCCCAGGCGCTGGTGCTACGTCTCAAGCTGGTGGCGGGGCTCGATATCTCCGAGAAGCGCTTGCCGCAGGATGGCCGCTTCAACATGAAGGTGCGCGGTCGCGATGTGGATGTGCGGATGTCCACCATGCCGGTGCAGTATGGTGAGTCTGTGGTGATGCGTCTGCTGGATCAATCATCCGGCATCCTCTCGCTGACCGAGACCGGCATGCCGCCGGAGATCCTGACCCGTTTCCGTCGCCAGCTCAAACGGCCGCACGGGATGATCCTGGTTACCGGCCCGACCGGTAGCGGCAAGACCACCACCCTCTATGGCGCCCTCTCCGAGCTCAACCAGTCCAGCAACAAGATCATCACGGTAGAAGACCCGGTGGAGTATCGTCTCTCCCGCATCAATCAGGTGCAGGTCAACCCCAAGATCGGCCTCACCTTCTCCAACGTGCTGCGCTCCACCCTGCGTCAGGATCCGGACATCCTGCTGGTGGGTGAGATGCGGGACAACGAAACGGTTGAGATCGGTCTGCGTGGCGCCATCACAGGTCACCTGGTGCTGACCACACTGCACACCAACGATGCGGTGACCAGTGCCTTGCGCCTTATCGACATGGGGGCGCCCGGCTATCTGGTGGCGAGCGCCCTGCGGGCGGTGGTCGCTCAGCGGCTGGTGCGGCGGGTATGTGAGCACTGCGTCGAGGAGAAGGCGCCCGACGAAGGGCAGGCCACCTGGCTCACCGTGCTCTCCGGCGAGGTGCCCGGCCAACACACCTATCACAAGGGCCGGGGTTGCCAGAGCTGCAACTTTACCGGTTATTCCGGCCGGATCGGGGTCTACGAGCTGCTGGAGCTGGATCAGCCGATGATGGATGCCCTGCGCCGCAACGATGCGGAAGGGTTCGCCAAAGCGGCCCGTCAACACGAACACTACCGGCCGCTTGCCCTCACTGCCCTCGATTATGCCCGTCAGGGAATCACCTCGGTGGACGAGGTGCTGCGACTGGCCGAGGATTTGGGGTAAGCGATGGCTAACTTTGCCTACAAGGGGCGTGACAGCCAGGGCAACGCCACCAGTGGCGTGGTCGAAGCGGCCAACGAGATGGCGGCCGCCGAACAGCTGATGCGCCGTGGCGTGATGCCCACCGAGCTCAAACCGGGCAAGGCCAAATCCGCTGCCATCGACTGGTCACTGTTGCTGGAAGGGGGCGTCAAGCTGGATGAGCTGGTGATCTTCAGCCGCCAGATGTATGCCCTGACCCGGGCCGGGATCCCGATCCTGCGCGCCATCGCCGGGCTGGAGGAGAGCACCCACAGCAAGCCGCTCAAGCGGGCGCTTCACTCGCTGGGGGAAGATCTTGGCAACGGTCGCCCGCTCTCCAGCTCGATGCAGGCGCACCCCAAGGTATTCAGCAGCCTGTTTATCGCCATCATCCATGTGGGTGAGAACACAGGTCAGCTGGAAGAGGCCTTTTTGCAGCTCGCCAACTATTTCGAGCTGGAGCTGGAGACCCGCAAGCGGATCAAGACCGCCATGCGCTACCCCAGCTTCGTGATGATCGCCATCGGTATCGCCATGGTGATCCTCAATATCATGGTGATCCCGGTGTTTGCCGGCATGTTCGCCAAATTCGGGGTGGAATTGCCGCTGGCTACCCGCATTCTGCTCGCCACCTCGCACTTTTTTGTCAACTACTGGTGGCTGCTGCTCGCTATTCTGGCGGGGATGGTATTCGGTTGGCGCCGCTGGGTTGCCACCACCAAGGGCAAGCTGACCTGGCACCGTTGGCAGCTCAAGTTGCCGATCGTCGGCACCATCATAGAGCGCTCCCTGCTGGCCCGTTTTGCTCGCAGTTTTTCCATGATGCTCAAGGCCGGCGTGCCGCTGAACACGGCGCTGACCCTGGTGGCCGATGCGGTGGATAACGCCTGGATGGCGGGGCGAGTGCGGGATATGCGCGCCGGTATCGAGCGGGGCGAGAGCCTGCTGCGCACCGCCAGCAGCAGCGGCCTGTTCACCCCGCTGGTGATGCAGATGATCGCCGTGGGGGAGGAGACCGGTCAGGTCGATGACCTGCTGCACGAAGCGGCCGAGTATTACGAGCGCGAGGTGGATTATGACCTCAAGAGTCTCACCGCCCGCATCGAGCCGATCCTGATCGGGATCGTGGCAGTAATGGTGTTGATCCTGGCGCTGGGTATCTTCACGCCAATGTGGGACATGATGCGCGCAGTTCGCGGCAAGTAATCTTGCTGGAGCTGGATATCTTCACACCTGAGTGGTGGGACATGATGCGAGCCGTAAGAGGCAAGTGATCGGTGGAGTCGAGGGCTGGATGAGCAGACAGACGCAGCAGGATGATCGCTGGCTGACCGGATATAGGCGAATCGCCGTGATCATCCTGCTGATGGTGATCGTGGCGACCCTGGTGCGCAGCTATCAGGGCCACCGGGAAGAGGCGCAGCAGCTCACTCTCACCTTGCTGGGGGAGCAATTTGCCGAGCGGGCACAGCGTTTGCACGGCATTTGGCTCGATGAGCGGCGCCCGCAGACACTGCATGTCGCCGGCAAGGGGTGGCAGTTTGATGCCCGAGGGTGGCCCCTGGGGCTGGTGCCGCTGCAATCTCCTTCGGAAAATTGCCGTCAGTTGTGGCTGGCACTGATGGGTGAGACGAAGGGGGGCGTGCCTCCCCTGCAGGTACTGGCCCGTCCCGATGGCAGTGGTTGCGAGATGGGGTGGGATGGTTATTGGCTGGTTTATCAGTTTTCTGACGGGCGGGTGATGAAAAAGCCTTGAATGAAACTAATCATATGACCCAACTACATGATTTTTTTGGGCCTGCATGAAATAATGTGGGGCATTACGGAGGGAGCATGACAATGAAACCAATGGCACCAACAATGCCGGAAAACGGGATGAGAAGACGGTCTGCCGGCTTTTCCCTCATTGAGCTGGTGATCGTTATCGTGATCCTGGGGATCCTGGCGGTGACTGCACTGCCGCGCTTTCTCGATGTGACTGACGAAGCGAAAAAGGCCAGCGTGGAAGGAGTCTCTGGCGGTTTTGCTACCGGCGTTTCACTGGTTCGGGCGCAATGGGAGGCGGAAGGTCGCGCCAAACAGGACAGCCTCAATACCGTGCTCTATGACGGTAGTCGCTTCTATCTGACCACACCGACCGAGACCCAGATCAGCAACGGCGAGCTGTCGCCCGGCTATCCCATGGATACCGTTGCAAGCGTTAATCCCGATGTGGATCCGGCTAATCTGACCGCCGAACGTTGTCTCAATATTTGGGAGGGGTTACTGCAAAACCCGCCCAAGGCTACGGCCAGCTTCAATGAAGTGCGCGGTAGCGGCAATGACCTGAAATACTATGCCACAGTGAGCAGTAATGGACTGGATTCGGCCTGCCGTTACTATTTGGTCAATAGTTTGAGTAAGGGTAGTGATGGCAAGTATCAGGATCCGCAAGGCAAGACTGATGCATTTATGAGTTTCAGTTACCGTCCGGCGTCCGGTCAGGTGACCACCAATATTAACTGACAGAGGAAAGTGAAATGAAAAAACAGGCGGGTTTTACCCTGATCGAACTGGTTATCGTGATCATCATTCTGGGTATTCTGGCGGTCACCGCTGCACCCAAGTTCCTGAATCTGCAGGATGATGCTCGTAAGTCTGCTGCACAGGGTGTGCAAGCTGCATTGCAAAGTGCAGCCAACCTGGTCTATAGCAAGGCTGCTTTGGAAGGGCTTGAGAAGAGTAGCGATGGTACTGCCAACGTCTCTGTTGCTGGTGCTACCGTTAACGTGAAGTATGGTTACCCGACCGCAGCCACAGTTAAGAATGCGCTCACTCTGGATGGCTGGAAACTGAGTGACGATAAAATTACTGATACAGCGAAATTTGTGCCGGAAAATAGCAAGGGTAATGCCTGCTCTGTTTCTTATAAAGAAGCTGAATCAGAGGCGAAGTCTTTCGCTGTAACTCTCTCTGACGAGTGTAAATCCAAGTAATCAGAGCGTCGTGAGCGAGGCTTCGGCCTCGCTTTCTCTTCTCCATGATGAGAACCTCCATGCCTGCAACCAAGGGCTTTACCCTGATTGAACTGGTACTGGTGATCCTGTTACTCGGGATTCTGGCCGCCTTTGCCGTGCCCAAATGGCTGGGCAAAGGCGGCTTTGAAACTCAAACCGTACGTGACGAACTGCTGGCCCGGCTGCGGCTGGTACAGACCGTCAATATGCATGAGCCAGCCAACCGTTGTACCCAACTGGTGGTTGCCTCTCCCCGTTTTGCCCACCGTACTTATGCGGCGTGTCCCGCCAGCGATGACCTGGATACCAGTAGTGGCTGGACTCACCAGTTGGAGACCCGTGGTCGACTGGTTACGCCCTCTGCCGGTATCTCCATCTCCCTTGATAACAACAACAGCTTCGTGCTGCGCTTCGATCAGATGGGCAGACCGCTAGGCAGCTGTGCCACCGGTTGTACCTTGCTGGTGAGTGATGGTCGCGAGACCAGTCGTATCAAGATTGAGTCAGAGGGATATATCCATGAGATCCCTTAAGCGCGGTTTCACCCTGATTGAGCTGATCGTCGGCATAGTGCTGCTGGCGGTGGCTTTGACCGGCATTTTGGGGTTGCTTATCAATCAGGCGCCGCAGGCGGTAGACCCGGTGCAGCAGGTACGCGCCGCCCAGCTGGCCCAGCGCCTCTCCGGCGAGATCTTGCAAAAGTCGTTTGATGAACATTCGGATCATAACGGTGGTCGTTATCGTTGTGGTGAGCAGGTGGCAGGGGTGACCATCTCTCCCTGCTCCACCACTTATGGCCCGGATGGCGAGCCCGCATCCTATGCCTATAACGATGTGGATGATTTCGATACCGCAGGTAGCTGGGTGGATGCCAACACGCTGACTCAAACTGCGACGGGAGTCAGCAGCAAGGAGTATCGCAACTATCAGGTGAAAATTGCGGTGAGTGGAGCCGATTTCAGCGACGGCACCTTCAAGAGTTGTGTCGCCCCCTGCTCTGTGGGCAAGCGTATTGATCTGCAGATCAAGCTACCGGATCAGAGCGTGTTCGACTTCTCCTTCTACCGGGGGAATTACTGATGGATCGCTCTGCTGTTGGGTGTTGCTTGCCTGTCCTAATGTCCGCGCCTGTAACCACTTCTGGCGTGGCGGCCAATCGAACCTACCGCAAGCCTCGGGGTAATCGTGGCTTTACCCTGGTCGAGCTGGTGATGGTCATCCTGCTGCTCGGAATTATGGCGACCTTTACCAGCCAGTTTATCGGTATCGGCACCCAGATTTATGGCGATGCCAGCAGCCGTGAGCAGCTGATGAGCGATGCCCGCTTCGCCATGGAGCGGCTTAACCGCGAACTGCGCGATGCGGTGCCGGGCTCGGAGCGGATCGAGACTACTGGCGGGACATGGGACGACACCGGTGCCTGTTTGCGGTTCTGGCCTATCAGCTCCTCCAGCCGCTATCTGGCACTTAACCGCGCCATGTCGGGGAGCACGGCCACCCTTGAGCTGGTGATGGCGACCCCGGCTTCTGCTGCCAATCCGCTGGATGTGGATGCCACCGCCGTCAAAAAAGATGATCAGCTGATCGTCTTCCCCGTGCCGGACAAAAAAGTCGGTTCGCTCACGGCAGGCTGCGATCATGGCCGCTGCGTAGCCAAGGTCACGGATGTGCTGACGCCCGTATCCGGAGCGCAAACCATCCGCTATACCAGTGCCGAGAGTCTGACTGGCCTCTCTCCCGGCAGCCGGGTCTACTTTGCCAACCAGCAGGTTCGCTACTGTGTGGAAGGAAACACGCTGACCCGTGCCACAGCCCCCATTGGAGCATCCTTACCTGCACAGGGCGTGTTGATGGCGGATTCCCTTCGTATTGGCACCTTCTATCGGGAAACCTCGGCGTTTAACGCCGAAGGGGAGTTTGGCATGCGCTTTGTCTTCGAGCGCAAGGGGGAGTCGGTCACCTTCAACCATAAGATAGAGGTGTTCAATGTGCCCTGATCCACAGGCTTTCGGACGGATGCGAGGCAGCGCCTTGATGATCGCCCTGTTTGTGATTGTGGTGATGGCACTGCTGGCGGCTGCCATGGGCCGTTTTCTGGTCGATAGCGGCGAGAAAAATACGGTGGAGGTGCGCAGCGTGCGTGCCCTGCTGGCCGCCCAGAGCGGGCTGGAAGTAGCGCTCTATCAGTTGTTCCCCAAGCGCACGCTTGCCCAACCGACCCCCCCAGCGGTCTGCCTGGCAAGCAGCCCACTGAGCTTTGCCAGCACGCCCGGACTGACCAACTGTCAGGCTGTGGTTCGTTGCGCCACGGTGCCGGTGACCTATAACGGATCTGTGACCAATGGCTATCGTCTCGAGAGTGTCGGAACCTGTGGCAGCTCGGACTTTAACAGTGCCAACCCTGATTTTGCCGTGAGCCGAACCCTGATGGTCGAAGCTTATGATGGAGGAGCGCCATGAATCGTGATGGCGATGATGCCGGTTGCGTTAGTCACTTCTGGCTGGAGTGGTTATCGCTATTTCAGTGCAAGTCATTCGCCTGCACTTTGTAGTGACGATCGATATTGCGGCAGATGATACAAGTGGAGAGGAAAGTGATGGATTTTAAATGGCTGGTTGGTTTATTACTTTTCTGCGGTACAGCTGTGGCGCAACAATATAATTTATCCATCAATCAATACCCACCATGTAATACCACATGGCAAAAGTCAGGAAATGTTTACACCTGTACTGGTGGTAATGGTCAGGTAACATTAAACGACGGTGATGTTATTGTCGCTAGTCAAGATTCAACGCTGAGTGCAGATGCCGGGATTTCTCTCACGAATAACAAGATTGGCAGTGCCTCAAGTAGAATAAACCTTAAGACTAGTTTTGGTGGCATTGTATCTCAAGGATATCAAAACACCATATATGGTGATATTTTAGCTGGCAGCTCAAATATTACACTGAACAATATCTACTTATACGGAAGTATTACTACCAGTGGGAACGTGTCGCTAAACTCGGGAGTTGTTCAGGGAAATATCACCAGCAGTAGTAACTCTGTCAGTGTGACTAATGTGCAGTTATCAGGAGATATCAGTGCAAATAGTTCGTTGACGATATCTGGCGGAACTTATAGTGGTAATATTACCATGCGCTCAAATAATCCAGTGACGTTCAACTCAGTTAATATGACTAGTGGCAGTGTCTCTGGGGCTAGCTCTTTTAATGCAACAGGTAGCCAACTGGGATCTCAGGGAAGTCCTGTCATTATCTCGACCACATCAAATAATATCACTGTTACCAATTCTACGGTTTATGGCAATCTGACTGCTGCAACAAATAATGCCGGTGGGGTGGTGAATGTCAACAATAGCTCTGTGACTGGTACTTGCCTACCAGTGTCAAATCCGGTAAATGCTTGTGTCCCGGCACCTGTTGCCTTGTATCAGCTTGAAGAGAGTAAGTGGACTGGTGTTGCAGGAGAAGTCAAAAACGCTGTTGCTGATGTGCTACATGGTCGCGCAATGAGGGGCGCGAAAACCAATACTGTGTCGCCTGCATTACCTGCAAACGCGAATAATCTTGGTACTTGTGGTTATGGTGAGTTTACTGGCAGCAGTAATCAATACATTGAAGTTCCACATGACGCTCGTCTGTCATTTTCCAATCAGTTAACTGTTTCTGCTTGGGTATATCCGGTAAGTCGGCCATCAGCTGGGAATTTGTATTCCATCGTGTCAAAAGATGGCAACTATGAGTTTCATCTGGATAGTCAAGGCAGAGTGTTCTGGTATTGGGAAAGAAGTTCTGGCGTGAACCAGACACTGACAACAAACACCAAAATACCGTTAAATACATGGTCCCATATAGTCATTCGCTATGATGCGATGGCTGCTGGCAATCAACGTCAAAAAATATATATCAATGGAGTCGCTGATGCAGCTAGAGGTAATGATGCAAACTCGTTAAGAGCAAATGCACAAAATTTGGAGATTGGCCGAGATTATATTGACAGTCGCAGCTTTAATGGCCGAATTGATGAGGTTGCTATTTATGGTTCGGCCCTGTCTGACACTCAGATAGCTGAGTTATATAGTCAACGTCATCCCTGTGGTGGTTCGACATTGATTTGTGAGACCGATGACTTCTCCCAGCCACTCGGTGATAGGTGGGCCGTCAAGCAGAGTGCTGGCGGATTTATACCATCCATTACGGCAGACCGACGTTTACGGATGACACAAGCCAGCACGGGACAAGCAACCTCTGCGACTTATCAGCGGCTATTTCCTGCTGCTGGCAATCTGGTGACGCTGACATTTAATCACTACGCCTATGGTGGCACGAGCACTGGTGCAGATGGTATGACCGTTGTGCTTTCTGACGCGTCGGTGACGCCACAGCCAGGTGCTGCGGGGGGGCCCTTGGGTTATGGCCATTATCAACCGAGTAACTCACCTGGATTTGCTGGCGGTTGGCTCGGATTTGGCTTGGATGAATATGGCAACTTCTCATCCTTTGGGGGGGGGGGAAGTGTGGGCTATCGCCCGCAATCGGTTGTCGTGCGTGGCTCGGGATCCAATTTTTCCGGATATAACTATCTGCGAGGCACCTGTAATAACGGAACTACCAATGTTAATACCAGTTGCTTGAGTCCAAAGGTAGATGGTAACGGTAGCGCCAACCATCGTTACCGTCTGACGATTGATTCACGAACCAGTGGGCGAGCGATGGTCAAAGTAGAGCGTGATACGGGAAGCGGGTTTATTTCTCTTATCGATTCGTTTGATGCGCTGGATCCTGCATTTGGGCAAAGTCCGTTACCGCAAGACTTTTATGTGTCATTGACAGGTTCTACAGGTGCCCTGACCAATATTCACGAACTCGATAACGTAGAAATATGTGCGCTGAAATCAAGAGAGGTAGGCGTTCAGGTAGATCATTTCGAGTTGCAGTATTCGGGTCAACCTCTGACCTGCAATCCGGAAGAGATCACTATCAAGGCGTGTGCAAATCCAGATTGCAGTCTGCTGATTACCGAACAAGTTGCTGTTTCCTTGTTGCCACAGAGTCTCCAGGATGGTGGTTGGTACCCACTGTCTGGTGCCAACAATGTGAGTGGCAATACGGTGACCTTTACCGGTGGAACGGGCAAAGTTTTGTTGCGTAACAATACTCAGACCCAAGTGACGTTGGGCGTGAACAATTCCGTTCCTGCTGTCAAACCACTCAGTGAAACCTTGTGCAAGGCCGGGGCCGGTACGCCCAGTGCGGCAGCCTGTACCCTGAACTTTGCCGATAGCGGCTTCTTCTTTGATGTGTCTGATACTTATTCCAACCAGCCTCAGGATGTGACTATCAGTGCGGTCAAAAAAGACGATATTACCAAGCAATGTGTGCCCGGATTTACCGGCGTGAGGTCTGTCGGCTTTTGGGGAACGTACAACAATCCAAATACCAATAGCTTTGGTAGCAAGATCTCCATCGATGGCAACGCCATTGCAACTTATGCCGCCAGTGTTCCTTCACCAACACCAACCACCCTCAACCTGACTTTTGATAATCAGGGTAAAGCGACCTTGAAAAAAGTGACCTACCCGGATGCGGGTCAGATGCAGCTTTCAGCCAGTCATAATGGCAGTGGTGAGACGGCGGGTCTGGTGATGACGGGGTCCGACACGTTTGTGGCACGTCCGGTCGGCCTGTGCATTACGCCCCCGCAAGGGGTCTGCGCGGCAGGTGACAGCAGTTGTCCGGTCTTCAAAAAAGCGGGGGAGACGTTTCAGGTAGATATCAAGGCGATGGCCTGGGAGTCGGCCAATGATGGGGATATCTGCGCAGGAAATCAGACTACGCCCAACTTTGCTTTGGCTAACATCGCTCTTGGTACTCAATTGGTTGCTCCGATTCCTGGGCAAAATGCGCAGGTCGGTACGGCGAGCTATAACCACTCTAACGGGATGGGCAGCAACAATATCAATAAGGTCACCCAGTCAGTCAGCGAGGTGGGGGTGTTCAGAGTGACGGCGACCCCGCCAGCCAACGGCTACTTCAATTACACCATTCCATCGGCCCAGAGCCAGCCAGTGGGGCGCTTTGTGCCTTGGGATTTCAATTTGCTGAGCGGGGTGCTTACTCCTGCTTGCGGGCAGTTCAGCTATATGAGTCAGCCATTCGGGGTCAAGATGGCGGTGCAGGCTCGTAACAAGAACGCTGGGGTGACCCGGAACTATGGCGGAGAGTTTGCTAAGGGGCGGCTCTATCTGGTGGCAGGCAATGATCATGATGGGGTTGATCGCACGGGTCGAGTGGGGACTATGGCGTCAAATTGGATATTAGGTGAAGCTGATATTGACAGCCAAAGTCGCTTTGCCCGGCTCTCTGAGCGCGATCCTGGCCTGACTGCACCAGAAGAGCCCTTCAAGTCGTTGCGGTTTGGTCTGCTGGTGGAGGATGGGGAGTCACCTTCCGTCAGCTTCATAGTTGACGCCGACCTGAATCCTGGCATCAAGCATGGTTGTACCAAGGGGGTCAACTGCAATGCCAAGCAGTTGACGATTCCTACGCGGGGGGATAACACCATGACGGCTTATTACGGCCGCTTGCTGGCAGGAAAAAATCGTGGTGTGAACAGTTCCGAGTTGCCGGTGACGTTACTGATGCAGCGTTTTGAACTAGGCGGATGGGTGACCAACAACGAGGACAGCTGTACTCAGCTCTTGTTGGCAAATGATGGCTTCGATCCACTGCCCTTGATTGAGCCGACAGACCAAGATCGCAAAATTAGTTTTAACAGTGCGAGCTCATCTTTTCAGGTCAGCGGTAATGTACCTCGGCCCTATAGCAGTACCCTGACGCTCAGTGGATTGCAGGCGGCGGCCAGTTCAGCCACAGCAAAACAAGGGGAGATTATGTTTCATTTCTCTGCCCCAAATGTGGATGTCGTCATTCCTTACAAGGTCGATTTGGCAAATCAGCCGTCGCAGCCGCTCTGGTTGTCTGACCCGGTTACGCTGCAGGGCGAGGCTAGGTTCGGCTCCAGCCGGGGTAATGACAGAATTATTTATCGGCGCGAAGTAATGCATTGAATAATGTGACAGGGGGGACGACCCAACAGCATCCCCCTAAATCCTTGTTTATTAGTGTTTGCAAGCGTGTGCGAGTGAGTGATGACTCGCATTTTTGTCGCGCCTGATTGATTGGCGACAGTTTGAGCGCTTGCCCATTGGGGTGGGCATTGGTAAAGTTAGCCGGTTTTCTGCACCTCCAAATTCTTAGGATTTCCCGTAGCCATGTTCAAAAAGCTCAGAGGCGTCTTTTCCAACGATCTGTCGATCGATTTGGGAACTGCCAACACCCTGATCTATGTAAAAGATCAAGGGATCGTCCTTAACGAACCCTCAGTTGTCGCCATTCGCCAAGAGCGCGGGAACGCCAAATCGGTCGCTGCTGTCGGTCATGCCGCCAAGCAGATGCTGGGCCGTACCCCGGGCAACATTTCCGCAATCCGCCCGATGAAAGATGGCGTGATCGCCGATTTCTACGTGACCGAGAAGATGCTGCAGCACTTCATTAAACAGGTTCACGACAACAACTATTTCCGCCCCAGCCCGCGTGTGTTGGTGTGTGTACCGTGCGGTTCAACTCAGGTTGAGCGTCGCGCCATCAAGGAGTCCGCACTGGGCGCCGGTGCCCGTGAGGTCTACCTGATCGACGAGCCTATGGCTGCTGCCATCGGTGCCGGCCTGCCGGTATCCGAAGCGACCGGTTCCATGGTGGTTGATATCGGTGGTGGTACCACTGAAGTGGCCATCATCTCTCTGAACGGTGTGGTCTACTCCCAGTCCGTCCGAATCGGTGGCGACAAGTTTGACGAAGCCATCATCAGCTACGTCCGTCGCAACTACGGCAGCCTGATCGGTGAAGCGACTGCCGAGCGCATCAAGCACGAGATCGGCTCTGCCTATCCGGGCGAAGAGGTGCGCGAGATTGAAGTCCGTGGTCGCAACCTGGCTGAAGGTGTACCGCGCAGCTTCACGCTCAACTCCAACGAAATCCTGGAAGCGCTGCAAGAGCCGCTGTCCGGTATCGTCGCTGCCGTCATGGTGGCGCTGGAGCAGTCTCCGCCGGAACTGGCCTCCGACATCTCCGAGCGCGGCATGGTGCTGACCGGTGGTGGCGCACTGCTGAAAGATATCGACCGTCTGCTGATGGAAGAGACCGGCATTCCTGTCGTCGTGGCCGAAGATCCCCTCACCTGTGTGGCCCGTGGCGGCGGCAAGGCGCTGGAGTTGATCGATATGCACGGTGGCGATCTGTTCCACTACGAATAAGACCCAAAGCCGGCCAGCGTGCCGGCTCTTTTTTGACGACCCATGAAACCCATTTTTGGTAGAGGCCCTTCGCTTCAGTTACGGTTGTTTCTCGCCGTCATCATCTCCATCGCTGCCATCGTCGCGGATTCCCGCTTCGGTGTGTTTACCCATGTCCGCGTCTACCTCAGTTCGTTAGTCAGTCCCCTGCAATACATGGCCAATGCGCCGGGTACCCTGCTCGACACCATGTCGACCCAGGTGCAGACCCGCGCCGATCTCATCGAGCAGACCAAGCAGCAGGAGCAACAGCTGTTCACCCTGCGTGCCCGTCTGCTCAAAATGGATCAGCTGGAACACGAGAATCAGCGGCTGCGTGAGCTGCTGGGTTCGCCGGTGCACAAGGAGTCCCGCAAGATGGTGGCCGAGCTGCTGTCGGTGGATTCCGACCCCTTCAGCCATCAGGTGCTGATCAACAAGGGGGCGCTGGATGGCGTCTACAACGGTCAGGCGGTGATCAACGATCAGGGTGTGATTGGTCAGGTGCTCCACGTGGGCTCCACCACCAGTCGCGTGCTGCTGATCACCGACTCCAGCCACGGCATTCCGGTGCGGGTGTTGCGCAACGACTTGCGCGCCATTGCCTCCGGCAGTGGCGAGCTCGACAAGCTTGAGCTGCGCAACCTGCCGCGCAACACCGATATTCAGGTGGGTGACCTGCTGGTCACCTCGGGCCTTGGTGGTCGTTTCCCGGAAGGTTATCCGGTGGCGACTGTGACCCGCTCCGAGTATGTGGAGGGCAAGCCCTTCGCCCAGGTCGAGGCCAAGCCGCTGGTGGAGCTGGACAGACTGCGCTATCTGCTGCTGCTGTGGACCGACAAGAAGCCTGAAGTACACGATGAGGATGGCGAACGGGCGGCTCCCGCTGCGTCCGCCGCAGGAGCCACCCGCTAATGCTAGAACCCGCCAGCGGCAGGATCTGGATCTGGATCTCGATCCTGCTGGCCTTGAGCCTGTCGATCCTGCCGCTTCCTTTCGAATTTGACCCCTTCCGCCCGGACTGGCTGGCCATGGTGCTCATCTACTGGGCACTGGCCTTGCCGCACCGGACCAACGTCGGCACCGCCTGGGTGGCGGGCCTGCTGCTGGATGTGCTGCTTGGCAGTACCCTCGGCGTGCGGGCGATGGCGATGGCCATCACCACCTATCTGGCGGCCTTCCAGTTCCAGAAGATCCGCAACTTCTCCCTCTGGCAGCAGGCACTGATCATCGGTGGTCTCTCGCTGGTGGGTAAAATGACGGTATTCTGGGCCGAGCATCTGTTCAGCCAGGCCAGTCTCAACTTCTCCTACTTTTGGTCGACGTTGACGACGATGCTAATATGGCCCTGGGTGTTTCTGGTGCTGCGCAAGGTGCGGCGCCGCTTCAATATCAGGTAAATATGAACAAAAACAACGAACCACAACTCTATCTCGCCTCGGCTTCTCCCCGTCGCCGTGAACTGCTGACCCAGATTGGCTACCGCTTCGAGGTGCTGAAACTGGATGTGCCTGAGCAGCGGGAAGAGGGTGAAAAGGCGCAGGATTACGTCTGCCGTCTCGCCCGTGACAAGGCGATGGCGGGCGTGGCGTGTGCGCCGACGGCGTTGCCGGTGCTGGGTGCCGACACCATAGTGGTGCTGGGCGACCGGGTACTGGAGAAACCGTCCGATCTGCTGGATGCCAAAGATATGCTGGAGTCCCTCTCCGGCAAGGTGCATCAGGTGATGACGGCGGTGGCGCTGGCCAGCAAGGATCGTTGTGACGTGCGTCTGGTCACCACCAACGTGGCGTTTCGCAAGCTGGACGAGGCCGAGATCGAGGCCTACTGGCAGACCGGTGAGCCCTGTGACAAGGCCGGGGCTTATGGCATTCAGGGGATTGCGGGCAAGTTTGTCAGCCGCATCGAGGGGAGCTATAGCGCCGTGGTCGGCCTGCCCCTGCTGGAGACAGACCTGCTGATCAAGCATCATCTGGAACAGCTCAAATAATTTCCCGTCAGCTGTGCTCTGCTGCGTTTCTTCCTTGCGCGCGTTGTACCGGATTGGCTCTATAGAATTCAAAACTGGAACAGGCAAGGTTACTTATGTCGGTAGAACTGCTGGTTAACGTTACCCCCTCCGAAACCCGGGTCGCTCTGGTCGAAAACGGTCTGCTGCAGGAAGTGCATGTAGAACGTCAGGCCAAACGCGGCATCGTGGGCAATATCTACAAAGGCAAGATCAGTCGGGTGCTGCCCGGCATGCAGGCGGCATTCGTCGATATCGGCATGGACAAGGCGGCCTTTTTGCACGCCTCTGATATCGTCCCCCACACCGAGTGTGTGGCGGTGAAGGAGAAGGAGCAGTTCCAGGTCGGTAACATCGCCGAGCTGGTGCGTCAGGGGCAGGACATCATGGTGCAGGTGGTGAAAGATCCGCTGGGTACCAAGGGTGCCCGTCTCACTACCGATATCACCCTGCCATCCCGCTATCTGGTCTTTATGCCGGGCAGTGCCCATGTCGGTGTCTCCCAGCGTATCGAGTCCGAAGCGGAGCGGGAGCGTCTCAAGCGCACCGTAGCCGGTTATGTGGACGAGCTGGGTGGTTACATCATCCGCACCGCTGCCGAAGGGGTGGGGGAGCAGGAGCTGGAGCAGGATGCCGCCTTCCTGAAACGGCTGTGGCGCAAGATCCTCGAGCGCAAGCAGAAGTATCCACCCTGCAAGATCCTCTACGAGGATCCCAGCCTGGCATTCCGTGTGGTGCGCGACTTTGTCGGCGCCGAGCTCGACAAGATCCGCGTTGACTCGCGCCAGAGCTTCGATCAGCTCAAGCGCTTCACCGAGGAGTACGTGCCTGAGCTGGCCAGCAAGCTGGAGTACTATCCTGGCGAGTCGCCGATCTTCGATCTCTACGACGTGGAGAACGAGATCCAGCGGGCGCTGGAGCGCAAGGTGGAGCTGAAATCCGGCGGCTACCTCATCATCGACCAGACCGAAGCCATGACCACGGTGGATATCAACACCGGCGCCTTCGTCGGCCATCGCAATCTGGAAGAGACCATCTTCAACACCAACGTCGAGGCGACTGCGGCCATCGCCCGCCATCTGCGCCTGCGCAACCTCGGTGGCATCATCATCATCGACTTCATCGACATGCAGTCGGAAGATCACCGCCGTCGGGTGCTGCAC
Source organism: Aeromonas sp. s11 (assembly GCF_040907945.1). Classification (NCBI taxonomy): domain Bacteria; kingdom Pseudomonadati; phylum Pseudomonadota; class Gammaproteobacteria; order Aeromonadales; family Aeromonadaceae; genus Aeromonas; species Aeromonas sp. s11. The sequence continues at coordinate 36,427 of NZ_JBFOCU010000027.1, read as the reverse complement.
AGCCTGGAGCAGGCGCTCTCAAAAGATCGCGCCAAGACCAACGTCAATGGCTTCTCCCAGCTCGGTCTGGTGGAGATGACCCGCAAACGCACCCGCGAGAGTCTGGAGCATGTGCTCTGCTCCGAGTGCCCCGAGTGCAAGGGACGCGGCCGGGTCAAGACGGTGGAGTCGGTCTGCTTCGAGATCCTGCGGGAGATCATCCGGGTCAATCGCGCCTATGATGCGGATCAGTTCACCGTCTACGCTGCCCCGGCCGTGGCCGACTACCTCCATGGCGAGGAGTCCCACAGTCTGGCGGAGCTGGAAGTGTTCATCGGCAAGCAGGTGCGGGTAGTGAGCGAACCCCTCTGTGGTCAGGAGCAGTTCGACGTGGTGATGATGTAATTGGTCTATCGCTGGCTGAGTCGGGGCTGGTTGGCCCTGGGGGTCCTGTTCGTACTGATGGCCATGCTGGTCACGCTGGTACGGGTCGGGGGCCCTTTGCTGAATCAATACCGGGAGAGTCTGATCCACACTCTGCTGGGTGATTCACAACTCAAGGTCAGCGTGGAGCAAGTGGGGCTGGACTGGACACAGTCCGGGCCCGCCCTCGAACTGCAGCAACTCGCCATCGCCCCGGATTCGGGGCGTTTTGCCGTACAGCTCGGCAAAGCCTGGGTGCATCTCGACTTCTGGCGCACTATTAACGAGCTAAAGCCGGTGTTTGGCGAGCTGATCCTGAGCGATGGCGATATCACCATCGACTTGCGCCAACCGGCTGACGACAGCCCCTCCGGCGATCCCCAGCAGGGCGCCCTGCTGCGCTTTCTGCTGACCCAGCTATCTACCTTCGATGTGCACAATACCCGCCTCAGCGTCACCACCTCCCTCGGTGATCTGCGTGCCCTCGACATCGCCCAACTACGCTGGCAGAACCGTGGCAAGCGCCATCAGGGGGTCGGCAAGGCTTACCTCATCAACGGGGTGGGCGAGAGCACCCTCGATCTGATTCTGGATGTGGACGCCCCGACTGCCCGGCTCGATCGCCTCAAGGGTCAGCTCTATCTGGGGGCCCGCCAGCTCGATATCACCCCGACCCTGGCCAGGATCCATGCGGGCGAACCCAAGGTTGCCGGTCAGCTCGACTTCCAGCTCTGGAGCGAGTTTGACAGCGGCAAGCTGGGCAATACCCTGCTGGCGTTTGGCAACAATTACCTGATCTGGAAGGATCCCAAGAAAGGGGAGATGCACCGTTTCGGCCTCGATGGAGGCAAGATCCAGCTGCGCCGTGAGGGCACCGACTGGCAACTGGCGAGCCATAACGTCACCTTCAAGCTGGATGGCAAGCCCTGGTTGCAGAGCCGCTTGCAGCTGGAGCGGATCGGGGATCGGGTGCAGGGCTATCTGCCCAGCATAGAGTTCGACAAGATCACCCAGATCAGTCAGCTGGTCTCGGCGCTCTACCCCACACTCTGCGAGACCCTGCGCCAGACCAATCCGCAGGGTTCGGTGCAGGATCTGACGCTGCTGGCCAACGCCGACTGGCAGGATCTCTCCCTCAGTGGCCGCTTCAGCAAGGTGCGCCTCAAGGCGTGGCAGGATATACCCGGGATGCAGGATCTCAACGGCGAGTTCTGGCTTACCCCGACCGGTGGTAGCGCCAGACTGGCGCTGGCGAACGACAAGGTGGATCCCGCCCGTCACTTCAAGATGCCGATCCCGGTCGACAACTTCTCGGCCCGCCTCGACTGGTGGCGCGAGGAACAGGGCTGGGTGCTCTACGGTCAGGATATCGCGCTGGATAACCCGGATCTGACCCTGGCCAGCCGTTTCCGCCTCGATCTGTTCGAGCACCCTTTCCTGGCCCTGACCGGCCGCATCGATGTGAAGAATGCGGGCCATGCGGATCGCTACTTCCCGCTGCAGGCGATGGACAAGGGGTTGGTGGATTACCTGAGCGGCGCCATCAAGGGGGGCAAGGCCAAGGGGGCCGACCTGCTCTGGTATGGCGAGTTCAGGGACTTTCCCTACGACAACGGCAAGGGCATCTTCCAGGTGGCGGTGCCGCTGGAGCAGGCCACCTACGAGTTCTTCCCCGGTTGGCAACCGCTCACCGACCTGCAGATCGACCTGTTGTTCCAGAATGCCGGCCTCGATATGCGCAGCCGATCCACCAAACTCGGCAAGGCGAGCTCTGACTCGGTGCATGCCTGGATCCCGGATCTCTCCCCCGGCGCCCACCTCTATGTGGATGCCAAGGTGCAGGGGGAGGGCAAGGCCATCAGCGACTACCTGCAGGACTCCCCGCTGGGCAGTTCGGTAGGTCAGGCGCTGCGGGAGATCGAGATCCGCGGCCCGATGGCTGGTTCGGTCAAGCTCGATATTCCTCTCGATGGCGAAAGCGAGGTCAAGGCGAGCGGTGATGCCACCTTCAGCAACAACAAGGTGCGGGTCGCCAGTCTGGACCTGCCGCTGGAGAAGGTGCAGGGGCGCCTCGAATATGACAACGAACAGACCCGCTTCAGCAACCTCAAGGCGAGCCTGTGGAACCAGCCGCTGACCCTCGACTATCAGGGGCGCCAGCATCCGGATCACTATCAGGTCGACCTCGATTTCAAGGGGCAGTGGGATAGCCGCCGCCAGCCCGCAGCCATCTCCTCGTACGGTATCCTCAACGGTCGCAGCAACTGGGGCGGCAAGCTCGGGTTGACCCTGCCCGACAGCAAGCCGTTCAGCTTCCAGCTGGCGCTCGACTCCAACCTGCAGGGGATGGCGCTGGATCTGCCGCTGCCGCTGGCCAAGAGCAGCGCCAGCCGGCTGCCGCTCAAGGTGATCGCCCGTGGCCGGGATGGCAGCGCCGACATTCGCGCCGTGCTGGGGGCTGATGTGGATATGCAGACCCGACTGGTCTACGGCGAAGGGGTGCCTTATCTCAGTCGGGTGCGGGTCGATGTGGGTCAGCCGGGCGCCCGGGTAATGCGCGATGCCCCCATGCTGCTCGCCATCAACCAGCAGGAGGCCGATGTCGGTGGCTGGCTGGCGCGACTCAAGCAGTGGCTGCCAGCGCAGAACCAGACTGGCAATGCGGTGGTTGGCCCCGCCTTCCTGCCGCAGGAGTGGTGGGTGGATGGACAGCTGGCTCGCGCCTATATCGGCAGTGCCACCCTCAAGGCGGCGCGTTTCACCGTGGGGCCGACCAATCAGGCGACCGAGGTGATGATCGACAGTCCCGATGTGATGGGGGTGATCCGCCTGCCCGCAGTGGCCAATCGCCCGGTCGACGCCAAGTTTGCCCGCATCTACTGGTCTGGCAAGAGTTCGGATCTCAGCCCGGATCCCGATGCCAAACAGGACAACGCCATCATGGCATCCATCCCCTGGTTGAAGGTGAGCTGTGTCGATTGCCGCTTTGGCGAGCTACCTCTTGGTGAAGTGAAAGGGGAGCTGGTGCCCGGCGCCAACAAGGTGACACTCAAGGGGCTGGATGTGCGGCTGGCGGGGAGTCAGCTCACCGGCAGCGTCGACTGGCTGGCCGATGGCAACCGGATGCAGACCCGCACCCGTGGCAAGCTGACCAGCAACAACAGCGAGCTACTGCTCAAGCGGCTCGGCTACACCTCGCCCATCGGCGATGCCCCCGGCTCCCTCGCTTTTGATCTGAACTGGCAGGATGTGCCCTATCGCCCGAGCCTGCCGACCTTGGGGGGAAGTGCCAACTATCAGCTGGAGGGTGGCACCCTGCGGGAGGTCAACGACAAGGGGGCGCGACTGCTCTCCCTGCTCAGCCTCGATTCCCTGCTGCGCAAACTGCGGCTCGATTTTCGCGATGTGTTCGACAAGGGCTTCTACTTCGAATCCATGTCCGCCTCTGCCACCATCAAGCAGGGGCAGGTCAGCAACGATGATTTCTATATGAAGGGGGCGGCAGGCAACCTGCGCGGCGAGGGGATCGCCGATCTGGTGCGCTGGCGGCTCGACTACGAGCTGAGCTTCTCCCCCAATCTGGGGGGCACCCTGCCAGTGGTGGCAGCCTTCTCCATCACGCCGGTCACGGGTCTCTATGTGCTGGCCCTCTCCAAACTGCTGGAGCCGGTGGTGGATGTGGTGACCCGCATCGATTTTCGCATCTCGGGCCCGCTAGACGCACCCAAGCTGATCGAGGCGGGGCGAGATCGCGCGCGCATCAAGCTCAACCAGCAGCAGAAAGAGGCGGTAGATGCCGTTGCCCCCAGCCTGCCGACCCAAGAGGTGACCCCTTTCCTGCTGAACCCCAAACACGCGGGGCCGGCTCAGCGCTGAACGAGCGGCCCGGCACCATCACAAGGAGTGAGCCATGATCCGACATATCCTGCTGATCGCCTTCAAGCCGGACACCCAGCCTGCCCGGATAGACGCGGTGCGTAACGCTTTTCTCGCCATTCCCCATCAGGTCAGCGGCGTGACCGCCGTGGAGTGGGGGGAGAATGACAGCCCGGAGGGGAGGGATGGTGGCTTTACCCACAGCGTACTGATGACCTTCGCCGACGAAGCGGCTCGCCAACGCTATCTGCCCCATCCTGATCACGATGCCCTCAAGGCTATCTTCCGTCCTGTGCTGGAGCGAATCATTGTACTGGATTACACCCTGCAGGCGGGGGATGCTGTCACCGTCTGATGGCCCAAGCGACAAGGAGAACGTCATGTGGTTAGCCGCAATACAGCTGGTATCTGGCCGTCACTGGCAGGATAACCGGGAGCAGATCGCCGCCGAACTGGCGGCCTTGCCCAAAGAGCGGCCGCTGCTGGTGCTGCTGCCGGAAAACTTTGCCCTGTTTGGCGAACGGCAGGGCTATCTGGATGGCGCGGAGGCCATAGGTGAGGGCCCGATCCAGCAGCAGCTGGCCAAATGGGCCCGCGATTACGGCATCTGGCTGGTGGCCGGGGCTATGCCGACCACCATCTCAGGTTCCGACCATATCCATACCAGCTCGCTGGTGTTTGACCCCAGCGGTGAGCTCAGGGGCCACTACCACAAGATCCACCTGTTCGACGTGGATGTGGCGGATAATCACGGTCGCTACCGTGAGTCGGAGACATTCAGCCCCGGCGAGGCGCCTGTGTTGGTGGACTCTCCCTTTGGTCCCCTCGGCCTCTCGATCTGTTATGATCTGCGTTTTCCCGAGCTCTACCGCCAGTTGGCCCGTGCCGGTGCCCGCGTGCTGCTGGTGCCTGCCGCCTTTACCGCCGTGACCGGCGAGGCGCACTGGGAGCCGCTGCTGCGGGCTCGCGCCATCGAAAACCAGTGCTACGTAGTCGCTGCCAATCAGGGCGGCACTCACGATACGGGGCGCCAGACCTGGGGCCACAGCATGGTGATCGACCCCTGGGGTCGGGTGCTGGCGAGCAAAGAGTCCGGGCGCGGCACAGTGTTGGCGCAGATGGAGCTCGGGCTTATCGACGAATTGCATCGCACCATGCCAGTGCTGCAACACGCCCGTTTGCTCTGATGGTGTGGTGAAAAATTGAAACGCAGCCGTTTGCCCGTGCTGGAGCATGCCCGTTTGTTGTGATGGTGTGGCTTGTTGCCAATCCGTCGGCAAGACGATTTAAAACAGCTCGTTACGAGAGTGGAGAAGAAGATTGAGTCTATTGAGCCAGGTTAGTGCCTCCCTGTTGGCCCCGAATGACCTCGACGAAGGGCGCCTGCAGCAGCTGCTCGGCAGCCTGATGAGCCATCAGGTGGAGTTCGGCGATCTCTATTTCCAGCGCAGCTGGCACGAGTCCTGGATGCTGGAAGATGGCATCGTCAAGGATGGCAGCTACAACATCGATCAGGGTGTGGGGGTGCGCGCCGTCAGCGGCGAGAAGACTGGCTTCGCCTACTCGGACGAGCTGAGCCTGCTGGCGCTGCAACAGTCGGTGACTGCCGCCCGCGGCATCGCCGCTGCCGGTGCTCACGGCAAGGTGAAGGCATGGGCGCGCACCGAAGCGAACCTGCTCTATCCGGCCATGGATCCGCTGCAGACCCTCGACAAGCATCAGAAGATCGCCCTGCTGGAGCAGATGGACAAGTTCGCCAGAAGTCTGGATCCCGCCATCAATCAGGTGATGGCCTCCATCAGCGGCGTCTACGAAGAGGTGCTGGTGGCCGCCACCGACGGCACCCTGGCCGCGGATGTGCGTCCGCTGGTGCGTCTGTCGGTGACCGTGATCGCCGAGAAGGGCGATCGCCGCGAACGTGGCAGTGCCGGTGGCGGCGGCCGCTTTGGTTACGACTGGTTCCTCGAACTGGACGGGTTGGAGAGCCGCGCCTTTGGCTATGTGCGTGAAGCGGTGCGTCAGGCGCTGGTCAATCTGGAAGCCATCGACGCGCCAGCCGGCACCATGCCGGTGGTGTTGGGCTCCGGCTGGCCCGGCGTGCTGCTGCACGAGGCGGTAGGTCATGGTCTGGAGGGGGACTTCAACCGCAAGGGATCTTCCGCATTTGCTGGCCGCATCGGCGAGCAGGTGGCCTCCAAGCACTGTACCATCGTCGATGATGGCACCCTGCCGGGTCGGCGCGGCTCCGTCTCCATTGATGACGAGGGGACACCGGGTGGCTACAACGTGTTGATCGAGAACGGTATCCTCAAGGGTTATCTGCAAGACAAGCAGAACGCTCGCCTGATGGGGGTACCGCTCACCGGCAACGGGCGCCGCGAATCCTACGCTGCCATGCCGATGCCGCGCATGACCAACACCTACATGCTGGCGGGCCAGTACGATCCGGCGGAGATCATCGCCTCGGTGAAGAAGGGCATTTATGCCCCCAACTTCGGTGGCGGTCAGGTGGACATCACCTCCGGCAAGTTTGTCTTCTCCGCCTCCGAGGCCTACCTCATCGAGGATGGCAAGATCACTGCCCCCATCAAGGGCGCGACCCTGATCGGCAACGGCCCAGAAGCGATGAGCCAGGTCTCCATGGTGGGCAGCGATCTTGCGCTGGATCGCGGGGTTGGCATCTGTGGCAAGGAGGGGCAGAGCGTACCGGTCGGTGTCGGCCAACCCACCCTCAAACTGGATCAGCTCACCGTGGGTGGCACTTCGTAGGTTTGGGTTAGCCGCGCAGCGGCGTAACCCGACGCATTCAAACCCCGGCCCTTGCTGGGGTTTTGCTATTCAGGGAACCACAGGCAACAAAAAGCCCCGGTCGGTGGACCGGGGCTGGCGGGTTATTCGGTATCAGTTGACGGATATGGCGCGGGCATCGATGAAATAGCGAGCGTTACCCTGTTTGTCGATCTGGATTTTGGCAACCAGCTGCTCTTGATCTTTATATTCCCAGCGTTGCTCGATCTTGGCGAGGGATGGGCTCGCAATCCCAACCACGTTCAGGTACTCGTGAAACAGGCTATGGCTCCCTATTTCGGTCAGCATCTTGTCCATCTGCATACTCTCCTGAAGTTGAGTGGGTATTCATCAACAAACCTATCAGCGTCCATCTGAATACAGTCTGTATGAAAAACAAACTAACTCATTTGTGTGTCAATAACATGATCAGGAACAAGATCAGTGCAGATCGTCAGGGACTTTTTGATACCGTTTTCAATCAGAGCCGGTGGGCTTCTGCGGCAACTGATCAAACGTGCCGGAAGCCTTTGGTAGCGCCGGTGCGGTTTGCACGGTCTGGCCGCCGTGGAATACTGGATCCTGTGCCACTTCCTTGATGCCGTTGATGCAAAACTGCATACCCATGCAGACCAGCAGGAAGCCCATGATACGGGTCATGGCATCGATGCCGGTGGCGCCCAGGATCTTGCAGACCGGGTCCGCCAGCTTCAATACTCCCCAGCTGATCAGGCTCATCAGGGCAAACGCCGTTACCACACCGGCGTAGATGGTGAGGCGGTTGTACTCGTCAGGCAGCTCGGCAATCTGGGCTGCCCCGCTTATTACCAGCGCCATGGTACCTGGCCCGCACATGCTGGGCATGGTGAGCGGTACGAAGGCAATGCTCTGGTTGATATCGACCCCGCTCTGCTGGCTGGGGGCTGGGAACAGCATGCGAAAACCGATAAAGCCGATGATGAGGCCACCGGCCAGGCGCAAGCCCGGAATGGAGATCCCGAACAGATCCAGGATCGAGGATCCGATAAAGAAGGTGATGCAGAGGGTGCAGAACAGATAGATGGCGGCCAGATTGACCTGACGGCGCACGTGTTCGCGCGACATCCCCTTGCTCAGTCCCAGCAGCAGGGTGGCCGTGGTGGGCGGGTTGACCATGGGCAGCAGCGCCAGCAAGGTGAGTAATACGACCTGAAAGAACATCTTGAGCCTCGGATAAAGAGTTGGACGTCATGGGGCGACGCGGGTGGCAGGCCCCAGAGGGAGGCTATCTTATGCTGGCGAAACTGAACATAAGCAGTACAAAAAAGCCCCGGCAGATGCCGGGGCTTGTTGTTCGGGTCAGGCCGCTTGCGGCGCTTGCTGCTGCCGGATGGCCCGTTGCTGGAACCAGAGCCAGAGACCGATGGCGAAACCCAGCACCGACAGGCTCACTACATAGTGGGAGGGGGCCAGCATGTCGCTCTTCATCCAGAGGGTCACCGCCATCGGGGTGAGGCCGCCGAAGATGGCGTAGGCCACGTTGTAGGAGAATGACAGACCGGAGAAACGCACCACCGGCGGGAAGGCGTTGACCATCACGTAAGGCACGGCGCCGACAATCCCGACCGCAAAGCCCGCCAGCATGTAGAGCGGCACCAGCTGGCTCGTACCGGCCGCCAGACCGTGATAGAAGGCGTAGCTGGAGCCTGCCAGCAGCAGGGAGCCGAACATGAAGGTGAGACCGCTGCCCAGCAGGTCGATCAGTCGGCCATAGACGATGCAGCCGAGGGTCAGGGCCACGATGGCCAGCGAGTTGGCGGTCAGGGCGTCGGCCGGGCTGATGCCATAGACCTTCTGCAGATAGGTGGGGGTCATCAGGATCACCACCACGATACCGGCGGAGAGCAGCCAGGTGAGCAGCATGGAGACCACCACGCTGCTCTTGTGGTTGCGCAGCACCGACTTGAGGGGCAGTTCGTCAGCCAGGGTCTTGTTGGCTTGCATCTCGGCGAAGACCGGGGTCTCGTGCAACCAGCGCCGCAGGTACATGGCGACGATGCCGAAGATACCACCGAGCAGGAAGGGCACTCGCCAGCCCCACTCGCTCACTTCGGCCGGAGTCAGGCTCTTGTTGACCGCAGTGGCGATGAGGGAGCCAAGCAGGATGCCGGCCGTCAATCCCGCCGTGAGCGTGCCGCAGGCGACCCCGACCCGACGGGCAGGGACGTGCTCGGCGACAAATACCCAGGCGCCCGGCACTTCACCGCCGATGGCGGCGCCTTGCAGGATCCGCAGTCCCAGCAGGGCGATGGGGGCGCCGATGCCGAGCACCGCATAGGTGGGCAGCAGACCGATCAACAGGGTCGGCAGCGCCATCATGATGATGCTGAGGGTGAACATCCGCTTGCGACCGATGAGATCGCCAAAGTGGGCCATGATGATGCCGCCGAGCGGGCGGGCCAGATAGCCGGCGGCGAAGATGCCGAAGGTCTGGAACTGGCGTAACCACTCGGGAATGTCGGCCGGGAAGAACAGCTCGCCGATGACCACGGCGAAAAAGACGAAGATGATGAAGTCGTAAAACTCCAGCGCACCGCCGAGGGCAGCCAGACTCAGGGTTTTGTAATCCTGTCGATTGAGGGGGCGGGCGTGATCGTGTTGTTGTGCGGTTTTCGTCATATCCGTATGTTTCCCATCGGTTTTTTTAGTTATTGTCCCCCCGTGCAAGGGGCATATACAGGTGATCGAGAGTATGCTGCCTGCCTCTTGTGTGTAAATCGCGCAATTCGCAACACTGTCTTGCATCTTTTTGGGGCAATCCGAATGCCCCGCTGACGGAGGAATGATGGAAAAGAAACGGGTATTGCTCTCCTGGAGCAGCGGCAAGGATTGCGCATGGGCATTGCATCAGTTGCGGCAAGATCCCGCCATCGAGGTGGTGGGGCTGTTTACCACCCTCAATCAGGCATTCGAGCGGGTGGCGATGCACGGGGTGCGCAAGCAGCTGTTGACCGAGCAGGCCGCCTGCGTCGGGCTGCCTCTTATCACCATCGATCTGCCCTGGCCCTGTAGCAACGAGGATTACGCCCGCATCATGACCGGCTTTATCGCTGATGTGGTGGCACAGGGGATCCGCCATATGGCCTTTGGCGACTTGTTCCTCGAGGATGTGCGCGCCTACCGTGAAAAGCAGCTGGCAGGTACCGGCATCGAACCACTGTTCCCGCTCTGGGGCAGCAATACCCGTGAACTGGCGCCGCAGATGGTGGCCGCTGGATTGAAGGCGCGGATCAGTGCTCTCGACCCGAACAAGCTGGATGCCAGCCTGGGGGGCCATGACTTTGACGAGGCACTGCTGGCGGCGCTGCCGGAGGGGGTTGATCCGTGCGGCGAGAACGGCGAGTTTCACACCCTGGCCTATGATGGCCCCATGTTTTCCCGCCCGCTTGGCATTCGGGTCGGTGAGACAGTGCTGCGCGATGGCTTTGTCTTTACCGATCTGCTGCCAATCGAAGATTAATTATCGGGCGTCAAATGCTCCCTTTTGCAGGAGCTTTCACAGATTTGAAGGGCGGGATGGGGGCACTATTGGCCCCCTCTTTTGATTGAAGATGACAACCTGCCTTATGAAACACATCTCTCGTCCGGCGCTGCTTGCCTCCTTGCTGGCTGCGGCCCTCTCTCTGACTGCCGTGGCGGGTCAAGCCGCTACCGTTCAGCCGATCCCTGCCGGTGTCACCACCGTCACTCTGGCCCAGCAGGCACCGATCCACTGGGTGTCGGTAGAGCAGATTGCCAAGAGTCTGGATGGCCTGCCCCCGATGGCGGTCGGGTTTGATATCGACGATACCCTGCTCTTCTCCAGCCCGGGTTTTTATCGCGGCAAACAGGAGTTCTCGCCCAACGACGAGAGCTATCTGAAGAACCCCGCCTTCTGGGAGAAGATGAATAACGGCTGGGATGCGTTCAGCATGCCGAAAGAGGTGGGCAAGGCGCTCATCGCCATGCATCTCAAGCGCGGTGACCACATCTATTTCGTCACCGGCCGCTCGGCCACCAAGACCGAAACCGTGAGCCAGACTCTGCAGCAGACCATGAATATTCCGGCCGACCAGCTCAATCCGGTGATCTTCGCCGGTGATCAGCCGGGCCAGAACACCAAGGTGCAGTGGCTCAAGGATAAGCAGATGAAGCTCTTCTACGGCGACGCCGATGGGGATATCAAGGCGGCGCAGGAGGTCGGCATTCGCGGCATTCGTCTGCTGCGGGCCGCCAACTCCAGCTATCGGCCACTGCCGTTGGCAGGGGCGCTGGGGGAAGAGGTGATCATCAACTCCCAGTTCTGATCCGGAGCGGATCCATGCAAAAGGGCGGGGCCATTGGCACCCGCCCTTTTTGCATCCGTCATCAAGCTCGGGTCAGTCGTCTGCCCACGGCATCTCGGGCAGGCTGTCGAGGAACTCGCCGTAACGGGTCAGATTGAAGGGGCCCTGATCGGCCTCCATTGCCATCAGCTCGGCACCGAGGGCGCAGGCGATATATTGCAGCGCCTCTTCCCTCGGGGTGCCCTTCATTACCAGCCGCATCAGGGTCGCCTTCACATGGGGCGGGTGACCGTCGTTGAGCTGGTTCTCCACCATCTCCAGCAGCGCGTCTTCGTCAAAAAATTCCTGAGTGTCGTTCATGGGATATCCGCAACAGTGAATGTGGCGGCCAGTATAGCCTGAATGGGGCTAACACCTTGAACAGCCTGCGAATAAACAATCCGATGGGGAGGCCATTTGTTACCCATAATTAGGAGGAGTTTGCCAAGGCAAACAGGTTGGAACACAGATAACATGGATGGACACGCCTATGCCCACGATAGATTCCCTGCTGGCCGAGCCCAAGCTACTGCCCCAGATCCCGGAAGTGATGCGCGATTTGATCCAGACCTTCAATGAAAAGGATCCGGATCTGCTCAAGGTCAGCAAGTTGATCAACAAGGACCCTGTCATCTCCGCCAAGTTGCTGCGGCTGGCCAACTCGGCCAAATTCGGCAGCAGTCGTCAGATCGGCACCGTCAATGAAGCCGCGGTGCGGCTGGGGTTGGCGATGGTGCGCAACATGGTGCTGGCCTGCGGGCTCACCGAATCGGTCACTGCGGTGCCCGGTATTGACCTCAAACATTTCTGGGGCAGCGTGTTCAACGTGGCGGAGCTGGCCCGTCGTCTGGCGGTGAAGAAGGGGATGAAGGGGGATGAGGTCTTTACCTGCGCCCTGCTCTACGATCTCGGCCGTTTGGTGATGCACGTAGGCCTGCCGGAAAACACAGTCCACCACATTCACGATCTGGAGTTGCACAAGGGGCGGGCCAAGGCGGAAGAGCTGGTGGTCGGCTTCAACTATGCCCAGGTCGGGGCGGCCATGGCACGCTACTGGAAGTTCCCCGAGACCATCAGCAATGCGGTGGAGTATCACTACAACCCCATGCTGGCCAAGGAGTTCTCTCCCGAGGCCGGGTTGATCCATCTGGCGATCGTGCTGGCTGCGCAATCCGATGTGGGGGAAGAGGCGCCACCCGAGTGGCCCCACAAGGTGGCAGATGCACTGGGGCTGAGCTGGGGCGATTGTGCCGCCCAGTTCACTGCCCTGCGCGAGCAGGGTAATGGCTACGCCGGGTTGCTGGCTGCCTGAGCCCGTTTATCCCATCTCATCAGGGGCCAACATGGCCCCTTTTTCATGGCCGATGGCGCCACAGGCTTGCCAGCCCTGGAGTGACGGGGCACTCTTTGCCCTTCACTTTCCGTTTGAGAGCCCTTGCCATGATTACCTCCTCCCGCCTGATCCTGCGCGAAATGATCGCCACCGACGCCCCCTTCATCCTTGAGCTGCTCAATGACGGCGACTTTTATCGTTACATCGGTGATCGGGGTATTCGCACCCTGGAGCAGGCGCAGGAGTATATCCAGCAGGGGCCGGCGGTCAGCTATGCCCGCTATGGTCACGGACTCTATCTGGTGGAGCGTAAGGAGGACGGTGTCAGCCTCGGTATCTGCGGTTTGATCAAGCGCGATACCCTGGAGCAGGTCGATATCGGTTACGCCTTCCTGCCGCAATATCGCGGTCAGGGCTACGCCATTGAAGCGGCGCAGGCCGCCCTTGCCGATGGCAAAAGCCGGTTGGGGATCGGGCAGGTAGTTGCCATCGTCACTCCGGGCAACGAGCGATCCATCGGCCTGCTGGCCAAACTGGGGCTGGTGCGCAGTCGACTGGTCAAGTTGAGCGAAGATGCCGATGAGTGCCTGCTGCTGGAGCAGTGATCAAGGTCAGAGAGCTGAAAAGCGAATGGCGAGGTGGCTGTCAGGCTGAGTGACAAGCAAGAGGCCGGGTCTGGCGAAAGGCGTGAGAGAAGCAAAGAGGCCGCCGTGAGTTGCGGCCTGTCTGCATCGGGCGCTGCCGGAGGGCAGGCAGGATCAGTTGAGGTCTTCGATGGAGAACTCGCCAGCGATACCATCACAGGAGATGGCGAAACCGCCGCTGAAGCGGGTGCTGAACTGGATCAGAAACGCATCATTGTCGTGCTCTTGCACAGGCAGGTTGATGGGCTTGCTGCGACGCAGGGGCTTGTGTGTTTGTACTGCTTTCATCATGGTATTTCTCTATATAAATTAGGTGCTTGCTCCTTGTATTGGCAAATGTCAGGTCAATGGGCGCGGTCGATTGGATGAACGACAAGCGCGCAGGAATACCCAGCCCGGTTAAGGGGCGTCTGCACTTTCAAGGAATATGCTGATGCATAAATCAAATTGGGTGGGCAGGTCGGGTCTGCACCGTGAGAGCCGGGCAACGCAGGCAGACAGCCTGACGGTTCTCAAGGCGAGTAAATCAGAAGAAGGTTATGCGGGTACTGGCAGGATTCATCGTGAGGTGAAGCATTGCAGGGTAAACATAAACAGGGCTGATTAACTAGCCGACGCGCATTCTCTCCTCGAAATGAATAAAAAGCAAACAATAATTTGCCTATGTTGAAGTCAATACGCTTTTCCTCTGTGTAATCAAGGTGCTATCAGCAGTAAATATTCGCAACTATCCGCCATAACAAGAGGGCTCCCGACGGGAGCCCTCTCTCATTCTGCAATCAGCACACTGGGCCGACTCAGTAGTCGCCACAGGCCTTCTTGGCAGCCGTGATCATCGGGGTGATGGTCATGCCTTGCACCACGATGGAGAACATCACCACCGAGTAGGTCATCACCAGGATGACCTGACGCAGGTCGACGCCATGTTCCGGGATCATCATGACGCCGGAGGGGAGTGCCAGTGCCATCGCCATCGCCAGACCACCGCGCAGGCCACCCCAGGTGAGGATCCGCACCGAGAAGGTGTTGTAATTGCGGAATCGGCGGAAAGCCACATAGGGCAGCGACACGCTGATAAAGCGGGCGCCCAGGCAGAGCGGCACCGCAATGACCAGCAGGATCCAGTCACGCCAGGCGAGATCCAGCAGTACCAGCGCCAGACCGATCAGCAGGAACAGCAGAGCGTTGAGGAACTGGTCCATCAACTCCCAGAAGTGATCCAGGTGATGGCTGCTCTGCTCGGAGAAGCCGGAGTGACGGGTCCAGTTGCCGATCATGATGCCGGTGACCACCATGGCCAGTGCGCCGGAGACGCCGATCATGTTGGCAAAGGCGAAGCCGGCGGTCGGGATGCAGAGGGTCAGCAGCAGCTCCAATGAACCGTCGTCGGTGGCGCTGATCATCACGTGGGCGATAAGGCCCAGCACGGCACCGAACAGGATGCCGCCGAGGGCTTCGTGCAGGAACAGACCGGCCACGCTACCGAAGGTGGGCTCGACACCGCCAAAGGCGACGGCAAACACGGTAGCGAAGATGACGAGGCCAACACCGTCGTTGAACAGGGATTCCCCTTCGATCTGGATGGCGATCTGGGGTGGCGCTTTCATCTTCTTGACGATGGCCAGTACGGCAATCGGGTCAGTGGGGGAGATCAGCGCGCCGAACAGCATGCAGTAGACCAGCGGCAACTCCCAGCCCAGCAGCTTGGCGATAAACCAGAAGCCGTATCCGATGAGGAAGGTGGAGAGCAGGGTGGCAATGATGGCCAGAATGGTGATCTCCCACTTCTGGCTACGCAGTGCCTTGAGGTTGATGCCAAGGCCACCGGCGAACAGCAGGAAGCCCAGAATCCCCTTTAGCAGGAAGTTCTGGAAGTCGATGCTCTCCATGGTCTTGACGGCAAGAGGTTCCAGATTGAACCAACCCAGTTTGCCAAACAGCACCAGCAGTGCGGAGATCAGCATGGAGCCCGCAGTAATGGCGATGGTGGTCTGGATCTTCACAACATACTGGTTGGCAAAGGCGATAAAAATCGCCAACGCTGCCAGAAAACAGAGTGTGTAGTAGACGCTCATAGTTATTTTTTTCTCGTTGGTAGACAGCAAGCACGTATCCCTATGCAGGACGGGCATAGGTTACTCTCGGGCCCTATGTTACTCATTACCCATAAATGAGTATATGGTGGCGTATTTGGACTGATAGACGGCTAGATTTCCATTTTATTTGTTTGCTGTTAGGATGCTGTTTACGCAGTTGCATGGATGTAAGAGGAACACGCGGTGTCGAACGTAATGTCGAGCAGAGAGCCGAGCAAGCAGTCGGACGTAACAAAGAAGCTGGAAGCCTGCCTCAGGGAGCGGATCCTGATCATCGACGGGGCCATGGGCACCATGATCCAGGGCTACAAACTCGGTGAGGCGGATTATCGGGGTGAGCGGTTTTCCGACTGGCATACCGACATCAAGGGCAACAACGATCTGCTGGTGCTGACCCGTCCGGCGGTGATCCGCGAGATCCACGAGCAGTATTGCGCTGCCGGGGCCGACATTCTCGAGACCAACACCTTCAACGCCACTCGCATCGCCATGGCCGATTACGAGATGGAAGCGTTTTCCGCCGAGATCAACCGTGAAGCCGCCCGTCTGGCCCGCGCCGTGGCCGACGAGTGGACGGCAAAAGATCCCGCCAAGCCGCGTTTCGTGGCAGGGGTGTTGGGCCCCACCAACCGCACCGCCTCCATCTCGCCGGATGTGAACGATCCCGGCAAGCGCAACGTCACCTATGACCAGCTGGTGGCCGCCTACACCGAATCGACCCATGCCCTGATCGAGGGCGGCGCCGATATCATCCTGATCGAAACCATCTTCGATACCCTCAACGCCAAGGCCGCCGCCTTTGCGGTGGAAGGGGTGTTCGAGGAGCTGGGTTACAGCCTGCCGGTGATGATCTCCGGCACCATTACCGATGCCTCCGGCCGAACCCTCTCCGGCCAGACCACCGAAGCCTTCTACCACTCGCTGCGTCACGTAAAGCCGGTGTCGTTCGGCCTCAACTGTGCGTTGGGGCCCGATGAGCTGCGCCAGTATGTGGAGGAGCTGTCTCGCATCAGCGAATCCTGCGTCAGCGCCCACCCCAACGCCGGTTTGCCCAATGCGTTCGGCGAGTACGACCTCGATGCGGGTGAGATGGCGGAGCATATCCGCGAGTGGGCCCAAAGCGGCTTTCTCAACCTGGTCGGTGGCTGTTGCGGTACCACCCCGACCCATATCCGCGCCATGGCCGACGCTGTGGCGGGCATCAAGCCGCGTGTGCTGCCCGAGCTGCCGGTGGCCTGCCGCCTGTCGGGCCTCGAGCCCCTGATCATCACCCCCGAGTCCATGTTCGTGAACGTGGGGGAGCGCACCAACGTCACCGGTTCGGCCAAGTTCAAGCGGTTGATCAAGGAGGGGCTGTACGACGAGGCGCTCGATGTTGCCAAGCAGCAGGTAGAGAACGGCGCCCAGATCATCGACATCAACATGGACGAGGGGATGCTGGACGCCGAAGCGGCCATGGTGCGCTTCCTGAACCTCATCGCCGGTGAGCCGGATATCGCCCGGGTGCCGGTGATGATCGACTCCTCCAAGTGGGAGGTGCTGGAGGCGGGCCTCAAGTGCGTGCAGGGCAAGCCGGTGGTCAACTCCATCTCCATGAAAGAGGGGGAGGAGAAGTTTATCCAGCAGGCCAGATTGCTGCGTCGCTACGGCGCCGCCGTCATCGTGATGGCGTTCGATGAGGCGGGGCAGGCCGACACCCGCGCCCGCAAGTTCGAGATCTGCCAGCGCGCCTACCGGATCCTGGTGGATCAGGTCGGTTTCCCGCCGGAAGACATCATCTTCGACCCCAATATCTTCGCGGTAGCGACCGGCATCGACGAGCACAACAACTACGCGGTGGACTTCATCGAGGCGGTGAAGGACATCAAGACGCACCTGCCCCACGCCATGATCTCCGGCGGCGTCTCCAACGTCTCGTTTTCGTTTCGCGGCAACGAGCCGGTGCGCGAAGCCATTCACGCCGTCTTCCTCTACCACGCCATCAAGAACGGCATGGATATGGGGATCGTCAACGCCGGTCAGCTCGCCATCTATGAAGACATTCCGGCGGAGCTGAAAGAGAAGGTCGAGGCGGTGGTGCTCAACCTCAATGACAACGCCACCGAGGAGCTGCTGGCCATCGCCGAGAAGTATCGCGGTGCCGGTGCACAGGCTGAGGATCCGCGGGATCAGGAGTGGCGCAGCTGGCCGGTGGGCAAACGGCTGGAGCACGCACTGGTCAAGGGGATCACCGACTTTATCGAAGAGGATACCGAAGAGGCGCGCGCCGGTGCCGAGAAGCCGCTGCACGTCATCGAAGGGCCGCTGATGGATGGCATGAACGTGGTCGGCGACCTGTTCGGCGCCGGCAAGATGTTCCTGCCGCAGGTGGTGAAATCGGCCCGGGTGATGAAGCGGGCGGTGGCCTATCTGCAGCCCTATATCGAGGCGGAAAAATCGGGCGGCTCCAGCAATGGCAAAATCGTGCTGGCGACCGTGAAAGGGGACGTGCACGACATCGGCAAGAACATCGTCGGGGTGGTGCTGCAGTGCAACAACTTCGAGATTGTCGACCTCGGGGTCATGGTCTCCTGCGAGACCATTCTCAAGACTGCGCGGGAGGTCGGCGCCGATATCATCGGGCTGTCGGGTCTCATCACCCCATCGCTGGACGAGATGGTGCACGTGGCCAAGGAGATGGAGCGCCAGGGCTTCAAGCTGCCGCTGCTGATCGGCGGCGCGACCACCTCCAAGGCCCACACTGCGGTGAAGATAGAGCAGAACTACTCGGAGCCTGTGGTCTATGTCTCCAACGCATCTCGCGCGGTGGGGGTGGCCCAGAGCCTGCTCAGCCCGGATCTCAAGGAGGCGTTTGTCGCCCGCATCGACAAGGAGTACGAGATCGCCCGGGATCAGCATGCCCGCAAGCAGCCGCGCTCCCGCCCGGTCAGTCTGGCCCATGCTCGCGCCAACCGACACCAGCTGGATTGGGTTGGCTACCAGCCCCCCAAGCCCCGCGAGCTCGGGGTGCAGAAGTTCGAAGATGTGGCCATTTCGGTGCTGCGCCCCTACATCGACTGGACGCCGTTCTTCCTCAGCTGGGAGCTGGCGGGCAAGTATCCGCGCATCCTCGAGGACGAGATCATTGGCGAGGAGGCGACCAAGCTGTTTGCCGACGCCAACGCCATGCTGGACCAGCTGGAAAAGGATCAGAGCGTGCGCTGCGCCGGGGTGGTCGGCCTGTTCCCGGCCAACGCGATAGGAGACAGCATCGAGGTCTACAGCGACGAGTCCCGCACCGAGGTCATCAAGGTGCTGCACCACCTGCGCCAGCAGAGCGAGAAGCAGGGCTTCCCCAACTACTGTTTGGCGGACTATGTGGCACCGAAAGAGAGCGGCAAACCCGACTGGATCGGCGCCTTCGCGGTGACCGGCGGTATCGGTGAGGAGGCCATCGCCAAGGCCTACAAGGCGCAGCACGATGACTACAACGCCATCCTGATTCAGGCGGTGTGCGACCGTCTGGCCGAAGCCTTTGCCGAGTATCTGCACGAGCAGGTGCGCAAGGTACATTGGGGTTATGCTCCCGACGAGGCCCTCAGCAACGAAGAGTTGATCCGCGAGAACTATCAGGGTATCCGCCCGGCCCCCGGTTATCCGGCCTGCCCGGAGCACACCGAGAAGGGGAGCATCTGGGAGCTGCTGGAGGTGGAGCAGGCTATCGGCATGCAGCTCACCGAATCCTACGCCATGTGGCCGGGGGCGGCGGTGTCGGGCTGGTACTTCTCCCATCCCGAGAGCAAATACTTCGCGGTGGCGCAGATCCAGCAAGATCAGGTGGAAGATTACGCCGTTCGCAAGGGGATGACGCTGGCAGAGGCCGAACGCTGGTTGGGGCCAAACCTGAACTGACTCCCGCGTGACACCGGTTGATCTTTAACGAGAAACGGCGGCATCCTTGCACGGGTTGAACAACCTGCGCAGAGCCGCCGTTTAACCTGTTGGTCACAGTGATGTGGTAGCGTGCGGTTTGGTGTGGTTTGTCTTGTTGTCAGGATAAACAATTGGCGTTGTCTTGGCGCTGTGGCACCTTATACTCTCCCGCCCCATCCTGCCCAGGCACAGCCTTCTAGCGGAATTGTCATGAAGATCGCCATTTTATCCCGTGAGCCGAAAAACTACTCCACCCGCCGTCTGGTCGAGGTGGCACAGGCGCGCGGTCATCAGGTAGAGGTGCTCGACACCCTGCGCTGTTATATGAATATCGCTTCCCACAACCCCTCCATTCACTACGAGGGTGGGGAGCTGGGAAGCTATGACGCCGTGATCCCGCGTATCGGGGCCAGCATTACTGCCTACGGCACCGCCGTGCTGCGCCAGTTCGAGATGATGAACACCATGGCCCTCAACAGCTCGGTGGCCATCAGCCGTTCCCGCGACAAGTTGCGGGCGATGCAACTGCTCTCCCGCCATGGCATCGGCCTACCCATCACCGGCTATGCCCACAGCACCCACGACGTACCCGACCTCATCACCATGGTGGGCGGGGCGCCGCTGGTGGTGAAGCTGCTGGAGGGAACCCAGGGGATTGGCGTGGTGCTCTGCGAGACTCAGAAAGCCGCCGAGAGCGTGATCGAGGCCTTTATCCAGACCAACAACAACATTCTGGTGCAGGAGTATATCCGCGAGGCCAATGGCGCCGATATCCGCTGTCTGGTGGTCAACGGCAAGGTGGTTGCCGCCATGCGCCGTCAGGCCCAGCCGGGGGAATTTCGCTCCAACCTGCACCGTGGCGGCACCGCCGAAGCGATCAAGATCACCCCGGAAGAGCGCGCCACCGCGGTGCAGGCCGCCAAGATCATGGGGCTGGATGTAGCGGGGGTGGATATCCTGCGTAGCGCCCGTGGCCCGCTGGTGCTGGAGGTCAACTCCTCCCCCGGCCTGCAAGGGGTGGAAGCCGCCTCCGGCAAGGATGTGGCCGGCAAGATCATCGAGTTCCTCGAACTCAAGGCGAGCCGCAAGAACAAACCGGCGGAGTGAGCCTCAGGCTTGCATCTGTCAGATAGAAACAGGGCGCCCTCGGGCGCCTTGTTGCTATCTGGCTGGTGGGTAGCGGGCTTGCCAGTGTCTGTTGTCTCCCTTCTCCCACTATTTTGAATAGACGGGGGGAAGGGCCGGGGATGAGGGCGCTATGCCTTCGTGGGTTCGCTGGCGATCATCGCCAGCCTTGCGCTGAATACGCCATCCTCGAGCCGGGTGTCGATCTGCCAGCCCAGCTTCTCGCAGATGCGCTGGATGATGGTGAGGCCGCAGCCGTAGCCGAGGATCTGATCCGGTGCCGCTGCCGTCGGGTTGCTGATGGTGAGCATCGGGCCGCACAGCTCGATGTCGATATGTCCCTCGGCATAGCTCAGGGCATTTTTCAGCAGGTTGCCGAGGGCGATGGCGAGCAGGGAGAGGGGGGCGTTTACTTCGCTGCTCTCGTCCAGATTAAGCCGGATATCGAGCGCCTCCCGCTGCAACAGCGGAGCGAGGCGGGCCAGCTCCTGACGGATCAGCGGGGTCACCTGCTGCAGCGGTCGCTCCACAGCCTCCTTGCGGCCCAGCAGCAGGAAGGTCTCGGTGAGCAGCGCCATCTCGTCGGCGGCGGCGCGAATGCGGCTGGTGGCGCGAGCGGCTGGCGCGGGCAGATCCGTCACCTTGCCGAGTAGGGCGGCCGAGCCCTGGATCACCATGTTGGGGGTGCGCAGCTCGTGGCTGGCGAAGCGACTGAACTCCTGCTCGCGAGCGAATACGGCGCTCACCTCCTGCTTGCCAGCCAGCAGCGCCAGCTCGATATCCCGCAGCTCCTGCCAGGGGGCGTCGGGTTCGAAATCCGCCTGATCCGGGGTGAGGTGGGCAACCCTCTGTTGCAGCCGTTGCAGCGGCCCCGTGATATGGCGCACCAGCCAGATGCCGAAGCCGAGGCAGCCCAGCAGCAGGGTCACCCCGATCAGCCGGGTGGCCAGATGCAGCTTGTCTTCGTAGGGGTCGAGGTAGTCATCGGCGTCGTCGTTGAACACCAGATAGAGCAGTCCCTCGCCGGAGGGGTGACGGGCCACCAGAAAGTGTTTGTCCTCCTTGCCCAGTTGGTGCTCGAAAAAGCCGGGAGTCTGGTAGGGCTTCAACCACTTGGGCAAGCGGCCCGCCTCGGTCCAGTAGCTGGAGAACTGTCTGGGGCTCGGAGCTGCCGCCGCCGGGCCGAGTCGCAGCCAGTCATCGCTGTAGCGGGTCACTTCGGCTTCCAGCCAGTGGCGCAGGCTCAGCTCCTCCATCTTGTCCTCGGCCACCATCATCAGGCCGGAGAGCAGGATCAGCAGCACTACCCCGGCGCCGCCGAGCGCCATGATCAGGCGGCGGCGCAGGCTCGGCAGGCTCATGCGCTCACCAGTCGATAGCCCTGACCGTGGAGGGTCTCCAGCATGGGAGTGGGGAAGGGTTTGTCGAGCGCGTTGCGCAGGGCGTAGATATGGCTGCGCAGGGCATCGGAGTCGGGCTCCTCATCCCCCCAGACGGTGTCGAGCACCTCCTGACGGCTGACGATGGCGGGGGCGCGGCGGGCCAGCAGGGCGAGGATCCGGAACGGGATCTTGCCGAGCTTGAGGGGCTCACCGGCGCGGGTGGCGCGGCCGCTGGCGACATCGACCGTCAGATCGCCAAAGCTGATGGCCCCCACATCACCGCGCGGGCCACGCAGACTCAGAGCTTGCAGCCGTACCTCCAGCTCCTCCATGGCGAACGGTTTGACCAGATAGTCATCCCCTCCCGCCTTGAAGCCCGCCAGCTTGTCTTCCAGGCTGTCGCGGGCGGTGAGAAACAGCACGGGAGTGGCAATCCCCTGCTCGCGCAGGCGAGCTACCGTGCTGAGGCCATCGAGGCGCGGCATCATCACATCCATGATGATGACGTCAAAACGCTGCTCCTCCAGCAGTTGCAGCGCCGCCTGACCGTGATAGGCACAATCGAGGCGGTGACCGGCCAGCTCCAGATAATCCATGATGGTTTCCGCCACCTGAGGATTGTCTTCCACTACCAAAATCTTCATGCTTTGCTCTCCTGGTTGGCGAGCGTTTCACGCTCTTTTCACACCGGATTCGGCATCCTGTTTGCCAGTGTAACCCCGAGGATCCCTGATGAAGAAGTCTCTCTGCGCCCTCCTGCTGTTGATCTTGTTACCACTTGGCACCGCACAGGCGACCGAATTCAAACTGACCGGCCGCACCACCTGGCAGCTTGGCCAGTTGATGGTCAACGGCATGCCGTTCGTGATCGACGACCAGACCCGCTTCAAGGATTGGCTCAACGAGGATGATCTCGGTGGTACCTGGGTCGAGATGAAAGGGGTGGTGGAGAACGGCGTGCGCTATGTACGCAAGGTCGAAGCCCTCGACGAAGATGACAAGGACGAGATGGAGCTGGAGGGGCCGGTGGAAGGGGGGCGGATTTGGGGCTACACCACTTCGGATAACAGTCTGGCGCCGTTTGAAGGGCGCTGGCTTGAGCTGGAGTGCAAGTTTGACGGCATGCGCCTGAGCCGCTGCCGCGAGGATGACTGATCCGATCTCTGCGTTCCGATTAGAAATGCTCCCGAATGAAGCCCATGCTTGTCCAGCATGGGCTTTTTGTTCAGGGACGAGCGAAGATGGAACAATCGAGAAAGTGGTGTGCATGGATGCTGGGTCTGCCGCTCTGGGCGGCGCAGGCGGGAGCCGACGAATTGTGGCTGGTGGAGCTGGAGCACAGCGACGGCATCCGCCTGCAATTTCAGGGGGACGAAGTGGAGCTGGGCAGTGCCGCCATCTGGCGGCAGGGGGAGATTTGGCCGCAGCCACTCAAACCGGGCGACCAGCTCGCCCTGCTGGTGGCTGATGGCGTTGCCACCCGGATCGAGCTGCTGACCGCCAGAACCCCGCTGGCCAATCAGCCTTGGCAGCGGGCGCAAGATCGCCTGCAATCCTTCGATGACCGGCAGCTCACGCTGGCCACCCTGGGCACTGTGCCACTCAATCCGCAGGTGCGCTGGGTCAACGGTTCCGTCGCCGATCTGCATGCCGGGAGCGAGCTGGTATTGATCCGTTCGGCGGATGGAATATTGCAGGGAATTGAAGTGATCAATCCGGAAGAGTAATTCAGCTTCTTCTTATTTAATATAGCCTCACCATATTGTGGCAGCCATTAAATAATGGCTGCCACAATATTTATGATTTATTCCTCAATAAAGTCATCGCTCTAATTATTTTCTTATACCACCATTATTTTGTTTGTCATGGATGTTTTTTGGTGGTTTATTTTATTTGTGTCAGGTTTTGTCGGAGTCCATACCTGTCAAATGAAAAAGGATATTTCTACACAATAACAATTATCGTATGTCTGAAAGAGGGATAAATGATGAATAGAATAATTACCGCCAATCTGGCGTTTTTGGCGTCTTCATTGATGCTCGCTCAGGTGCAGGCGGCTGAACCTGTCTACCCTGATCAGGTCAAGTGGGCGGGTCTTGGGACGGGCGTCTGTGCCAGTGCTTACCGTCCTCTGACCCGTGATGAAGCCATGAGTATCAAGGGTAATCTGGTCAGCCGCATGGGGCAGTGGCAGATCACCGGGCTGGCTGATCGCTGGGTGATTATGGGGCCTGGATATAATGGCGAAATCAAACAGGGCACTGCCGGAGAAACCTGGTGCTATCCCAATTCACCGGTTTCCGGAGAAATACCAACACTCTCTGAGTGGAATATTCCGGCGGGTGATGAGGTCGATGTGCAATGGCGGCTTGTCCACGACAATGATTATTTTATCAAGCCAGTCAGTTATCTCGCCCATTATTTGGGATACGCTTGGGTGGGTGGAAATCATAGCCCCTATGTCGGGGAGGATATGGATGTTACCCGGGTTGGCGATACCTGGCTGATAAAGGGAAATAATGACGGCGGCTGCTCCGGATATCGTTGTGGGGAGAAGAGCTCCATCAAGGTAAGCAATTTCTCATATACCCTGGAACCCGACTCCTTCAGTCATGGTCAGGTCACCGAGAGCGGCAAGCAGCTGGTCAAAACCATCACGGCCAATGCGACCAACTACACCGACCTTCCCCAGCAGGTGGTGGTGACCCTGAAGTACGACAAGGCCACCAACTGGTCGAAGACCGACACCTACAGCCTGAGCGAGAAGGTGACCACCAAGAACAAGTTCCAGTGGCCGCTGGTGGGTGAGACCGAGCTTGCCATCGAGATTGCGGCGAGCCAGAGCTGGGCTTCCCAACACGGGGGCTCGACCACCGAGACCGTCTCGGTTGAAGCACGCCCCACGGTGCCGCCTCACTCCAGCCTGCCGGTGCGGGTTGCCCTCTACAAGTCCAACATCTCCTACCCCTACGAGTTCAAGGCCGAGGTCAATTATGACCTGACCATGAAGGGCTTCCTGCGTTGGGGCGGCAATGCCTGGTATACCCATCCGGAGAATCGTCCGACCTGGGAGCACACCTTTGCCGTCGGCCCGTTCCGCGACAAGGCAAGCAGCATCCGTTACCAGTGGGACAAGCGTTATATCCCGGGTGAAGTGAAGTGGTGGGACTGGAACTGGACCATCAGCGAGTATGGTTTGTCGACCATGCAGAATAACCTGGGTCGTGTGCTGCGCCCGATCCGTTCGGCAGTGACCGGTGACTTCTATGCCGAGAGCCAGTTTGCCGGCGATATCGAGATTGGTCAGCCCCAGACCCGTTCCGCGGCCTCTGCCCAGTTGCGTAACGCCTCTGCTGAAGGTGTGGCTCTGACCGGTGTGGATCTGGATCAGGAGGCCCTTGCCAACGAAGGGTTTGGCAATGTCAGTCTGACGGTGACTCCTGCCTATTGACCCAAGGGGTAAATCCCCTTGGCGGGGGGACCCTGTTTTCGTATCCGCCGTTCTCAAGGGGCCCATTGTGGTCCCTTTTTCCTTTCATTATGATGTCGACTCTTTTTGTCACAGGAACTGTGAGATGCTCTCCCAATTGCTCGGCTCCTTGAGTGGGCTGCTCCCCTTTATCGCCTACTTTCTGCTGGCCATGGCGCTGCTGGCGACCTTCATTCGCCTCTATACTTGGCTGACGCCACACCACGAATTTGCCCTGATCCGTTCGGGTAATCCGGCTGCTGCCACCGCGTTTGGCGGCGCGCTGATTGGCTTTGCGCTGCCCTTGGCCAGTGCAATCAGTCACTCTCTCTCCCTGCTCGATTGCGCCATCTGGGGCGCGATTGCCCTGCTGGTGCAGGTTGCCGCGTTTCGGGTAATGCAACGCTGGCTCACCGACCTGAGCGAACGGATCTCCCGTGGGGAGATGGCTGGCGCCATTTTGCTGGCTGCTGCGTCCCTGTCGGTGGGGCTGCTCAACGCTGCCTGCATGACCTACTGAGGATCCCATGAAGAGCAGCAACAAGCGAAGTAGCCAGGTCGCACTGGTCATGATGGTGCCGACAGCCTCTCTCTGGCTGCAGGGGTGCAACGAACGCCCCGAGCTGGCCTATGTCTACACCTCGGTCGAGACATGTGTCGCTGTCCCAAGTAATGATCCGGCTCGGTGCCAGCTGGCCTTTGAAGAGGCCCGCAGTCGCCACCTCCTGCGGGCGCCCCGTTATCCTGACCGGGTGGAGTGTGAGGCGGATTTTGGCGCAGGAGGGTGTGAGGATAAGGTGCCGCGGATGAGGGGGATTCTGACCAGCGGCGTTGCCATCGGAACAGACCCTCTCCCCGGGATCCCGACCCAGCCGCTCTATCAACGTACAGATGAGCCTTATGCGCTGCGCACCGCTCAGGGAACACGCTTGCCCGCAGGCAGTAGCCTGGTTCGGGTCTGCCAGAGTGCGGTGACACTGGAGCCCGCCTTACAAGTACGGCGTGGTGGCTTCGGTGGAGAAGCTGCGCGGCGAGCCAACTTCTGCCATAGCAATAGCTACAGCAGCGGAGGTTAAAGATGGAGCGCATTTCCTTACCCGAACGTCCGGATTGGCGCGAACGGGCTGCCGAGCTTGGTTTCGAGTTTCACACCTTCGATGGGGAGCCCTATTGGGATGAGAGCGCTTGCTATCGCTTCACCCTTTCGCAGATAGAGGATGATCTGGAGGCGCCCACCGAGGAACTGCATCAGATGGCCCTCTCGCTGGTCTCAAAGATAGTGGGCAGCGAAGAGTTGCTGACCCGGCTCGATATTCCCGAATACTGCTGGCCCGCACTGGAGGCCTCATGGCGACGTCGGGATCCCCATCTCTATGGTCGGCTGGATCTCGCCTATAACGGGCATGGGCCCGCCAAGCTGCTGGAGCTTAACTACGACACCCCCACCTCCCTTTATGAGTCGGGTTTTTTTCAGTGGATCTGGCTGGAGGATCAGCTGCATCGCGGTGTGCTACCAGCCGGAGTCGATCAGTTCAACTCCCTGCAGGAGAAGCTGTACGGCGCCTTCGCGGCCCTTGGCAATCGTGGCCCTTTGCACTTCACCTGCGTGGGCGAGAACCTGGAAGACAGGGGGAACCTCGACTACCTCATCGATATCGCCCTGCAGGCTGGTTGTGATGCCCGTTTTGTGGATCTGGAGGATATCGGCGAGCTGCAGGGCCAGCTAGTGGATCTGGGCAACGAGCCGATCCACGAGATATTCAAGCTTTACCCTTGGGAGTTCATGGTGCGCGAGCCATTTGGCCAGACGCTGCTCACAAGCCAGACCCGCTTTATCGAGCCAGCCTGGAAGATGATTCTCTCCAACAAGGGGATGTTGCCCCTGTTGTGGCAGGCCTTTCCTGACCATCCCAACCTGCTGCCCGCTTTTTTTGATCCCGATCCCGCTAGTCAGATGGCGCCGGGTTGGGTACGTAAGCCTCTCTATTCACGAGAGGGGGCCAATATCGAGCTGATGGATTATCAGGGTATGCGCTTGCATGAGCCAGGCCCATACAACGACTCGGGTTATGTGCTTCAGGCCTTTCACCCCTTACCCTGCTTTGCTGGCAGTTACACCTTGATCGGCAGCTGGGTGGTCGGCGATGCGGCGGCTGGCATTGGCATTCGCGAGGATGCGACCCTGATCACCAAAGACAGCTCCCGTTTCCTGCCCCATATCATCCTCGACTAGCATTAGACCCCAAGGGGAGCAAGAGGTCGACTTTGTTAACGGCTTGTGCTTTAGATTTTCCCCCTTATACTGGCGCCATCTTGTCGGAGTGCTGACCGTCGAACGACGCGAAGCTGAGACCGTTAATTCGGGATCCGTGGAACCTGATCAGGTTAAAACCTGCGAAGGGAACAAGGGTAACTTGCGGGTTACCGCGCCGGAGGAGGAACAAGCCTCTTCCGCTCATCGAAGGGGTAACCCTGATGGGGCAGGGCGCACAGGAGGGAGTCTGTCCCGCCCGGTTGTCCAGCACGTGGGGCGCCTTGCCCACAGCATGCAGAGAGCGGGAAGGGGCAGTACAGCAGCGCGGAGATCCATCCCGCGCGCACTCCCTCCCGAGATAAACACCCCGCCGCAAGTTCATCTTCTCCTCGAACTCCAGACAAGCAAACACCCATAACTTCAACCAGTTAATGTGAGTTTTGCTATGTCTACTTCCGTATCTGATACCACCAAATCCAGCCGCCGCGAGCAGCGCTCCAGCGCTCAGGCCTTTATCGACAGCCTCAAGGGGATGGCTCACCCCAACTCCCGCCGCATCTTTATCGAAGGCTCCCGCCCCGATATTCGTGTTCCCCTGCGGGAGATCCAGCTGGCCGACACCTTCGTCGGCGGCACAAAAGAAGATCCCAAGTTCGAACCCAACGAACCGATCCCGGTCTACGACACTTCTGGCCGTTACGGGGAGGAGGGGGTCGCCATCGACGTGCGCCGCGGCCTGCCGCGCCTGCGGGAGAACTGGGTGCTGGAGCGCGATGACACCGACGAACTGCCGGGGCTCAGCTCCACCTTCACTCAGGAGCGGCTGGCCGACGAGGGGCTGGATCATCTGCGCTTCGAGCATCTGCCGAAACCGCGCCGCGCCAAGCCGGGTCGCCGGGTCACCCAACTGCACTATGCCCGTGCCGGCATCGTCACTCCCGAGATGGAATTTATCGCCATTCGCGAGAACATGGGTCGCGAGCGGGTGCGCTCTGAGCTGTTGCGCACCCAGCATCCGGGCCGTGATTTTGGTGCCCGTTTGCCCCAGAACATCACCCCCGAATTTGTGCGCGATGAGGTGGCCGCCGGTCGCGCCATCATCCCCAGCAACATCAACCACCCGGAAGCGGAGCCGATGATCATCGGCCGCAATTTTCTGGTGAAGATCAACGCCAACATCGGCAACTCGGCGGTCACCTCCAGCATCGAAGAGGAGGTGGAGAAGCTGGTCTGGTCCACCCGCTGGGGCTCCGACACAGTGATGGATCTCTCCACCGGCCGCTATATCCACGAGACCCGCGAGTGGATCCTGCGCAACAGCCCGGTGCCCATCGGTACCGTGCCCATCTATCAGGCGCTGGAGAAGACCAACGGCATCGCCGAAGAGCTCACCTGGGAGCTGTTCCGTGACACCCTGCTGGAGCAGGCCGAGCAGGGGGTGGACTATTTCACCATCCACGCTGGCGTCCTGCTGCGCTTCGTGCCGATGACTGCCAAGCGCCTCACCGGCATCGTCTCGCGCGGCGGCAGCATCATGGCCAAGTGGTGCCTCTCCCACCACAAAGAGAACTTCCTCTACCAGCACTTTCGCGAAATCTGCGAGATCTGCGCCGCCTATGACGTGGCCCTGTCGCTGGGCGACGGTCTGCGTCCGGGCTCCGTCTATGACGCCAACGACGAGGCTCAGTTCGCCGAGCTGCGCACTCTTGGCGAGCTCACAAAAATTGCGTGGGAGTACGACGTGCAGGTGATGATCGAGGGGCCGGGTCATGTGCCGATGCACATGATCGAGCGCAACATGACCGAGCAGCTGGAGCACTGCCACGAGGCGCCGTTCTATACGCTGGGCCCGCTCACCACCGACATTGCACCGGGTTACGATCACTTCACCTCCGGCATTGGCGCCGCGCTGATCGGCTGGTACGGCTGCGCCATGCTCTGCTACGTCACCCCCAAGGAGCATCTGGGGCTGCCCAACAAGGAGGATGTGAAGCAGGGGCTGATTACCTACAAGATCGCCGCTCACGCCGCCGACCTTGCCAAGGGTCACCCTGGGGCCCAGATCCGCGACAATGCCATGTCCAAGGCGCGCTTCGAGTTCCGCTGGGAGGATCAGTTCAATCTGGCGCTGGATCCCGACACCGCCCGCGCCTACCACGACGAAACCCTGCCGCAGGAGTCAGGCAAGGTGGCTCACTTCTGCTCCATGTGCGGGCCCAAGTTCTGCTCCATGAAGATCACTCAGGATGTGCGCGACTACGCAGCAAAGCTGGAGGCCGTTGAGATCAAGCTGGTCGGCATGGATGGCCAGCAGGAGCAGGTAGTGGCTCAGGTGGAGAGCGGCATGGCCCGCATGGCTGAAACCTTCAAGGAGACCGGTGGCGAGATCTACCATCAGGCGGCGGCACTGAAACAGGCCGCAGGGGAGGAGGCTTGAGCTGCGCAAGCGGGGCCGTCAGCCCCGCCGATCTGTCGCCGGTGACGGACTCTCGCCCTGTGGTCTGGACCATCGCTGGTTCAGACTCCGGCGGTGGCGCCGGTATTCAGGCCGACTTGCACACATTGCACGACCTTGGCGTGCACGGCTGTTCGGTTATCTCCGCCATCACCGCCCAGAACTCGGTGGCGGTGAAGATGGTTGACCCCGTGCTGATGCAGACCTTCACCGCCCAGATCGACGCCCTCGGCGTCGATCTGCCGCCCGCCGCCATCAAGATCGGCCTGCTGCCGACCCGGCTTCATGTCGAAGTGCTGGCCCGCCGACTGGCAACTATAGAGGCTCCCTTCGTGGTCTACGACCCGGTGGCCATCGCCAGCTCCGGCACCCCGATGGCGGAGCCCAATATGCTGGAGGCGGTGCGCGAGCAGCTGTTGCCACGTCTGTCGCTCATCACCCCCAACGGCCCCGAAGTGGAAGCCCTGACCGGCATTCCCGCGACCAGCCCTGTGTTGGTGCGCTTCGCCGCCCAGCGGCTGCGCGAACTGGGCGCCCGCGCCGTGCTGGTCAAGGGGGGTCATCTTGCGTGGAGCGGGGAGCTGTGTCTGGACTACTACCAGGATGAGACCCGCGAATTCTGGCTCGCGGCACCGCGCCTCGATACCCGCCACGGTCACGGCACCGGTTGCTGCTACGCCAGCGCCATCGCCGCCGTGGTGGCGCAGGATTATCCGGTGGAGGACGCCATCACCCTGGCGCGAGCCTACCTGCAACAGGGGTTGGCGGCGGCGCAAGGAGTGGGGGCAGGCCCGGGTCCCATCGCCCATCTTGGCTGGCCCGCCGATCTGGCTCACTTCCCCCGAGCCGTATTGGCGGGCTCAACAATCGATCGCCGCTTCGGGCTTTATGAAACAAGCAGCTCCCGCCTGCCGGATGGCCCCTTCGCACCGACCGAACACAACCTCGGTCTCTATCCGGTGGTGGATTCGGTCAAGTGGCTGCGCCGCCTGCTGGGGTCAGGGGTCAAGACCATCCAGCTGCGCATCAAGAATCTGCCCGCCGCAGAGGTGGCGCCGGCCATTCGCGATGCGGTAGCGCTTGGTCGCCGTCATGGGGCGCGGCTCTTTATCAACGACTACTGGCAGCAGGCCATCGAGGCGGGCGCCTGGGGCGTGCATCTGGGGCAGGAGGATATGGAGACCGCCGATCTCGCCGCCATTCAGGCGGCTGGGCTGCGCCTTGGCATCTCCACCCACGGCTACTTCGAGCTGATGCGGGCCCGCGAGCTGGCCCCCTCCTATATGGCGCTGGGTCATATCTTCCCGACCAATACCAAGGCGATGCCTTCGCGCCCGCAGGGGCTGGTGCGGCTGCACCGCTACCGCGCCCTGATGTGCGACTGGCCGACGGTGGCCATCGGCGGCATCAGCGAGGAGCGGGTGGCGGCGGTCAAGGCAAGCGGGGTCGGCAGTATCGCGCTGGTCTCGGCCATCACTGCCAGCGACGACTGGCAGGGGGCGACCGAACGGCTGCTCGCGGCCGTGGGGGCAGGGGATGAGCCGCGTTCAGCACTGCTCATGACCGACTTGCAGGAGGCTGCCCATGCTCTCTGATGCTGAGTATTTGCGATACGGCCGCCAGCTGATGCTGGCGGAAGTGGGGGAGGCGGGTCAGGCGCGGCTGAAAGATAAGTCCGTACTGA
Organism: Aeromonas sp. s11; assembly: GCF_040907945.1. Taxonomy (NCBI): domain Bacteria; kingdom Pseudomonadati; phylum Pseudomonadota; class Gammaproteobacteria; order Aeromonadales; family Aeromonadaceae; genus Aeromonas; species Aeromonas sp. s11. The sequence continues at coordinate 4,665 of NZ_JBFOCU010000027.1, read as the reverse complement.
TCGTCGGTCTCGGCGGGCTTGGCTCGCCGCTCGCCCTCTATCTCGCCGGGGCCGGTGTGGGCACCTTGTGGCTGGCCGATGGCGATACGGTCGATTCCAGCAACTTGCCGCGCCAGATCCTGTTCGATAGCGAGGCGGTCAACCACTCCAAGGCGGAGCTGGCCTGCGAGCGGTTGGCGGCCCACAACCCGCTGGTGGAGCTGATCGCCATCAACCAGCGGCTCGATGCCGCCAGCCTGCCGGAGTTTGTGGCCGAGGTAGATCTGGTGATCGACTGCTGCGACAACCTCGCCACCCGCCAGGCTATCAACGCCGCCTGCGTGGCTCAGGGCAAACCCTGGATCTCCGCCGCGGCGGTGGGCTGGCAGGGGCAGCTGATGGCGCGCACCAGCAGCGATCACGCCTGCTACGCCTGCCTCTACCCGCTGGATACCAAGACCGCCGAGCGCTGCGAGACCAGCGGCGTCACTGGCCCACTGGTCGGGGTGATGGGCTCTTTGCAGGCACTGGAGGCACTGAAACTGTTGCTCGGGATGCCGAGCCCGGTTGCCGGCACATTGCGCCGCTTCGATGCGTTGGCCCATCAGTGGCAGACCCTCACTCTGGCCCCCGACCCCGATTGTCCGGTTTGCGGGCAGCGCCGATGCCCGACACACGATAAGGAGATCACTCCATGACCTTGACCATTCGACTCAACGATAAAGCCCAGCCGCTGGCGGCAGGGCAGAGCGTGGCCGACCTGCTGGCGGCGCAAGACGTTAATCCACAGGGCGTAGCGGTGGCCCTTAACGGCGCCGTGCTGCCCCGTGGCCGCTGGGCCGAGATCCGTCTCAATGACGGAGACGAACTCCACCTCTTCACCGCCATAGCGGGAGGCTGACCCATGATGCTCGCAGTCCCATCTTCGCGTGCTCTGCCTTGCGGCGGGGCCTCATCTCTTCTTATCGCAGTGGCCGGAGGCTGACATGCTGACAATTGCCGATCACACCTTCTCATCGCGCCTCTTTACCGGCACCGGCAAGTTTGCTCGCCCGGATCTGATGGCCGCCGCCATCGAAGCGAGCGGCTCCCAGCTGGTCACCATGGCCATCAAGCGGCTCGAACCGGGCAAGGCCCACGACGATATCCTGAGCCCCTTGTTGCAGCTCGGGGTCAAGCTGCTGCCCAACACCTCCGGCGCCAAGACCGCCGCCGAAGCGGTGTTTGCCGCCCATCTCGCCCGCGAGGCGTTGGGGACGAACTGGCTGAAGCTGGAGATCCACCCCGACCCTCGTTACCTCTTGCCCGATCCCATCGAGACGCTGAAAGCCGCCGAGCAGCTGGTGAAAGAGGGCTTTGTGGTGCTGCCCTACTGCGGTGCCGACCCCGTGCTCTGCAAGCGGCTCGAAGAGGTGGGCTGCGCCGCGGTGATGCCGCTCGGCGCGCCCATCGGCTCCAATCAGGGGCTGGTGACCCAGGAGTTTCTCTCCATCATCGTCGAGCAGGCCAATGTGCCCGTGGTCGTGGACGCGGGCATAGGTGCACCAAGCCACGCGGCCGCCGCCTTTGAACTGGGCGCCGATGCCGTGCTGGTCAACACTGCCATCGCGGTCAGCGGCGACCCGGTCGCCATGGGCCGCGCCTTTGCGCTGGCCTGCACTGCCGGTCGCAGCGCCTATGAGGCAGGCCTTGGCGCCCGCGCCCTGCAGGCCCAAGCCTCCAGCCCGCTTACCGATTTTCTGGGGGCGTTATGAGTCATGATGCGGGATCAGGGCAAGAGCCAATCGCCATGTCCTCTTTCTCGGTTTCTCACGAGGCCGATGTGTTTAGCCCCCCTCTCCCTCTGGGAGAGGGGCTGGGGGTGAGGGCTTCGGCTGATTCGGTGCTTGAAGGGGGCGAGCCCTGCGCTCCTCCCCCTCCCAAGGGGGAGGCCGGGAGGGGGTTGGATTTTGCCAATCGCTGGCAGGAGCTGGAGTGGGACGATATCGGTATGCAGATCCGCGCCAAGACTGCCGCCGATGTGGCGCGGGCGCTGAGCGCACCCCGCCGCACCCTGAGCGACTTTATGGCGCTGGTCTCGCCAGCTGCCGAGGTCTATCTGCCGCAGATGGCGGCCGAGGCCGAGCGGCTGACTCGCCAGCGTTTTGGCAACACCATCGGCTTCTATGTGCCGCTCTATCTGTCGAACCTCTGCGCCAACGATTGCACCTACTGCGGCTTCTCCATGAGCAACCGTCTCAAGCGCAAGACCCTGAATGCAGAGGAGATTGAGCGCGAGTGTCTGGCCATCAAGGCGCGGGGTTTCGACAGCGTGCTGCTGGTGACCGGCGAGCACGAGCACAAGGTGGGGCTCGCCTATTTTCGGCAGGTGTTGCCCATCATCCGCCGCCATTTCAGCACGGTAGCGATGGAGGTGCAGCCCCTTTCGCAGGCCGACTATGCCGAGCTGAAAAGCCTCGGCCTCGACGCCGTCATGGTCTATCAGGAGACCTATCACGCCCCCACCTACGCCCGCCACCATCTGCGCGGCAACAAGCGTGACATAGGGTGGCGCCTTGCCACGCCGGATCGGCTGGGCCGTGCCGGTATCGACAAAATTGGCTTGGGGGCGCTGATTGGCCTCTCCTCGGACTGGCGCGCCGACAGCTACTTTGTCGCCGAGCATCTGAGCTGGCTTGAGCGCCACCACTGGCAGAGCCGCTACTCGCTCTCCTTCCCGCGCCTGCGCCCCTGCACCGGCGGGCTGGAGCCTGCCGTGGTCATGTCGGATCGCCAGCTGGCCCAGCTTATCTGCGCCTGGCGCCTCTTCTCGCCCACCCTGGATTTGTCCCTCTCCACCCGCGAGTCTGCCACCTTTCGCAACGGCGCGGTGCGCCTTGGCATCACCCAGATGTCGGCCGAGTCGCGCACCCAGCCGGGGGGCTATGCCGAGGGGGATAAAGAGGAGCTGGAGCAGTTCGCCATCCACGACGACCGCCCGGTGGGGGAAGTGGCCGCCGCCGTCCGGCAGGCGGGGTTGCAGCCGGTGTTCAAGGACTGGGAACCGTTTTTGGGTCGATAGGGGCGGCCACGCCCCCCCCCCTTTGCCGGTGGCATCCCGGCGTCCAGCCAGACTCCGTGCCTGTGGCGAGCAGGCACGGCTGCGCCGTGCAATCGTAGGGTCGATTAGCCGATAGGCGTAATCGTCCGGGGGGATAGTCGATGGCACGGCTTCGCCGTGCAGGACGCGAGGCCGCTGGCCTCGAAGGGGTTTCGCCCGCCCTTCGGGCCGGGGCGAGTGACTTTGGAAAGACCCAAAGTCACCAAAGGTCTTCTCCCCCACTTATTCGCCCGACTTCGTCGGGTTCCTTCGGCTCACCCGCTTGTCCGACGGCACGCGCCGACGGGCCATCCATGGCCCTGCGTCGCTCGCTCGACATCCTGTCTCGCGGCCTGGACAAGCGTGCTCGCCTCAGCGAATAGGAGGGGGAACCAAAACCGTGCTCACCATAATCTCAGGGAGTAGTCGTAGGGTGTAATTCACCTAAATAACTGATCCCAATAGTGCTACACCTTCGCTGTGCCATAGCCATTCCCCGGGAAAGGAGACACGGTATCCATGAAGTGTTTCACTCGGGCCAGCAGGTTTGCCATCCCTCTGCATTGATGATTGCGCGTGATGGTTTCATGTAACTTGTGCCATAGCCGTTCTATGTGATTAACCCAAGGGCTGTAAACTGGCTGGAACACCAGGCAGAACTTGGGATTCTTCTTCAACCATCGCTCGGTCTGTTTGCTTTTGTGAATGATGTAGTTATCGAGGATCAACGTGATGGTTTTGGCTCGTCGGTAGTGGTGGCGCAGCTTTTCCAGCATGGCAATAAACAGCGATGAGTTTTTCTTGATCCCGCTGACGTAAAGTACCCTTCCGTTGCCTGCGTGGAGAACGCCTGCCAGATAATGCTTGGCATTCTGCCCCGGTGTGACAACCCGCTTTTGCTGCGCTCTGAACATCCAGTCGGCTCCTAATTTGGGATTGAGGTCTATATCGACTTCATCCTCATAAAACACCGGATTATCGGCATCACAGCGGGCCAGCGCGGCGTCGATATTCGCCATTTTTTCCTGATAGGCTGGGTCTTTTATCCGCAAGGTCGGCACGGGCCTGCGCCAGACAATGCCCATACGAGGTAACCATCGGCGGAGCGTGGAGGCTGCCACATTGAGCCCTGTTAACCGATTGATTTTTATAGCCAATAGTTCAGTACACCAACGGCTGCGCTGATAACCAAAATCTTGCGGAGAAAACTGCATGAGCAGCACCAGTAAGGTGACAATCTTGGCGATAGGTAAGACTGGGGCACGGCCAGCCGGTAAGGCTTCTAGCGCATCTATGCCTTCATCTCGATACCACCGAAGCCAACGACCGATGGTCGAGCGCGCAGCGCCGGTAAGGTGATGAACATCGGTGATCGTGCGTCCTTCATGTAACAGCAAGATGGCCATCAAGCGACGAGCATGTCCTTTATCACGGGTGGCATGGATGATTTTGTGAATGCGGCGCCGTTGTGGTCGTGGCAGAGGTGGTAGGATAGGCATCAACTCAGTCCTTTGGGTGTGGCTTGTTTTGTTTAGCGACTAATCAGATCGCACAAACTGGACTGAGTTCCCTTCCTCCGGTGATCTACTATTCGGAACAGCTATTTA
>NZ_JBFOCU010000026.1:0-97134 GCF_040907945.1 Aeromonas sp. s11 | reverse complement strand
GCGAGTAATCGCGCTGTGTCCGTTTCACACCTTGTCCCATCGGGCTCTCCATTTATTGGGGGGAAAGGTGTAAACCATATTCAGGACGGGACAATGAAATGAAAAGAGGCGGCCCATGGGCCGCCTCCTGCGTAGTGACAATCTAAACCTTACAGCTGCTCGATACCGACGATATGCCAGGGGGCATTGTTCTTGGCCAGATCGCGCTCGAGGTGCCACACCTCTTTGATGTCTTCCTCGACTTGCTCCTGACGGTCCATGTAGCGGCCGCTGAAGCGCACGCTTACCTGAGCCCAGTCGCTGCCATAGTCAGCACGTACCAGCTGGGTATCGACGTACATCACTTCGGTGTGCTGGTCGCCAGTCAGTTCGGCGCGCTCGGCTTTGAGCTGCTCAAACAGCTCGGGGCTGACGTACTCGCGCACCTTTTCCAGATCGTTCTTGTTCCACGCCTCTTGCAGGGTGCGATAGTGATCGCGGGCACCGGCCAGGAAGCTGTTCATGTCAAAGCCAGGCGGCAGGCGGAACGGCACGTCGCTGTCGGCAAAGCCGGTGGCTTGCGGTGCGCTGTTGCTCTGCTCAAACTGTTGCGGGGCAGCGGATTGCGGTGGCTGATAGCCCGCATAGGCCGCCTGTTGTGGCTGTGGCGTCGCGACCTTGCCCTTGCGCAGGGTACGGATCAGGAAGACTGCCCCCAGCGCCAGCAGGGCGATCAGCAGGAAGTCCATTCCTTGCAGACCTTCAAAGGCACCGCTGCCCAGCAGGTAGGCAAACAGGCCGCCAGCCAGCAGGCCGCCCAGCAGGCCACCCATCATGCCGCTCTTTTTCGGCGGAGTCTGGGCATTCAGTGTCGGATTCTTGTTGTCGACCGGTTTGGCCGCAGGCTGGGCCGGCGCAGTTTTGTAACTTTTACCAAAGGATTTGCCGCCGCCAAACTTCTTGGCTTCGGCGTGAGGTGCCCCCAGGCCAATGGCCAGGATCACGGCAAACAGGGTCAGCATCTTTTTCATTTTGACTCTTTTCACTCTCGTCTGTGGGTGGGGCATGCTCCGCTTTGGCAAGCTCAGCAAGGCGCATGGCAGGCTGCCTGTCCCTAATTGTGTCGCAGCTTGTATTCATCAATATCACCTCTGGCATGAATTATTCATGAACGAGGTTGCCGCGATGCGGCGTCAAACAAGAGGAGTAAGCCGGATGAAAAGCAGAAGATTGAGTCGCAAGGAGCGCAAAATGCGAAGCAAAATCAAAATGGTCAAGGTAGAGCAGACTCTGGTTTGGCCCTTTATGATGGTATGAGCCGCCAGATAGGGCTCGCCGTAGTTGGCTTTCTTTTGTAAAATTCCCGTCCCCTTCCCGCTGCGGTTTTTATGTGTATGGCAGAGCAAGTGACGGCGAAAAAAGACGCCAAGACACAACAGCTGAAAGTTCCTCCCCACTCTTTTGAGGCCGAACAGTCCGTACTGGGCGGCCTGATGCTGGATAACGATGCCTGGGATCGGGTTGCCGAACGGGTTATCGATCAGGATTTCTACAGCCGTCCGCACCGGTTGATCTTCCAGGCTATGACCCGCCTCTCCAACGCGGGCAACCCCATCGACCTCATCACCCTGCAGGAGGAGCTGGAGCGCTCCGAACAGCTGGAAGAGGCGGGCGGCTTCGCCTATCTGGTGGAGATCGCCAAGAACACCCCGAGTGCCGCCAACATCAACGCCTACGCCGAAATTGTGCGCGAGCGGGCGGTGGTGCGGGAGATGATCTCGGTCGCCAACGAGATCGTCGAAGCGGGTTACGAGCCACAGGGCCGTACCTCCGGCGATCTGCTGGATCTTGCCGAGAGCAAGGTATTCAAGATTGCCGAGCAGCGCACCAGCGCCAACGAGGGGCCCCAGCCCCTGAAGCTGATCCTCGAGCAGACCGTCGACAAGATTGAAGAGCTGTTCAAGACCCCGCACAACGGGGTGACCGGGGTATCGAGCGGTTACAACGATCTCGACAAGATGACCGCCGGTTTGCAGCGTTCGGACTTGATCATCGTGGCGGCCCGTCCCTCCATGGGCAAGACCACCTTTGCCATGAACCTCTGTGAGCATGCGGCCCTCACTGCCGACAAGCCGGTGCTTATCTTCTCGCTGGAGATGCCCTCCGAGCAGATCATCATGCGTATGCTCGCCTCGGTCGGTCGCATCGATCAGACCAAGGTGCGTACCGGTCAGCTCGACGACGAGGATTGGGCGCGCCTCTCCTCCACCATGGGATTGCTGCTGGAGAAGGGCAAGATGTATATCGATGACGCCTCCGGCCTCACCCCGACCGATGTGCGCTCCCGTGCCCGTCGGGTGGCGCGCGAGCACGGTGGCCTATCCATGATCATGGTGGACTACCTGCAGCTGATGCGGGTGCCGGCGCTCTCTGACAACCGTACCCTGGAGATCGGCGAGATCTCCCGCTCCCTCAAGGCCTTGGCGAAAGAGCTGCAGTGCCCGGTGGTGGCGCTCTCCCAGCTGAACCGAAGCCTGGAACAGCGGGCCGACAAGCGCCCGGTCAACTCGGACCTTCGTGAATCGGGTTCCATCGAGCAGGATGCGGATTTGATCATGTTTATCTATCGTGATGAGGTATATCACGATGACAGCCCGGACAAGGGGATTGCCGAGATCATCATCGGCAAGCAGCGTAACGGCCCCATCGGCCGGGTGCGCCTCACCTTCCAGGGGCAGTTCTCCCGGTTTGACAACTACGCCGGTCCGGCGTTTGACGACGATTATTGATGTAAACCCAAGGTGATGGCGGTTTCGTCATTACCACGACTGCCCTGATCGATAGCCAGTCATTGGCTGTTGCTCAGGGCCTGTTTTCCCGGTTCGACAATTATGCCGGTCCGGCCTTCGACGACGATAAGTGAGTGGCGGTCTTCTGCCCGATGAGGGGGAGACCATTTGTGCCCTCGTAAGGGAAAACCATGAAAGCGGCTACTGCCCAAATCAACACTGCGGCCTTGCGCCACAACCTCGCCGTGGTCAAGCGCCACGCTCCCGCTTGCAAGATCATCGCTGTGGTCAAGGCCAACGCCTATGGCCATGGACTGCTGCCGGTCGCCCGCACCCTGGTGGATGCGGATGCCTATGCGGTGGCCCGTATCGAAGAGGCGCTGATGCTGCGCTCCTGCGCCGTGGTCAAACCCATCGTGCTGCTGGAGGGCTTCTTCTCCGCCGACGATCTGCCGGTGCTGGCGGCCAACAATCTGCAGACGGCGGTTCACACCTGGGAGCAGCTCGAAGCGCTGGAGCAGGTCGAGCTGCCAGCCCCCGTGGTGGCCTGGCTCAAGCTCGACACCGGCATGCACCGCCTCGGGGTGCGTGCCGACGAGATGCCCGCCTTTATCGAACGACTCGGCAAGTGCAAGAACGTGGTGCAGCCGTTCAACATCATGACCCACTTCAGCCGCTCCGATGAGCTGGAGCAGCCCACTACCCGCGAGCAGATCGATCTCTTTAGTCGCCTGACGGCGCCGCTGGCGGGCGAGCGGGCCATGGCCAACTCGGCGGGCATTCTGGCCTGGCCAGGCTCCCACTGCGACTGGGTTCGCCCCGGTGTCATCCTCTATGGCGTCTCGCCCTTCCCCAACACGGTGGCGGCCGATTACGACCTGCAGCCGGTGATGACCTTGAAGACCCAGCTGATTGCGGTGCGGGATCACAAGGCGGGCGAGCCGGTGGGCTATGGTGCCAACTGGGTGTCGGATCGCGATACCCGGCTCGGGGTGATCGCCATCGGCTACGGTGACGGTTATCCGCGCATGGCGCCCAATGGCACTTCCGTGCTGATCAACGGCCGCATCGTGCCGCTGGTGGGGCGTGTCTCCATGGATATGAGCACGGTCGATCTGGGCCCGGGCGCGACCGACAAGGCCGGCGACGAGGCGGTGCTGTGGGGCGAGGGGTTGCCGGTGGAGCGGGTGGCCGACGAGATTGGCACCATCCCCTACGAGCTCATCACCAAACTCACTTCCCGCGTCTTTATGGAGTACGTCTGATGTGGCAGCAGTGCCTGCTGACTCTGAAGCCCCGTTCGCGGGGCTTTCATTTGGTGACGGACGAGCTGGTGGCCAAGCTGCCGATGCTGGCGGGTTACCGGATTGGCATGGCCCACCTGCTACTGCAACACACTTCCGCCTCGCTCACCCTCAACGAGAATTGCGACCCCAGCGTGCGCAGCGATATGGAGGCCCATCTGCACCGGTTGGCGCCGGAAGATGCCCCTTACTATCGCCACACCTATGAGGGGGCGGATGACATGCCCGCCCACATCAAATCCTCCCTGCTCGGGGTGAGCCTGCAACTGCCGATCCGTGATGGTCAGTTGGCGCTTGGCACCTGGCAGGGGATCTGGCTTGGCGAACATCGCGTCGATGGTGGCGCCCGCAAGGTGCTGGTGACCCTGCAGGGTGAGTAATCAGGCTGCAACCAGCTGAAAGATGACGATAAAAAAGAGGGATGGCATTGAGCCATCCCTCTTTTGTTTTCACCGTTTCGCGAGCTATCCGCCTGCCAGTGGCACGGCGCTCTGCTTGGCTCAGCGGACCTTGAAGGGGGTCAACTCGGCCAGCGGGGCTGCGTCCATAAAGGCTTGCGGCTCCTGACCCTGTTTGAAGATCTTGAAGTCCTGCTCGCGGGCGCTCCAGTACTCAACGGTATCGCCGCTGATCTGTAGCAGGCTCGCTTCGCGCAGGGCCACCACATATTCGCTCGGGTTGATGGCGCAGAACTCGGCCAGACGCTCGTCGCGGGTCTCGCCCATGTGGCCGCTGATGCTGGCGTCCAGATAGTGCGGGTTGATCTGCAGCGGGAACAGGCCCAGCGCGGGCAGCACGGCGGCGTTGCAGACCGGCATGTCGTTGGTGGTGCGGATGCTCGGGGTCGCCACGTTGCAACCGGCGCTCCAGCCTACATAGGGGACGCCCCGTTCGCGCACGGCACGCTGGATCGGCACGATCAGGCCGTTTTCATGCAACATCTGGTTGAGGCGCCAGGTGTTGCCGCCACTGATAAAGATGGCATCGGCCTGATTGACGGCCTCGACCGGATCATCGAAGTGATGAATGCTGATGGTCTCGATCCCGAGGCTCTCGGTAAGTTCGTTGGCGCGGGCATCCCAGTCGCTGCGGATCACCGCGTAGGGGATGAGCAGGATGCGCTTGACCTGTTTGCGCGCGAGCAGGCTTTGAACCCGATCTCGGGCCCAGCCGAGCAGACCCGGAAATTCGTTGGCTTTACCGTTGCTAAGCAGAAGCAGTTCCATCAAATCGTTCCTCAAAAAGTGAAAGCGGAGGAGGGAGGACCACCGGAGCCGCCGTGCGGCCGGATGGCAAGAGGAGGCATGCTACCACCATTGGCGTGGCGGTTCTGTGATCGCGAGGCCCATTCAACGGCTATGGAGGAGTTATGGATGGATAACTCAATGCCAAGCGGTGGATTAATGGGCCGTGGTCAACTCGCCACCCATTGCCAATAAAAGACCCCGCCGCAGCGGGGTCATGGCAGAGTTAGTCGAGTTTGAGATCGACCCACACCATGCGGTGATCCGAACTGACCCCTTTGGCGATGCCGAGTTTCGCATCATAGACCAGGTGATAACCGGCCTCGAAGCTGGCAGGCCAGTAGACACCGCTCTTCACCGCGTTGAGGTTGGCGGAGGGGATGACGTGATCCAGCTGCAGCACGCTGGAGTTGGTGATGCGTTCCGGGTTGGGGCGAGTGAGGTTGCGTTTGCAGTCGGTCCCCTTGCTGACACACTCCGAGCCCCCTTCGCTGACCGGGATCAGGGTGCCATTGGTGATGGCCTGATTCATCAGCGGGTTGTTTAGCAGATCCTGAATGGCGGTCAGGTCGCCGTCACCGGTGAGCGGATCGGCGTTGAGATCACCCGCGATAACAAACTTGGCGTTTTTGGCCAGCCCACCCTTGGTGCCCTTGTCATCGGTCATGTAGTTGAGACCCTTGACGTAGTCATTCCAGAAGGCGATCTCGGCGCGGTTGTGTTTGACGGTGTGGCGCGCCGCATTGGCAAAGATTGGCGGGGTCGGGTGGGAGATCAGGAAGTGGATCACCTCTTCCCCCTTCTCGGTCTTGATCCGTACCGGCACATCGGCATGGTTCTTGGAGGAGAGCGGGTACTGCTGCCAGGCTGCGTCTGAATACCAGGCATCACCACACTGGCGGCCGGCCGGGATCTTGACCTTGGGATTGTTGCAGTCATCGATGATGGGGTTCTGCTCGCCCGGCATATCCTTCCACTTGAAGTGCTGGAAGGTACGGATCTGCTTGGTGTCGATGGGGTATTTGGACATCACCGCAAAGGCATACTGGCCGTGATAGTTGCCAAAGCCCCAGGCATCGTCGGGGCCGCTGTTGACTTTGCCATCCAGATTGAGGTCATAACCGCTCATCAGGCCGGTGTTGGTGGCGAAGTTCTGCATCACCGGATAGCTGATGGCGGTCACTTCGGCATGCTGGGCGTGGGCCAGATAGTTGTCGTTGAAGGCTTTCAGATCGGCGGTGCTCTCGCCTTTGCCGTCGTTGTCGAACTCGTTGAGCAGGAACACATCCGGGCGGGTGCGCTGGATGATCTCCGCCACGTTGCGGATCTGCTGCACGTTCTTGGCTTTGGTTTCAGTGGCGCCGCTCAGGCTCCCTTCGGCGAGGCGGGCCAGCAGGGCATCCTGCTCGGTGCGGGTCAGCGCCAGCTCGCCAGTCAGCATACCGGCGGCAGTGCGATCAAAAGAGAGGTTGAAGGTGGCAAAACGAACCATGGGATCAGCTGCCTTTGAGTCGTTGTCGCTGTTGCAGCCAGCCAGCATCCCGAGGGAGATGGCGGCAGCCAGTAGGGTCTTGTTGATATTATTCATTGTAATTATTCCGTAGCATCAATGAGTTATGCCTTCTGTGAGGCGGCGTCATTATAAGTAGACGGTGATGCTGCGGGGATTTTGCCTGAGCAAAGTGTGAGGATATTCACACCACATAGCTGGCGATGATGAATGTTAGCAGGGCGATATGGAGTGTGAAAAACCGGTTTATATGCTGCAGTTTCCGGGATGAATGGCGCGCTTCCTGCCGTTACCGCACTCTGAATTTGTCACACCACCATCGGCAGGCCGCTTTCGGGGTGGTGGATCACCTGTGCCGGATAGTCATAGAGACGGGCGATGAGCTCAGGGGTGAGCACCTCGGCTGGCGTGCCATCGGCCATCAGCTTGCCCCGCTCCAGCATCACCAGCCGGTCGGCATAGCGCGCCGCCAGATTGAGGTCGTGCAGCACCACCAGCACAGCTGTATTGCGGCTGGCCAGGGCGCGCGCCATGGTGAGCAACTGGTGCTGGTATTTCAGATCGAGCGCCGAAGTAGGCTCGTCGAGCAGCAGCAAGCGGGGTTGCTCGGCCTGCCCGGTCGGGGAGGGGGCCTGCCAGATCTGCGCCAGCACCCGGGCAAACTGCACCCGCTGCCGCTCGCCGCCAGAGAGCCCGGGATAGAGCCGCTTGGCCAGATGCTCGACCCCGGCATGGGTCATGGCCGCTGCCACAATTTCGTCACGCCGCGCCGCCAGTTCACTGTGGGGCAAGCGCCCCATGGCAACCACTTCCTCGCAGAGAAAGGGGAAGTTGAGGGAGGAGCTTTGCGGCAATACCCCGAGCCGGTGGGCCAGCTGGCTGCTGTCCCACTGCTGGCGATCCGCGCCAAACAGGGTGATGGCGCCCTCATATTCCAGCTCGCCGGTCAGGCACTTGAGCAGTGAGCTCTTGCCCGCCCCGTTGGGGCCGAGCAGCGCGGTGAGGGTACCGCTCTCGAGGTCGAGATTGAGCCCATCCAGGATCTGGCGCTGGCCACGGCGCAGGCTGAGTCGGCTGCAGCTCAACAGGGGGGAGGAGAGTGAGGATGAGAGTGGTTGCATAACAGTCCGTATCACAGGGCGCGGCGGCCTTTTACCAGCAGCCAGATGAAGAAGGGGGCGCCGAGCAGGGCGGTGATGATGCCCACCGGCAGCTCGGCCGGGGCCAGCAGGGTGCGTGCCAGCATATCGGCTGCCAGCAGCAGGGCGGCGCCAAGCAGGGCCGATAGCGGCAGCAACCTGACATGGTTGGGGCCCGCCAGCAGGCGCACCAGATGGGGCACTACCAGCCCGACGAAGCCGATCATCCCCGATACCGCCACTGCCACCCCGACGCCCGCTGCGGTGAGCAGAATCAGACGACGTTTGAGGGATTGCACATTGACCCCCAGATGACGAGCCTCCCCTTCACCCAGCAGCAGGGCATTGAGGGGATTGGCATCGCGCATAAAGAGCCACAGCAGGGCCGCCAGGGTGAGCAGGGCCAGCGCCACATCGGCCGGTTTGCCTGCCGCCAGCGTTCCCATCTGCCACAGGCTCAGGTTGCGCAGCATCTGATCGTCCGCCAGATAGGTGAGCAGGCCGATCACCGCGCCGGAGAGCGCCGTGATGGCGACCCCGGCCAGCAGCATGACGGTGACCGAGGTGCCGCCCTCACGGGTGCCGAGCAGATAAACCAGGGTGGTGGTGAGCGCGCCGCCGAGAAAGGCGAGCAGCGGCAGCAGACCAACCCCTATGGTGGCTTGCAGCTGCTGGCCGAGGGGGGCCAGCAGCACGATGGCGAGCGCCGCACCGAGTGCCGCACCGCCGGAGACACCTATGATGCCGGGGTCAGCCAGAGGGTTGCGAAACAGCCCCTGCATCACGGCGCCACAGAGCCCGAGGATCCCCCCCACTGCGATGCAGAGCAGGGTTCTCGGCAGGCGAATTTCCTGCACGATCAGCAGCTTGTGTGACTCAATCCCGCTCTCCTGCCCGGCAAACAGCGCCCGCAGACTCTCGCCCAGGGTGAGGGTCATGGGGCCGGTTGCCAGCGAACCGAGCAGCAACAGTGCCAGTGCGGCCGTGGTGAAGGCCAGCAGCCAGGAGAGGGGTAACCGCATCATGACCCCTGCTTGATCCACTGGGCGATCTGGTTCGCCTGTTGCAGGGAGTTGAGGCTCAGGCCCCCTTGCAGGGCGTGGCCGTCGATGGCGTGAATGGCGTTGCGCTTGCCAGCCGGGGTGGCGGCCAGGGCGGGCACTTCTGCCAGAACCTTGGCCGGATCGGCATATTGCTGCCAGTCACGACCGCTGATCAGTACCAGATCGGGCTGCATCTCGATGAGGGATTCGGCGGATACCGGCTTGTAGTTGCGCAACTCGGCGACCGGATTGATGCCGCCTGCCAGCGAGATCAGCGCGCTGGCGGTGGTGTCACCTCCGGCGATGCTGGTGGGTTGCCCCTTGTGCAGCAGCAGGAAGGCGACCTTGAGCGGTTTGTTCTGTTTGGCTTGCGCTGCCAGCTGAGCGGTCTGGGCCAGGATCTCTGCCTTCAGGCGATCGCCAGCTGCTTTATCGCCCAGCAGGCTGGAGAGGGTGTCGATGCGCTGGTTGAGGTTGGCGAGAGTCGGCGCGGTATCCAGCACCTCCACCTTGACCCCGGCACGACGCAGCTGATCCAGGGTCGGGGCCGGGCCCATCTCGTCGCTGCCCACCAGTCGGGTGGGGGAGAGGCTCAGGATCCCTTCGGCGGCCAGCGCCCGGTGATAACCCACCTTGGGCAGCCCTTTTGGCAAGGAACTGCTGACATCGGTGGCGATCAGGCTCGATTCACCGCCAAGGGCCAGAATGAGTTCTGTGGTGGCCGGGCCGATACTGACGATACGCTCTTTCTGTCCGTCGGCGGCAACGGCAGAGAAGGGAGAGAGTGAACTGCAGAGCAGGGTGATGGCGAGGGCAAGACGACGGCCCATGCTAACCTCCGAAGGGGTGAATTAAACGGGTGTGCCGCCGAGAATATCAAGGCTTTGGAAAAAATGCACTGATAATGATAGCAATTATCAATTGCATTGGTTTCGGTGCTTTATTAGAGTAGCCGCCATGATAAACAGCGGGACAACATGGTCCCGCAGAGGGAGAAAACATGAGCATTGCACAACGCATTCACGCGCTGCTGGAGCAGGATCCCGGCGCTCATCCGTCCACCCTGGCGGCCCAGCTTGCCATCAGCGAATGGGAGGTGGTTCGCCATCTGCCCGCCGAGCTGGTGACCCTGCTGCCCGCCGATCGCGCACAAGGTCTGCTGGAAGATCTGGCCGACTGGGGCCCGGTGACCACCATCGTCGAATCAGAAGGTTCCATCTTCGAGGTCAAAGCCCCCTTCCCGAAAGGCAAGGACGCACGCGGCTACTACAACCTGATGGGCCGCGACGGTGAGCTGCATGGTCACCTCAAACTCGACAACGTGGCGGGGATTGCGCTGGTCAGCAAGCTGTTCATGGGCAAGGAGGGGCACTCCTTCCAGTTCTTCGGTCACTCCGGCCGCTGTATTTTCAAGGTCTATCTGGGTCGCGACGAGAAACGCCAGCTGCTGGCCGATCAGGTCACCCGTTTCATGGCGCTGCGCCACAACTCTCAAGAGGAAGTCAAAGCATGAGTGAACGTCAGGAGCGTCTGCAGAACCGCCTGCAACCGGAGATCCGCGAGTTTCGCGACAGCTGCCGTACCCTGCAGCTCGCCACCGTCGATGGCGAAGGCAATCCCAACGCCAGCTATGCCCCGTTCGTGCTGCAGGAAGATGGCTACTATGTGCTGATCTCCGAGATCGCCCGCCACGCCCGCAACCTGCAACAGGTGCCCCGGGTATCCCTGATGCTGATCGAGGATGAGAGCGGTGCCCGCGAGCTGTTTGCCCGCAAGCGCTTGACCTTCGATGCGGTGGCTGAAGTGGTGGCCCGAGACGACGCTCGCTGGAGCAAGGCGGTTGCAGCGCTGGAGGGACGTTTTGGCGAGATCATCAAGGGTCTCTCCAACCTCAAGGATTTCAAACTGTTCCGCCTCAAGCCGGAGCAGGGGCTGTTCGTCAAGGGCTTCGGCCAGGCGTTCGCAGTCTCCGGTGACGAGCTGGTGGATTTCGTCCATCTGGTGGAAGGGCACAAGCGCATCGATAACGGTGCCGAGCTCACCAGCCCGGCCGATGCGCCGGTCTGACGATCCCTGTCGACCACGACAGCCGTCATAACAAAACGGGCAGCCACTGGGCTGCCCGTTTTTATTGTGTTATCTCATCCGGCCTGTTCAATCCTGCCAGCTGGCCTTGTTGGGAAAAGCGCGACGATCGGCGTCGGTGGCCGTTTCGTTGCACTCCCCCCGCACCTTCCAGGAGGTCTGGCTCAGCACTATGTAGCCCTGGCGGCAATACTGCTTGGTCGCCAGGGTCTCGGTCAGCAGGTTCTCCTGCAACGCCTCTCGCTGTTCCAGCAGCCGCTGGCTCTGGGCTGCCGATAGGCCGCGCGGCAAGGTGTCGTTGGGCGCGGCTTCAAAGGTGAAGCGCTTGCTCCCCTCCTCGTTGATGTGGGTCAGAAACAGGGGCTCCGGCCCGTCATACTTCTGTCCGGGCAAGCTGGAGCAGGCCGACAGCAGGGGAACAATCAACAACAGGGTGGCAGACAACAGGCGCACGACAGACTCCAGTGAGAAACGAAGCGAGGCTCGCAGATTAGCACGGCTGCAGGGCGGGTGTTACTGCCAGCAGCTCGTCGGTGGTGAGCAGGGTCACACTGCGCCCCTCCGGCAGGCTGAGGTGGCGCCACATCCAGTGATGGTGCTCGGTGATCTGGGCCGCGCTCAGATGGGGGCGATCGGCGGTGGTGTGACCATCGCTCAACACCAGCACCTCGTACCCATGGGAGGCGGCACTGCGCACCGTGGTGTCGACGCAAAAATCGGTGGCGCAGCCACAGAGAATGAGTCGATCGACCGGTTGCTCGGCCAGCAGGAAGGCGAGCTCGGTATCGAGAAAGCTGTCACATGCTGTCTTGCGCACCCGGCTCTCTCCCTTGGCCGGTTGCAGCGCACTGTGCAACTGCCAACCCGGGGTGCCCGGTTCCAGTTCGGTACCGGGGGGCGAGTCATGCTGGATATAGATGACCCGTCCCTGTTGCTGCCTGACATGGGCCGCAGCCCGATTGATATTGGCCAGCACCTGCTCCTGGCGGTAACGGGGCTCGTTGAACAAGCCTTGCTGCACATCGATGATCAGTAACACATCCATATTTTACCCGCCGTTTCCTGGAAGATTAGGGTTGCAGCCACTGGCTGCAGTCACGACTGCGGGATTGATGCAGCGCGCCCATATCTTGCTTCATCTCGTCACTGTTTTGCCAGCGCTTAGGCAGCGGCATGATGGTTACCTGCACATCGGCTGCGTGATCTGCAACAGAGGTCTCATCTGTACGAGGCACGACCAGCGCTACCTTGAGGGCAGGATTGCGGCTGGCGATGCGACTGGCGAGCCCAAGCCCCCCCTCGACGTGGAAATTGCCGGCGATATGCATGATCTGCTGGCCCGGGTGCTTGACGAGATAATCCACCATGCTCTCGGCCATGGTGTCATCCCAACTGGTCTGGGCGGCGAAGCGGCGGGCGTTGCTGTCGGCATCGCCATGGTGCATGGAGGCCATAAATTTCTGGCGATAGGGGTCATCCCCCAGCGTCAGCTGGCGGGCCAGCTGGCTGCGACGCGACGCGGGCAGTTTGTCGAGCCACTCAGCCCCCTCCTGACCGACACAGCTCACCAGCGGTTTGGGGGCGTTGGCGGCGATCACCGGCATCTGGTGAGCCTTGGCAAACTCTACCAGCGGGCGGTAGTCGCTTGGATAGTTGGGCCAGGCGTTGCCTTCGCGGATCAAGGCCGCTTCACCAATCTGGTTCGCCAGATAGGCATCCAGCGTCTTCTGATCGGCGCGGCTGAACTGCTCCATGGAGAGGGCCAATGGCCGACCGTGCTGCTGACCTGCGGTGTAGAGCCCGCTCAGCAGGCGCGATTGCAACAGATGCACGGCGGGATGGCTGTGCAGCTCACCCACCAGAATGATGTCGGCGTCGGCAATGCGCGCGAGCGCCTGCTCCAGCGTCAGGTCTGCGTCTCCCTCGCTGCTTAGCCGGTAGTCATAGAGCGTCTGCAACTGTGATGACTGGGTCGGTTGGGTGGGGGTGGCACAGGCTGCCAGCAGCAGCGGCAGGGCGAGCAGGGGAAGTCGTCTAATCATGGGATCTCACGGCTGATATGCCCGGATGCCGGTGCATCTCGGGGGGCTAATAGAGAATAAGGGCAACACAGGGCGACAGTGTAAAACCAATTTTGTTCAAAACAAATGAGAATGATTTCGTTTCTTGTTGATCTTTGTCGAGAGCCGGGTAATATGCGGTCTGTTTGATAATAGTTCTCAATAAGGATTCGCTGTGACCCATCAAAACGCACTCTCTCTGGTCGCGCTCGCCGTAGCGGCCGGTCTCTCCTCCCAGGTCTTTGCTGCCACCCAGAAGGCGGATGAAGTCGTGGTCGTCAGCGGCTCACGGATGGAGCAAAAACTGGAAGATGTCTCTGGCCCCATCTCGGTGATCACTGCCAAGCAGATTGAAGAGCAGGTCGTCACCAACGTCGCCGACCTGTTCCGCTATGAACCCGGTGTGACTGTGCTCGGCGGTCAGGGGGATGCGCAGACCTTCATCATCCGCGGCATGGGTGAAAACCGGGTCAAGGTGGTGCGCGACGGTGTGCGCCAGAACGATGCCTACAGCAAGGGCGGGGTTGGCCAGAGCTACTTTGATACCGATATGATCAAGCAGATAGAAGTGGCCAAGGGGCCCGCTTCTGCCGCCTACGGCTCCGATGCGCTGGGTGGCGTGATTGCCATCACCACCAAGGATGCCAGCGATTTCCTCAAGGGCAAGGATAGTTATCTGGACGTGACCAGCGGTTACGCCTCAAGCAGCCACCAGAAGATGGCGGGCTTTACCGGCGCCTTGCGCACTGGTGAAGTGGAGAACCTGCTGCGCTACACCTGGCGCGATGGCGGTGTGACCCAGAATTTCGACTCCACCAAGAACGACTTCGATATCGGTACCCACGCCCTGCTGCTCAAGAGCAAGTGGAACCTCTCCGATGAGCAGTTCCTCAAGCTGACCGTTGACTACCTGACCGATGGTGAGGAGCCGGATGCGGTCAAGCTCAACAAGGTCGGTACCGGCACTGCCCGTGTCTTTGATCAGCCCATCACCGACAAGCAGACCGACAACCTCTCAGTGGTGCTGGATCACGGCATCGCGCTGAATCAAGGCTGGGCCGATCGGATGGATAGCAAGGTCTATTTCGCCCGCACCAAGCAGACGCTGGATCAGTACGCCTCATCCAAGTATCCAGTCAGCCCCGGCAACCCCTATGTGACCAAAAACTCGCTGGATCACAACGTGTTCGATCAGAAGAACATCGGCGCCCAGCTGCAGTTCCACAAGGCGGTCGCCAACCACCGCCTGGCCTGGGGGGCTGAATACGAGCACACCGATAACGAACGTACCCGTTACAAGGGGCCGACGACTCCCGGTGATTTTGTCGGCTACAACGAGCTGAGTTTCCCGGCTACCACCAGCGAGCGCAGCGCCCTGTGGGCCTTTGACGAGATCAAGTTTGGCGAGCGCTGGGTGCTGACCCCGGGTGCCCGTTATGACTACTACCGGATGACCCCGGACAACGATCCGGCCTACACAGGCGACAAGCTGCACAAGTTCTCCGAAGGAGAGTTGTCACCCAAGCTGGGTCTGGTGTTCAAGGCCCACGAGGCGGCCAACCTGTTCGCCCAGTACAGCCACGGTTTCAAGGCCCCCATGTATGACAGCGCCTTCTCCACCCTGAACCATCAGGCTTACGGCTATCGCATCGAGCCCAACCCGAACCTCAATCCGGAGAGCAGCGACGGCATCGATCTTGGTGTACGTGGCAGCAGCAACGGCTTCAGCTATGAAGTAGCCAGCTTCTACAACAAGTTTGAAGACTTCATCGAGATGGTGGAAGTGGGCAAAGAGGGGCGCACCGCCGTCTATCAGTACCAGAACCTGAGCAAGGCGACCACCAAAGGGGTCGAAGCCAAGGCGGATTACTGGCTCAACGACATCGTCAATGTCTGGGGCAACCTCGCCTACATCGAAGGCAAGGATGGGGATGGCAACTACATCAACAGCCTGAGCCCGCTGAACGGCTCCGTCGGTGTGCGTCTGGAACAGGCCCAATGGAACTTCAACACAGCGCTGCGCTTTGCTGACGACATGGACAAAGTCCGTAAAGACAGCAAAGGCAACGATTACGTTAAGAGCGCCGGTTGGGGTGTGGTGGATATGTACGCCCAGTTCAACCCGATGACCGACCTGCAGCTCAACGTCGGGGTCTTCAACCTGTTTGACAAGGAGTACACCAGCTACGAGCGCATCGCCGGTCGTGCCGAGGGCTCCGATAACAGCATGATGACCGAACCGGGCCGCAACCTGAGTGCACGGGTCAAATACGTATTCTAAAGAGCAAACAACAGACGCAGATGATCAAAGGGGCTTCGGCCCCTTTTTTGTCGCCGCCATGTTGTGACGATGGAGCAGAGGTTTGCCTAAAAAAAGAAACCCGCCATAGGCGGGTGGAAGGATTGCAACACTAACCAGGAGGAGGTGTTACCAGGTAGACCCCACCTCTTCGGTAATAGTTCAATTTTATTGAAGTTTTTTCGTTTTCTGCGCAGGGTTTCCATCGGGATCTGCGGGGGCGGATGGGTTATCATTCTGCTCCCGTCATCCGGTTGCAGAGGATCTATGCCCGCGTTTTCCTGGTTAGCGCTCTTTTTCGGCGCCTTCTATTTTGTCTACGGTGCTTACTTGCCGTTCTGGTCGCTCTGGCTGGAGGGGGTGGGCGTCAGCGCCGAGATGATTGGTCTGCTGCTGGGGGCGGGGATGGCGATCCGCTTTGCCGGCAACCTGATGGTGATGGGGCAGATCAAGGGGGCGGGCCATCTGTTGCCGGTTACCCGGTTGCTCTCCCTGCTCAGTTTGCTGGCGTTTCTCGGCTTCTATCTCAGTCATAACCTCTGGTGGCTGGTGGGCTTGACCCTGCTGGCGAACTTTATCTATCCGACCCTGATGCCGGTGGGAGAGGCGCTGGCGACCCGCATGGTGGTGCAGGCGCACCTCGATTACGGCAAGGTGCGGCTGTGCGGCTCCTTTGCCTTTATCGTTGCCTCTACCTTGGTGGGGGCGCTGGTGGGGAATTTTGGTAGCGACTGGATTTTGCACACCATGGTGGCGGGGCTGGTGCTGATGCTGCTGCTCAGCTGGTTGCCGCTCTATCCCGCACCACAGGATAGTCAGGGCGAGCGGGCCAAGGCGTCCTTGCTGGCAACCCTGCGCAGCGCGTCGGTGCGCCGTTTCCTGCTGCTGACAGCTTTGCTGCAGGGGAGCCACGCCGCCTATTACGGTTTCAGCGCCATCTACTGGAAGGCGCAAGGGTATAGCGGCACCATCATCGGCTATCTCTGGGCGCTCGGGGTGGTGGCGGAGATCTGCATGTTCGCCGCCGACAAGCGTTTCCTGCAACGCTTTGGCGCCCAGAGTCTCTTTATCGCCGGTGCCATCGGTTGTGTGGTGCGCTGGGTATTGCTGGGTGCCTCGACCGAGCTGTGGGTACTGGTGCTGGGGCAACTGCTCCACTCGGTGACGTTTGGCATGAGCCATCTCGGGGCGGTGCGCTTCATGACTCGCCAGCTGCCCGCCGAGCAGTTGATCCCGACCCAGGCGCTCTATGCGGCCCTTGGCCTCGGCATGACGGTGGCGGCCCTGATGGCACTTTGCGGCGTGCTGTTCGAGCCTCTCGGCGGCGGCATCTTCTTCCTGATGGTGCTGGTGGTGTTGCCGGTGTTCTTCCTGCGGCTGCGCCCCTTTGCGCCGTCTGCGCAGGGGAGGGCTCCGGCCTGAGAAATGCACATCTGAACAGGGAGAGCCACGGCTCTCCCTTTTTCGTTGCTGCGGTTTGTGGCGTTACTGCTGCTCGCCAAGATAGAGGCGGCTGAGACGACGCCAGGTGTCCGAGCCGATGGTGCCTGCAAGCAGCTCATTGGATGCTGCATCAAAGCGGCCATCCGGCAGCCAGCCCAGCTGGGGCAGTAGTTGCGCCAGCGTCACGTCATTGTGTTGCAGCTCCCGATCCAGCGCTTCCCAGAAGGCGCTCCCCTTGACGTAAAAGAGCGGGTAGTAGGAGCGATCGCCAGCCATCACCTCGCGAGCCGCCCGATAGAGACCACTCTCGCTATGGGGCAGCTGTTTGCCCCGCTCGGCCAGCTCGTTGACCGCCGTGACCTGATGCAGCCGAAAGCGGCGCAGCGCCTTGATGGCGAGGTACTCGGCGAGGCTTTCGTTGACCCAGGTGGGCTGTGGAGCTGCGCGGCGAGCGCTGAGGATATGCACCGCCTCGTGGGCCGAGGTGCGCAGCAGGCGCAAGGGGGCCTGTGGCGTCGGTTTGCCAGCCTCGGTGGGGTAGTTGGCGACAAACACCTGATCTCCGGCGGCGCCGCCGAGGGAGCGGGTCGCCACATCCCGACCCAGCCACACCAGTTGCCACGGGTGAGTGGGGGGATCCACGTCGAGCTGGAAGGCCAGATAGTCGACGATCTCATTCAGTTGCTGCTGCAAGGCCGGCAGATCGAGCTGATTGGCGGTCTCGTCATGGCTCAGCACCAGCCGTGGATCCGGCTTGGTGACGGGCACTGTGTCCAGACCAAATGACAGGATCAGCGGCGGCTGGTTGACATCCGGCAGTGGTTGGCAGTTGCCATCCGGTAGACAAACCTTTCCTTGGCGGCTCCCCATCTGGCGCACAAAGTTACCCCACTCGGTCAATAGCCACTGGTTGGGAGCAAACAGAAGCGACTGTTGGGCCGAGGCATCAGCACCCTCTGCCGGAGCCGGTGTGAGCGTGATCTGCCAGCCGATCTCCTTGCAAGAGAAGGGCTGGTTGAGGGCAACCGGCTGGTTGTCTGCAAGGCAGACCAGCGCGGGGGAAACCGCCGTGGCACTGCCCGGCAACTGACGAGCTGGGAGCAGGGTAAAGGGAGGCTTGCCCTGCATGGTGAGGCGCACTTGCAGCACATTGGCGCTGGCGCCCTGCTCGATAAGGTAGCGGGGGCCGCTCGCGTCATTGCCAGCGCAGGCCCACAGCGGCAGCAGCCACAGGGCAAACGGGGTGATATGACGACTCATAAGGGGGTTAGCGCTCCTGCTCGTAGCCCAGCAGATCGCCGGGCTGGCATTTGAGTTCACGGCAGATGGCCTCCAGAGTGGAGAAGCGCACCGCCTTGGCGTGGCCATTCTTGAGGATCGAGAGGTTGGCCTCGGTGATGTCGATGCGCTGGGCCAGCTCGCGGGCGGTCATTTTGCGCTCTGCCAGCAGGGCATCGAGGCGGATGATAATGGGCATACGTTCCTCACACCGTCAGTTGCTGTTCATCGGCCAGCAGTTTGGCCTCGCGCATGACCAGTGCCAGCGCCAGTACGATCAGTCCCGCCAGCAGTACCCGGAAATCGGAGGTACTCAGCGCTATGGTACCGAGTACTTCCGGGCCTCTCATGGTGAGCACCGTATCCAGCAAGGGGGTCAGGATCAATTCGACCAGGAAGGTTGTACAGAGCAGCACTCCGATCTGCCGATAGCGGCGGATCTGCTCGAAGGTGAAGAGCAGACCGGCGCGGTAGCCACGAAACAGTTGACGCAGTTGCCAGAGCATCATCATAAAGACCAGATCCGGCAACAGCTGCACCAGGGTGCCGAGCAGCCGGGTGGAGAAGTGAAGGGGATAGTCGGCAGGATTGATGCCGGGGCGGCTCAAGATGGTGTTGAGTTTATCCTGCAGAAAATCGGCGCCACCGAAGGGGGTCCACACCTCCAGCAAGGTGATCAAAGGGGTCGCTAGCAGTGCCAGCAGCAGCAGCCATTCGATCAGCATGCTCGAGCGTTCGAGTTTGTTGGAGATCATCTCATTCCTCACTGTGATGGTTTTATCTGAAAGGTAAAGTTTATCGTTTATCAATATTCACACCGGTAATGTTTATTGTTTTACGATATGCAGTCAAGATAAAACTTATTGAAAAACGATAATTTCAATCTGTCCGAAGGGGATGACTTTTGGCAGCAGCCTCTCTAGACTGGCGAGGTTGTATACAAAAACTCAACATGGACAAGGAGTTATCGATGCACCAGGGATGGCTGCTGATCGGATTGTCGCTCACCTATCTGGGGCTGCTCTTTCTTATCGCCTTCGTGGCAGACAAGCACAAACGGCACCGTCTCAAGGGACAACCGCTGCTCTACAGCCTGTCGCTGGCGGTCTACTGTACCTCCTGGACCTTCTTCGGCACCGTGGGTCAGGCGAGTGAATCCCCCTGGTCGCCAGTGCCCATCTACCTCGGCCCCATGCTGGTCTTTCTGTTTGGTTGGCGGCTGCTGGCGCGCCTTATTCTGGTGGCCAAACGGGAACACATCACCTCCATCGCCGACTTTATCGCCGCCCGTTACGGCAAATCCCAGCGGCTCGCCATGGTGATCGCCCTCATCGCCATCATGGGGATCCTCCCCTATCTGGTGTTGCAGCTCAAAGCCATCGTCACCGGGCTGGATCTGCTGATGGTCAACAGCGGCGGCATCAGCCCGACCAGCAATACCAGCGAGTTGGCGCTCGGGGTTACTTTGCTGCTGGCGCTGTTCAGCATCCTGTTCGGTACCCGCCATCTCGATGCCACCGAGCACCACAGGGGGATGGTGGTGGCCATCGCTTTCGAGTCGGTGGTCAAGTTGCTGGCCTTTATCGCGGTGGGGGGCTTCGCCCTCTGGCTGATCCTGAGCAAACCGGGCGAGGCTCACGAGCAGGTGACCCGCGACTTCTTTGCGCAGGTGGTGGCGGTGAGCCCCGGCAACCTGCTGGAGCTTGCCATCTACACGGTGCTGGCGATGTGCGCCGTCATCTGCCTGCCGCGCCAGTTTCATGTGACTGTGGTGGAGAACAATCAGGGGCAGGATTTGCACTGGGCGCGCTGGATCTTCCCGCTCTACCTGTTCGTGATGGGGCTCTTTATCTGGCCGCTGGCGCTGGCGGGCAAGCAGTGGGTGGGTGCCGATATGGCCTCCGATACCTATGTGATCAGTCTGCCGATGGCCCTCGGTTTCGATGGCATGGCGATGCTGGCGTTTCTCGGCGGCACCTCGGCGGCCACCGGCATGGTGATCGTCTGCACCATCGCGCTGGCGATCATGGTGAGCAACGATCTGGTGCTGCCGGTGCTGCTGCGCCGCTTCTGGCGGCAGGGGCGCGACGAGCGGCTGGTACGGCTGCTGTTGCAGGTGCGCCGTGGCGCCATTCTGCTGATCTTGCTGGCGGCCTGGGGGCTTTACCTCTGGCTCGGCGATCTCACCAGCTTGTCGCGCATCGGCTATCTCTCCTTTGGCGCGGTGGCCCAGTTTGCGCCGGCCCTGCTGCTCGGCCTCTACTGGCGTCATGGCAATCGCAAGGGGGTCTATCTTGGGTTGAGCCTCGGGGTGAGCCTCTGGTTCGTGACCTTACTGGTGGAGAGCGGACTGCTGGCCGGTTCACCGCTGGCTGAACTGCTGGCGCCGCCGGACTGGCCCGCATTTCGCGAGCTGAGTCTCGGAGCCTGGTGCATCTTCCTGAGCCTGCTATTCAACCTGCTCGGTTATGTGGCGGGCTCGCTGCTGTCGCGCCCTGCGGTGAGCGAGCGGCTGCAGGCGGCCAACTTTGTCGGCAAGCCGAGCCGCGATACCGCCGCCCTCTATCAGGCGCGGGTCTCGGTCAAGGAGCTGGAGATGCTGGCGGCCCGCTTTGTCGGCTCAAGCCGGGTCAAGCGCGCCTTTGGTCGCTTCGCCGGTGAGCGGGGCGGCACCCTGGCGCCCCAGATGCAGGCTTCGGCCGAGCTGATTGCCCACACCGAGCGGCTGCTGGCGGGGGTATTTGGCACTTCGTCGGCGCGGCTGGTGCTCGCCTCGGCCCTGCAGGGGCGCAACATGCAGCTCGAGGAGATCGCCACCATTGTCGATGAGGCCTCCGACGTGTTTCGCTTCAACCGCGGCCTGCTGCAGGGGGCGATCGAGCATATCGGGCAGGGGATATCGGTGGTGGACAGGGAACTTCGGCTGGTGGCCTGGAACCGCCGTTACATCGAGCTGTTCCACTATCCGCCCGGGCTTATTCAGGCAGGGCGTCCCATCGAGGAGATCATCCGCTACAACGCCCAGCAGGGGCTTTGTGGCCCCGGCGATATTGAGGAGCACGTGGCGCGGCGGGTCGCCTTTATGAAGCGCGGCAGCGCCCATATCTCGGCGCGGGAGCGCCCGGACGGGCGGGTGATTGAGATGCAGGGCAACCCCATGCCCGCCGGCGGTTTTGTCATGACCTTTACCGACATTACCCCGTTTCGCGATGCGGAGCGGGTGCTGCGTGAAGCCAACGAACATCTGGAGGCGCGGGTGGCCGAGCGTACCCGTGAGCTCTCCGAACTCAACCGCCAACTGCTGCTGGTGAACCAGCAGGTGGAGCGGGCCAATCAATCCAAGAGCCGTTTTCTGGCGGCGGTCAGCCACGATCTGACCCAGCCCCTCAACGCAGCCAAGCTGTTTACCTCCTCCCTGCTGGAGATGTTGCCCGATGCTGGCGAGCAGGCCCGCATCGCCCGCCATATCGACGATGCGCTGGGGGCGACCGAGGATCTCATCACCGATCTGCTCGATATCTCGCGGCTCGAAGCGGGCAAGTTCAAGGCCAAGAAGCTCGACTTCGCCCTGCGCGATCTGCTCGACAATCTCAAGGCGGAGTTTGGCGTGCTGGCCCAGGCGGGGGGGATCCACTTCTCGGTGGTGGAGAGCAAGCATGCGGTACACAGCGATGTGCGGCTACTGCGCCGGGTGCTGCAGAACTTCCTGACCAATGCGTTTCGCTACAACCCGGGTGGCCGGGTGCTGCTCGGTTGTCGCCGGATGGGGGACAAGATCCGCATCGAGGTATGGGACAACGGCCCCGGCATCCCGCAAGACAAGCAGGAGGCGATCTTCGACGAGTTCTCCCGTCTCGATCACTCCCGTACCGCCAAGGAGCAGGGGCTGGGTCTGGGGCTCGCCATCGCCCGTGGCATCTCGCTGGTGCTTGGTCATCAGCTCACTTTGCAGAGTTGGCCGGGCAAGGGATCGGTCTTTGCGGTGACCCTCAATCTGGCGACCCGGTCGGTCACGGCCCATCAGCTGGCGGCGCCGGTGGTGCGTGACAGCCAGCTGGAAGGTGTAGCCGTGCTCTGTATCGACAATGAGCGGGACATTCTGACCGCCATGAGCACCCTGCTCGGCCGTTGGGGCTGCGAGGTACGCTGCGCCGTCGATCTGGCCGAAGCCGAGGCGCTGGTGGCAGACGGGTTTGTGCCGAGACTGGTGCTCTCCGACTATCACCTCGACGAGGGCAAGACCGGGTTGGAGGCGCTGGCTGCGCTGCATCGGGTGTGTGGCGACGAGCTGGGAGGCATCATCATTAGTGCCGATCGCAAGAGCGAGCTGCAGGCGCAGATCCGCGAGCGGGGGTATGGCTACATCAGCAAACCGGTCAAACCGCTCAAACTGCGGGCCCTGATGAACAGCCTGCTGCTGCGCTAGCCGCATCCGGGGCGGCTAGCCGTGAACCGGCTCACAAAACCGCGCAATGATCCTGTGGCCCGTGGTCATGGATGAATGCCGAGAACAGAGATCTATTGGCGAAGATCTCTTCATCTTCCTGCGTAATGGCTACTAGTTACTGCATTGGCTTGCCACTGTCGGTGAACGCCGACAGTGGCAGACCGGATTGGCTCACTCTATAGTCGGGATGCGATTTTTTGCATCGCAAATGAAGTAACCGAAGGGCAAACCGATCGCAAGATCGGGACGCAAAGCTTCCGGTCCAGGGATGAGCCGTACTTGAGATAGCGGGGCCACCACAGGTTGTTGTGCACCTTTGCCAAGAGGCCGCACTGCCGTCTGCGTTACCTGTCAGGGCGTAGCCCTTTTCGTTGCCAACATAACGAAATAGGGAAATATAAAAATGCTAAGTCCAAAGCCAACCATGCTGGCCCTTGCGGTCGGTCTGTGCTGCGCCTCGTCCGCTTATGCTGCGGCGCCCGGCAAGCCGACCATCGGATGGGGCCCCACCAAGTTTTCCATCGTTGAAGTCGATCAGGCGGCCACTGCCTACAACAATCTGGTCAAGGTAAAGGATGCCGCCGATGTGGAGGTGAACTGGAACCTCTGGAGCGGCGATCTGGGCCAGAGTGCCAAGGTACTGCTCAATGGTCAGGAGGTGTGGTCCGGCCCCTCGGCCGCGGCGGGCAGCGCCAAATTCAAGGTGAAGAAAGGGGGGCGCTACCAGATGCAGGTGGCGCTGTGCAACGCCGATGGCTGTACCCTCTCTGATGCCAAGGAGATCGTGGTCGCCGATACTGACGGCAGTCATCTGGCGCCACTCAAGGCGCCGCTGCAGGAGAACAACAAGCCCTACGCCAACAAGTCCGGCAAGGTGGTGGGGACTTACTATGTGGAGTGGGGGGTCTATGGCCGCAAGTTTACGGTCGACAAGATCCCGGCCCAGAACCTGACCCATATCCTCTATGGTTTCACCCCCATCTGCGGCGGGGATGGCCTCAACGACAGCCTCAAGGAGATCGAAGGGAGCTTCCAGGCGCTGCAGCGGGCGTGTGCCGGTCGCGCCGACTTCAAGGTGGCGATGCACGATCCCTGGGCCGCCATCCAGATGCCGCAAGGCAACCTCACTGCCCATGACGAGCCCTACAAGGGCAACTTTGGCGCCCTGATGGCGCTCAAGCAGGCCTATCCGAACCTCAAGATCCTCCCCTCGGTCGGCGGTTGGACCCTCTCCGACCCCTTCTACTTCCTCGGTGACAAAACCAAGCGTGACGTGTTTGTCGGCTCGGTGAAAGAGTTCCTGCAGACCTGGAAGTTCTTCGACGGTGTGGATATCGACTGGGAGTACCCGGGCGGACAGGGCGCCAACCCGAAACTGGGCAGCCCGAGTGATGGTGCCACCTATGTGGTGCTGATGAAGGAGCTGCGGGCCATGCTCGACGAGCTGGAGGCCGAAACCGGGCGCCAGTATGAGCTCACCTCGGCCATCGGGGCGGGGGGCGACAAGATCCAGGATGTGGACTACAAGGCGGCCCAGCCCTACATGGATCACATCTTCATGATGACTTACGACTACAACGGTGCCTGGAGCAACACCGAGCTGGGCCACCAGACCAACCTCTATGCGGCGAGCTGGGATCCCGATACCAAGTACACCACCGACAAGGCGGTCAATCAGCTGCTGGCGCAGGGGGTTGAACCGGGCAAGCTGGTGGTCGGGGCCGCCATGTATGGCCGTGGCTGGACCGGGGTGAGCGGTTATCAGGGCAACAACCCCTTCACCGGCAAGGCGACCGGCAAGGTGAAAGGCACCTGGGAGGACGGGGTGGTGGATTACCGCGACATCGTCAACAACCGGATGGGGGCGGGCTGGGAGAAGGGCTATGACGAAGTGGCCGAGGCGCCCTATCTGTTCAAGGCGGCGACCGGCGATCTCATCACCTATGACAACGAGCGCTCGGTCAAGGCCAAGGGGCAGTATGTGCTGGCCAACAAGCTCGGTGGCCTCTTCTCCTGGGAGATCGATGCCGACAACGGCGACATCCTCAACGCCATGCACGAGGGGTTGGGTCACGGCAGTGGCGTCACGCCACCGGTCAACAAGCCGCCGCTGGCCAACGCGGGCAGTGACCTCAAGGTGACCGGCCCGACCGAGGTGACGCTGGATGGTTCGGCCTCCCACGACCCGGAAAATAGCGCGCTCAGCTACAGCTGGAAGCAGATCTCCGGCCCGCAGGTTGGCTTGCTTGATGCTACTCAGGCCAAGGCACGCGTGGTGCTGGATGCCGTGACTGCCGACATCAATCTGGTGTTCGAGCTGACAGTGAGCGATGACCAGCAGTTGAGTGCCAAGGATCAGGTGGTGGTGACCAACAAGGCGCCGCAGGCCAATCTGGCGCCGGTGGTGAGTCTACCTGCCACGGCCTCTGTGGAGGCGGGCAAGCAGGTGACCATCAAGGCGACAGCCTCCGATCCGAACGGTGATCCGTTGACTTATCAGTGGAGTGTGCCGGCAGGCATCACCGCAACGGGTCAGAACAGCGCCACTCTGGTGGTCACCGGCCCGAGCGTAACCAGCGATACCGGCTATGACCTGAGCGTCACTGTCTCCGACGGCGGGCTGGATGCCAGTGCGGCAACCCGTCTGACGGTCAAACCGGCCAGCAGCGGCGGTGGTTGCACGGCGACCGATCCGGATGCGGCCAACTGGCCAGTCTGGAAAGCGGCCAGCACCTATAACAGCGACGACAAGGTGAGCCATAACCAGCTGGTGTGGCAGGCCAAGTACTGGACCCAGGGCAACGAGCCGAGCCGCACTGCGGATCAGTGGTTGCTGGTGAGCAAGGTGCAACTGGGTTGGGATGCCAATGTGGCCTACAACGGTGGCGAGCTCACCACTCATAACGGCCGTCAGTGGAAGGCGCAGTACTGGACCAAGGGCAATGAGCCCGGCAAACACGACGTCTGGCAGGATGTGGGAGCCGCCAGTTGTAAATAAGCATTGAATGGTGGTGGGGCATGCCAGTCATGCCCCGTTTTTTCTCCCCGCTTCGCCATATTCTGGCGGGCCTGCCAACCTGTTTCCCCCCAGCTTCTCTCTTGTGCTTGCAAAGCGGCCCTTCCGGGCTAGTGATTAATGCTCTCCCCGCTTGCTGGCATCTGTGCCGCACGTTGCCCTTTGCCAGCCATTGAGGCTGTTGATAAGCCAGATCATCCCGGCCAGTGGCAAGGCATAAATCGTCAAACGAACAAATTTGTCGTATCTGGATAACCGGGTGCGTGAGGGCAATTCGCTGGGCATGAAGACACCTGCTGGCCATGCAAAGCGGCGATTATAAATTCATTAGTTGCGATACAGATGGGTCTTTTGTCGCATACTGTTCTTACTCATTGATTTTTCTCAATTTGGTGTGATGCAGATCAAAAAAATGGTGTGAGGTATCTGGTTGGAGGTGATGAGATTAGGTCTGCATATCCGGCTGTTTTTTAAACGTTAATTTCTTGAAAGTGGGTAATTGTCGAGGTTGGTAACTGGTGGGCTGGCAATGGTCCGATTTGCTTACTTATCAGAATTACCCTACAGTCAATCGGCGATTATTTATCGCCAGAAATAACGTTGTGACAAGGGCAAACCGATTGAAAAGTCGGGACGCAAAGCTTCCGGTCTAAGGGTCAAGACGGCCTAGGATAGCGGGGCCACCACAGTAGAATGCAGGCTGCCTTTGCCAAGGGGTGGCCGTTTTTGTGTCACCTGTCGTGTTGCGTTGCCCTTTCGTTTTTCCAATAACGAAAAGGAAAGCAATATGCTAAGTCCAAAACCCGCACTGCTGGCCATGATGGTCGGTACCCTGCTCGCCTCCTCCGCCGCTTATGCGGCAGCTCCCGGCAAACCCGCCATCGGTTGGGGCCCCACCAAGTTTGCCATCGTCGAAGTCAACCAGTCCGCGACCGCTTATAACGAGCTGGTCAAGGTGAAGGATGGCGCCGATGTGACCGTCACCTGGAATCTCTGGAACGGCGATATCGGCCAGAGTGCCAAGGTGCTGCTGGATGGTAAGGAGGTGTGGTCAGGTTCCTCTTCCGCCGCGGGTACCGCCACCTTCAAGGTGCACAAGGGGGGCCGCTATCAGATGCAGGTCGCGCTGTGCAACGGCGATGGCTGTACCCTGTCTGATGCCAAAGAGATCGTGGTCGCCGATACCGATGGCAGCCACCTTGCGCCGCTCAAGCCTGCCCTGCAGGAGAATAACAAGCCTTACGTCAACAAGTCCGGCAAGGTGGTCGGTACCTACTATGTGGAGTGGGGGGTCTATGATCGCAACTTCACTGTGGACAAGCTGCCGGCCCAGAACCTGACCCATATCCTCTATGGCTTCACCCCGATCTGTGGCGGTGATGGCCTCAACGACAGCCTCAAAGAGATTTCTGGCAGCTTCCAGGCGCTGCAACGTGCCTGTGCAGGGCGCAAGGATTTCCAGGTCGCCATTCACGATCCCTGGGCCGCGCTGCAAAAAGGGCAGGGGTCACTGGTTGCCTGGGATGAGCCCTACAAGGGCAACTTCGGCAACCTGATGGCCCTCAAGCAGGCCTATCCGGACCTGAAGATCCTCCCCTCCGTCGGTGGCTGGACCCTCTCCGACCCCTTCTTCTTCATGCATGACAAGGCCAAGCGTGACGTGTTCGTCGCCTCGGTCAAAGAGTTCCTGCAGACCTGGAAGTTCTTCGACGGTGTCGATATCGACTATGAGTTCCCGGGCGGCGACGGTGCCAACCCCAATCTGGGGGACAAGACCAAAGATGGGGAAACCTATGTGCTGATCATGAAGGATCTGCGCGCCATGCTCGACGAGCTGGAGGCCGAGACCGGTCGCACCTATCAGCTCACCTCCGCCATCGGGGCCGGTTACGACAAGATTGAGGATGTGGATTACAAGGCTGCCCAGCAGTACATGGACCACCTCTTCGTGATGAGCTACGACTACAACGGTGCCTGGAGCAATACCTCCCTGGGTCATCAGGCCAACCTCTATCAGGCCACCAACGGCTCGGCCAACAAGCGCTACAACACTGATGCAGCGGTACAGCAACTGCTGGCGCAAGGGGTCGACTCCGAGAAGCTGGTGATCGGTGCCGCCGCCTACGGTCGCGGCTGGAAAGGGGTGAGCGGATATCAGGGCAACGATCCCTTCACCGGCACCGCCACCGGCAAGATCAAAGGCACCTGGGAAGATGGCGTGCTGGATTATCGCCACATCGTCAACAGCCATATGGGCGCAGGCTGGGAGTACAACTACGACGAGACTGCCGAAGCGGCCACCCTGTTCAAGCCCTCCACCGGCGAGCTGATCACCTATGACGACGAGCGCTCGGTCAAGGCGAAAGGCCAATACGTGCTGGCCAACAAGCTGGGCGGGCTCTTCTCCTGGGAGATCGATGCCGACAACGGCGACATCCTTAACGCCATGCATGAAGGCCTCGGTCACGGTGAAGGGGTCACTCCGCCAGCCAACAAGCCGCCAGTAGCCAATGCGGGCAGCGATCTGAGTGTCACCGGCCCGACCGAGGTGACGCTGAACGGCTCCGCCTCCCACGACCCGGAAAATGGCACCCTCACCTATAGCTGGAAGCAGATCTCCGGCCCGCAGGCCGCTCTGCTTGATGCCACTCAGGCCAAGGCCCGGGTTGTACTCGATGCCGTGTCCGCCGACATCAATCTGGTGTTCGAGCTGACGGTAACCGATGACCATCAACTGACCGCCAGGGATCAGGTGGTGGTGACCAACAAGGCGCCGCAGCCCAACCTGCCTCCGGTGGTCACTCTGCCCGCCAGCGTCAAGGTGGAAGAGGGCAAGCAGGTGAGCATCACCGCCAAGGCATCCGACCCCAATGGCGACGAGCTGATCTATCAATGGCAAGTGCCTGCCGGTATCACGGCGACCGGCCAGAACAGCGCCACCCTGGTGGTCACCGGCCCGGCGGTGGATGTCGAAACCGGTTATGACCTCTCTGTGACCGTCTCCGATGGCGCACTCGATGCCAACGCGGCTACCCGTCACCCGTCTCACCGTCACGCCAATCAACGAAGGTGGTGAGGGTGGCTCTTGCAACACCACAGATCCGGAAGCAGCCAACGTTCCCGCATGGCAGGTCAGCAAGGTCTACAACGGCGGTGACAAGGTGAGCCATAACCAGCTGGTATGGCGTGCCAAGTACTGGACTCAGGGTAATGAGCCGAGTCGCGCCGCCGATCAGTGGGCGCTGGTGAGTCAGGTTGAGCTGGGCTGGAACGCAGCCGTTGCCTACAACGGCGGGGATCTCACCAACCACAACGGCCGTCAGTGGAAGGCCAAGTGGTGGACTCAAGGCAATGAGCCGGGCAAGCACGATGTCTGGCTGGATATCGGGGCAGCAAGCTGTAACTGAGGCCTCTTCACCGATGACGGGGCATGGCGACATGCCCCTCATTCCCGGTAGCAATATGAACGAGAACCCGACAATGACCACAAATGTGACTCGAATCGCTGCCCTCATCATGGCAACCCTGGCGGCTGGCCCCTTGTCTGCCACCACCTCGCCCCTGATATTCAATGACACGACACCGCAAAGCGATCTGACCGGCAGTCTGGCTGCCAGCGTGCAGTTTGCCCAGAGCCAGATCCTGCCGTCCCATCCCAAAGAGGGGGATCGCCAACCCATCCTGACCAGCCTGCGCAAGAGCCTGCTGCTGGTGAAACCGCTCCAGGCCGACGGGGTGACCCCCATAACGGTGGAGGCCCGTGACGGCAGCGGCAAGCTGCTTGGCACCCTGACCTTGTCGCCGCCATCGGCGCTGCCAGAGACGGTTTACCACCTCGCGGGAGCTCCTGCCGGGGGAGTGAGTTTCATCCCGGAGAACGGCACCACTGCCATCATCAGCAGCAGTGCTGATTTGGCCAAACTGAGCGACAAGAGCGGCGTCTTCCTCAAGGATCGGCTGACTGGTCGCGCGCTGGTGGAGATCCAGACCGCCGACGGCCGCTGGGTTCGGGATATCTACCTGCCCGTGAGCCCGGAGCTGGAGGGCAAGATGGTGCGGATCCGCTCCAGCGCCGGTTATAACTCGACGGCCTTCTATGGCGAGCGACAGGTGACCGTCTCCCGTGGCCAGACCCTGCAGTTCAAGTTTGCCAATGGGCAGTGGTTCCGCGAGGGGGAGCTGGAGAACAACCGCATCACCTATGCAGCGGATACCTGGAGCGGCGAGCTGCCTGCCGAGTGGATCCAGCCCGGACTGAACCTCTCCGTTCGTCAGGGCAATCTCAGTGGTGAACTGCGTGACATCAAGGTCGGCGCCCCCGGCGAGCTGCTGCTGCACACCATCGACATCGGCATGCTCACCACACCACGGGATCGCTTTGCCTTTGCCAATGACAAGGAGGCCCATCGCGAATACTTCCAGACCATTCCGGCCAGCCGGATGATTGTCAGTCAGTATGCACCGCTCTCCCTGCCTGAGGTGATGCTGCCCAACGGCACCCTGCTGACCGATTTTGACCCGAGCGAAGGGGGCTGGCATGGCGGCACCATGCGTCAGCGCATCGGCAAGGAGCTTATCTCCCACGGCATCGACAATGCCAACTACGGCATCAACAGCAGTGCCGGTGAAGGGGAGGGAAGCCATCCCTTTGTGGCGGCCCAGCTGACAGCGCACAACAGCCGCGGCAAGTATGCCAATGGAGTTCAGGTGCACGGAGGTTCCGGTGGCGGTGGCATCGTCACGCTGGATGATTCGCTGGGCAACGAGTTCAGCCACGAGGTGGGCCATAACTTCGGCCTTGGCCACTATGTGGATGGCTTCCGTGGCTCGGTTCACCGCAGTGCCGATCAGCTCAACTCCAGCTGGGGCTGGGACAGTGACAAATACCGTTTCATCCCCAACTTCTCCCCGACCCGCACCAATGAGGATGCCTGTCTGGATGGCCAGTGCCAGCCACCGTTCGATGGCCGCAAGTTTGGGCACGATGCGATGGCGGGCGGCCGCCCTCTCTCCGGCGCCAACCGTTTCACCCTCTATACCCCCAATTCGGCCGCCATCATCCAGCGTTTTCTGGAGAGCAAGGCGGTGTTCGATGCCAACTCGGCCACCGGCTTTAGCAAGTGGAACAGTGCGATGGCCATGATGGAGCCCTATCAGCACACAATCGAGGGGATCGAGAAGGTCGATGCCCCCATGGATGCCCTGAGCGAGGCCGGACTGAGTGCCCTGCTGGCGGATTACGGCTTGGTCAGGGTCGCCATGTGGGACGGTCGCTGGACTCGTGATATCCGGGTGCCGGTTGCCTCTGCGGACAACCGGGGGCGCAGTCTGACCATCGATCACGGGGCCGGTTACAACAGCCACCTCTTTATCAACGGCAAGGATATCCTGGTGAGCAGGGGCTTCAAGAAGAGCTTCACCTCGGATGGCCTGAGCTGGGTGGAGGTCTCCCCCATCGATATCAAGGTTGCGCGCAAGCCCGAGCAGTTCGGCGTGCCGGTGACCACCCTGGTGGGCTATTACGATCCGCAAGGAGCCCTGCGCAGCTACATCTATCCGGCTCTGCACGGCGCCTACGGCTTCACCTATCCGGATGACAGCAACACCCTGTCCGGCAATGACTGCCAGTTGCAGGTGGAGACCCGCGATGGTCTGCAGCGCTTCAGGCTGGCCAATCACAGAGCGGCCAGCAGCGTCATGAACAAGTTCCACATCAACCTGCCCACCGCCAGCGAGCCCGGTCGCGCCACCATCCAGTGCCGTGGCCAGACGCTGGTACAGCAGAGCTTGTTGCCACCGCAGCAGTCACTCTCCTTTACCGTCAACGGGCGGCCGCTGGAGCAGGGCGTGGTTGAGAACCAGCCTCCGGTAGTGACCGTACCGGCGCAGCTTGGCGGCATCGGCGGTGAGTGGCTGACCATCACCGCCGAGGCGAGGGATCCCGAGGGGGATGCGCTCAGCTACCGCTGGCACTTCCCAGCAGGCTGGCAGGCGGAAGGCGAGACCAGTGCCAACCTGCGTCTGCTAGCGCCGGCAGTCACTACCAGAGAGCAGCATGAGCTGAGTGTGAGCG
Source organism: Aeromonas sp. s11 (assembly GCF_040907945.1). Classification (NCBI taxonomy): domain Bacteria; kingdom Pseudomonadati; phylum Pseudomonadota; class Gammaproteobacteria; order Aeromonadales; family Aeromonadaceae; genus Aeromonas; species Aeromonas sp. s11. The sequence continues at coordinate 65,425 of NZ_JBFOCU010000026.1, read as the reverse complement.
TCTCGGACGGGGTACATCAGAGCGAAGGGCGCGTCGTGCTGACGCTGGCGCCCGTGGTCGACGGCTCTTGCAACATCACAGATCCGGAAGCGGCCAATGTTCCCGCATGGCAGGCCAGCAAGGTCTACAACGGCGGTGACAAGGTGAGCCACAACCAGCTGGTATGGCGTGCCAAGTACTGGACTCAGGGCAATGAGCCGAGCCGCGCCGCCGATCAATGGGCGCTGGTGAGTCAGGTTGAGCTGGGTTGGAACGCAGCCGTTGCCTACAACGGCGGTGAGCTGACCAACCACAACGGCCGTCAGTGGAAGGCCAAGTGGTGGACTCAAGGCAACGAGCCGGGCAAGCACGGCGTCTGGCTGGATGTCGGGGCGGCAAGCTGCCCCTAGGTTGAGTCCATGATGAAGATGGCGGAGCCTGTTCAGGCGGGCTCCGCCTTTTGCCACAAAACCATAGAGAGCAACAATAATGAAAAAAAACCGCATCACCCTTCTGCTTGCCAGCATGATGCTGAGCGGCCACCTGTGGGCGGCCGAGGCATATGACATCAACAAATCCTATCCTGGCGGCAGCCAGGTCAATTACAACGGCCAGGTTTTTGAGGCCAAGTGGTGGGTCAACCCGGGTCAGACTCCCGGCATGGCGGCCGCCAATGAGTGGGATACCCCGTGGAAGCTTGTCGGCGAAGGGGAAGTGACCCCGCCGGACACTGGCGGCGATGACAAACCCAATCCGCCAACGCCTACCCCGCCGGATGGCAGCACCACCCCCGTCTATATGAGCCAGGCCGAGCTGGATGCCAAAGAGAAGGCGCTGACCGACTTCCCGGCGATGGAAGCGGTCAAGGCTTCCATCGCTACCCGGGACAATCTGGTAGTCGAGGCGGTGCAGCCTGGCCGTGCCGACAACCCGGGCAACGTCAAGCGGGTCGAAAACCTGCTGAGCGAGAGCCAGTTCAACTACCTGTTCCCGCTGCGCGCCCCCGAGTACACCTATCGCGGCCTGCTGCAGGCGGCGGCCAAGTTCCCGGCCCTGTGCAGCGACTACAGCGATGGCCGCGATGCCGATGCTATCTGCCGCAAGACGTTGGCGACCATGTTCGCTCACTTCGCCCAGGAGACCGGCGGCCATGAAAACTGGCGCCCGGAGGCCGAGTGGCGTCAGGCGCTGGTCTACGTGCGCGAGATGGGATGGAATGAGACCATGCGCGGCGGTTACAACGCCGAGTGCCGCCCCGATGTGTGGCAGGGTCAGCAGTGGCCGTGCGGTACGTTCGACAATGGCGAGTTCAAGAGCTACTTTGGCCGCGGTGCCAAGCAGCTCTCCTACAACTACAACTACGGCCCCTTCTCCGAGGCGATGTTCGGTACGGTGCGCACCCTGCTCGACCGCCCCGATCTGGTGGCCGACACCTGGCTGAACCTCGCTAGCGCGGTGTTCTTCTATACCTATCCGCAGCCGCCCAAGCCCTCCATGCTCCATGTCATCGATGGCACCTGGCAGCCGAATGACCATGACAAGCAGAACGGTCTGGTGCCGGGCTTCGGGGTCACCACCCAGATCATCAACGGTGGGGTGGAGTGCGGCGGCCCGGTCGAGCACGCCCAGTCCCAGAACCGCATCAACTACTACCGCGAGTTTGCCAACTACCTCGGAGTGGCGGTGCCATCTGACGAGGTGCTGGGTTGCAAGAACATGAAGGTGTTTGACGACAATGGCGCCGGTGCCTTGCCCATCTATTGGGAGCAGGACTGGAGCTATGTGGCAGGGAACCCCAACGGCGGCAAGAGTTACGCTTGCAAGCTGGTGGGCTACCAGACCCGCTTCAGCGCCTTCAAGGCAGGGGATTACAGCCGCTGCGTTCAGCACTTCTATCCGGAGGTGGTGATCGAGGATAACGGCGGTGGCACCAACCTGCCGCCAGTGGCCAATATCACTGGCCCGGTGCAGGCCGAAGGTGGCAGCAAGGTGACTCTCTCCGGCCAGCACTCCAGCGATCCGGAAGGCAAGCCGCTCTCCTATGCCTGGACAATCCCAGCCGGTGCCTCTGCCCCGGCTCTGGATCAGGTCACTCTGGAGTTGACCCTGCCCAAGCCGACCAGCGATACCAAGCTGGACATCAAACTGACGGTGACCGATGAAGGGAGCTTGAGCCGTAGCGCCACCCATAGTCTGCTGGTGAAAGGGGAGGAGGGGGGCGTAACGCCGCCTGACTATCCCGTCTATAAAGAGGGGACTCCCTACAAGGCGGGTGAGCGGGTCAGCAACGGCGGTGCCAGCTACGAGTGCAAACCGCACCCCTACACCGGCTGGTGCGCAGGTGCCGCCTGGGCCTATGAGCCGGGCAAGGGTACGGCCTGGGCCGATGCCTGGATCAAGCTCTGAGCCGTTTCAGGGTTACAAGGTTTGCCGACAAGCCAGCGCACTATCTGGTGCAATGACAATCCGGAGCAATAAAAGATGGGGCCTGTGGGCCCCATTCTTGTTTTGTGGAGTTCAGGTTTGGCCGTGGAACATCTGGCCCGGACAGGACAGCGCCTCGAAAGGGCTGTGTGATGATGTGTGTTGTAGTTTTATTACGTTTTCCGTGAAAGGCTTTCAGCAATTACTTGCCGTAGCGGAAGTAGTATTCACGGGTGGAGGGGGCATAGGCATCTTTCTCTACAACGCCGTTCTTGGTGGTTGCACCGCGCAGGTGGAACAGGACTGCCAGATTCTCAAACATGGTTTACCTCATCGCTCTGTCATTTATGGTTATGGTGTGTGACCTGGGTCACGGTTTGATCCTATGGTCATTTGTGAGCCAGATCAACTTTCTGCGTTGTAAATTTACAAAAATCATGGAAAGGGTTTTCAAATGCAATGCCCTTTATGGAAAGGCTTTCCCGAGGTGACGGGGGAGAAGCTGATTACCAGCCAGCATAAAGAGGTCTGAAAGCGGGGGCGTTGCACGGGGAAAGAGGCTTGCTGCACGGCCTCTCCTGTATAGGTGCTTGAGCCGATTTGTGACATAAAACAGAGAGATAGCACGCGTCTTGCTGGTAAAAACAGCGAACTGCTGCAATTTTGACTAAACGAATCAGTCGTGGTTATTTTAGGGTTGACAGCAAAGCAGGTGATGCCTATCATGCGCCTCCGTTGCCGGAGATAACTTCGTCAGCGCCGAGGTGAGTTGGGGTTATAGCTCAGCTGGGAGAGCGCTTGCATGGCATGCAAGAGGTCCGCGGTTCGATCCCGCGTAGCTCCACCAAATTCTCCTCGAACAATCTGGAATCAAAGGGGTTATAGCTCAGCTGGGAGAGCGCTTGCATGGCATGCAAGAGGTCCGCGGTTCGATCCCGCGTAGCTCCACCAGATTCTTGATTGTTTTATTGAATATCCAGGGCAGTGTGGTGTGTATCACCCAAGCCGACCTTTGTGGGGTTATAGCTCAGCTGGGAGAGCGCTTGCATGGCATGCAAGAGGTCCGCGGTTCGATCCCGCGTAGCTCCACCATTATTTAGGATGAATGGCCGCCAGAACCATTCATTCAGTACCGAATTTGGGGTTATAGCTCAGCTGGGAGAGCGCTTGCATGGCATGCAAGAGGTCCGCGGTTCGATCCCGCGTAGCTCCACCAAATTCAGAGTGACTGCCGGTCATTCACAAAAATCGGGGTTATAGCTCAGCTGGGAGAGCGCTTGCATGGCATGCAAGAGGTCCGCGGTTCGATCCCGCGTAGCTCCACCAAATTCTTGTTACAAGAAACAAAAAGGCCACCGCATCGCGGTGGCCTTTTTGTTTTCTCCATCATTTATTTTCTCCATACGTCCGTGCCTTTCATTTGTAAATCCAATGACCTGAATGAAAAAGCCCGCGAGACTCGCGGGCTTTGCTTGCGCTATTCAGATACGCCAGTGGTTAACGGCGACGTCGCCAGGCCAGCGGTAACAGGGCCAGCAGGCCGAGTCCCAGTGCACCACCGCCTGAGGAGGTGTCCGGTTTGGTGGCATCGCTCTCCAGTCTCAGGTCGACGATGATGGGATCATGGTCGGAGGCACTGAAGTGGTTGTCAGACTTGAGCAGGGAGCCGGTGTACTTGCTGCCGTATTCGAACAGGGAGCTTTCGAAGGAGTTGATGTGCCAGTCGGCGACACCTGCCACCTTGCTGGCTAGCGCCGGGTTGGCGAGGGCATAGTCCAGGGTGCCCAGCTCCCCGTCGTAGCTGTAGGAGATGGCTTTCTCCTTGTTGAATTTGACGTTGAGATCGATCAGGCCGTAGCTGCGAGTCACTTCGCGACCGAGCTGTTCATAGGACTGCTCACCGATAAAGGTGTGGGAGGCCGATACGATCTTCCGCTCGCTGGTGGCCGGGTTGTAGTCGGTCAGCACCCGGATCGGATCTTCCTTGGCGTAGGAGTTGAAGTCGCCAACCAGCAGCACCTGGCCCGGCAGTTTGCTGACTGCCTCACCCAGCACCTTGGCGGCAGAGACCCGGAACTCGGTGCACTTGCCCTGCAGGTCGGCCGGTTCTGTCTTGCCATCGCCATTTTCGTAGCAGCCTGACCCCTTGGATTTGAGGTGGTTGACCACCAGCGTCAGCGGCTCCTTGCTCTTGGCGAAGGTGAAGGTCTGAACCAGAGAATCGCGCTGACCAGCTGTCTTGGCTACACCACCTGTGGTGTAGCGCTGCTCCGGCAGCTTGATGACGCTGGCATCTCCGCTGGGGGTGAGCAGGGCAGGGCGGTAGATCATCGCCACCATGATGGCGTCACCGCCGAAGAACTTGCCATCGGTAAGGGCAGTGACCGGCAGACGCACATAGGCGTAGTGTTTGCTCGCATCCTTCTGCTGTTCGTTGAGGCGGGTCACCAGATTGTGGAGGGCCGAGTTATCCTCGAAGCCGTTGTTCTCCATCTCCATCAGGCCAAGCAGATCGGCATCCATTGCGGTGATGGCATTGACGATCTTGGTGCGCTGCTTCTCGAACTCGGGCTGGCTCTTGGCACCCCGGTTGCAACCTTTGGCGTTATCGGCATCCGCCTGATCCTTGCACAGGATATTGAGTGCGCCGCCAATGCTGGAGTGACTGGTGAAGTAGTTGAGTACGTTGAAGCTGCCGATCCGCAGATCGCTGCCAGCGAGGCGAGCCGGCGCGTCTTGACGATCCTCTTCAGGACTGCGCAGCAGAGCACCGGCAGTCAGGGTGATATCGCTCGGTACTACCAGACGGAAGGCATCCTTGTTATAGACGATTACCCCCTCCAGCCCGGTCAGTTGATCACCGATGCGCAGATATCCCTGATCGGCATCCCAGCTCGGGAACCAGGGCAGTACGCCATCCGGTGCTTTGTAATCAGACTCAACTACCAGACGGTTGCTGCCATTTTTGGTGGCCAGTGCGACAGCGTCCGCACTGCTGGCAACATGAAATTGGGTCGGTTTGATCAGCGGGGTTTTGTGGGCCAACTCTACGTTGTTGCGATAGACCTTGTAGTCGAAGCCGTAGTTGCGGGTCAGGTGCAGGTCACTGCTGCTGTCGAGACGTACCCGCATCCCTTCGTGGCGATTGAGCGCTTGCGCCAGCGTCTCCCCTTCATTGACCTGCAGTACGCTGGTCGGCACATTCAGCCCTTGTGCGGTGACTTGCAGGCGGGCTTTGCTGGATTCGAAGGTGGGCTTGAGCTGGGTGCCGCCGTAATACTCCTCGACCTTGGCTTCGAGGCAGAGTTCAGCCCCTGGTTTGATGTCTTTATATTTGGTCGCGAAGTCCTTGTCGTTCAGATAGACAAAGATGCCATCAGAGGTGGCCGGATTGCCATCGCCCACCGGGTCAGTCAGATAGAAACCCTTGGTCAGGCTTTGGCCCAGCGTCGTCACGATACCGCGAACGTTGAAGGTGCCCGTGCTGATTTTGCCGGTCACGTTACCGTTCTTGTCGGTCACGGTCTGGGTGGCCAGCGCGCTGGCGGAACCTGTGCCCTGAATGGTCGGGATGGGAGTGAGTTGAGCCGGATCGGACGGGCAGACAAATGCCGCATGGGCGCCTGAGGATGCAAGTGCCAGCCCCACGGCCAGCGACAGCAGGGTACGAGTACCTTTCATAGGTGTTCCTTTTTTATTTTTGCCAGTGATTCCATAGCCTTGGCTCGTTGACCAAGGGCGCGCATTGTCACATTTCTGGCATGTCATACCAGTGAGCCAACGCACATTAAATGAATCTGGGAAGGTGCGGGAAAGCGTTTTTATGATCCCAGTAACGATATGATTTTTTTGATAATTTAATCAATTTTAACCCTGTGATCATGACGCTTTCGTGGCAGGGGATAATTCTCTTTGAGAATAAAGATTGAGGGGATCTTGTCGCCTTCCTATACTGGGTTCGTTCCTCACGGAACCCAGGTAAAGGGCAAACCGGCAGTGATGTCGGGGCGCAATGCTTCCGGTCTCGATCGTGGATCCAGATAGCGGGGTTTCCCTGGGTGAGGGGTGGTTTTTGTGGCAGGTCCATTGCCAGTTGTCTGCGCCCATCATGCAGGTTGCGATTGTTCTTTGCCTTGGTGACCAAGCCAAGACAAAACAAGGAAGATAACAATATGCAACAGCTCTTCAGACCCAGCAGGCTTGCCATGCTGGTCGCCCTTGCGGCTGCGCCCGCCTGGGCTCAGGCCGCTTATCCCGCCTATAAATCCGGTACTGCCTACAAGGCTGGCGATATCGTCAGCAACGTCGGAGCCCTCTACGAGTGCAAAGAATTTCCCTATTCAGGCTGGTGCGGGGCATCCCCCTATCACTATGAGCCGGGGGTCGGGGTGGTCTGGGCAGATGCCTGGAAGCCCTATGGCGGCGAGGTGCCCCCTCCTGCGCTCGGCGTAGCCGTCAGCTCACCGGCTGCCGGTTCCAGCTTCAACGAAGGAGCCAACGTGGTGCTGGCGGTGAGCCTGAGCGGCCCGGTAACGGCCTTGGCCCGGGTGGAATATCTTGTTGACGGCACGCTGGTCGCCACGGCGAGCGCCTCGCCCTGGAGTGCCAGCTGGAGCGCCGCCGGAGTGGGGGCCCATACCCTCAAAGCTCGCGCGCTGGATAAAGATGGCAAGGTACTGAGCGAGGCGGATTCCAGCTTCAACGTCGCCGCCGTGGTGGCGCCAGAGGCGCCCAAGGTGAGCATTAGCAGCCCGGCCAGCGGTGCCAAGGTGACGCTGGGTCGCAGCGTGGCGGTGAGTGGCAACGTCACCGATGCCAACAACGATGTGGCCAAAGTCGAGCTCTATGTCGACGGCAAGAAGGTGGGCGAAGATACCACTGCCCCCTGGCAGGTGAACTGGACGCCGGATGTCAAAGGGAGTGCCGCCCTCAAGCTGGTGGCCACTGACAAGACCAATCTGAGCGGTGAGTCGGCGGCGGTGACCGTCAATGTCGAGGAGGCCGCGCTGCCGCCCACCGGTGGCAACCTCTCTTGTGACATTCGCCAGGTCTATCGCCCGGATGGCTACGAGTGCATGGGGGATGACCATGCCCGCCGGGTCATCGGCTACTTCACCTCCTGGCGCACCGGCAAGAACGGCCTGCCCGCCTATCTGGTGAGCGATATTCCATGGAACAAGATCACCCACATCAACTATGCCTTCGCGGCGGTGGATGAGCAGAGCCACACCATCAAGGTGGACGATGCAGCCACCAAGATGACCTGGGATGGCGTGCCGGGTGCCGAGATGGATCCTGAATTCGCCTACAAGGGCCACTTCAACCTGCTGTCGAAGTACAAGAAGCAGTATCCGGACGTGAAGACCCTCATCTCGGTCGGCGGCTGGGCCGATACCCGCGGCTTCTACACCGCCACTACCAAGGGTGACTGCTCGGTCAATACTGCCGGTATCAACACCTTGGCTGACTCGGCGGTGAGTTTTATCCGCCAGTACGGTTTTGACGGGGTCGATATCGACTACGAATACCCCACCTCGATGAAGGATGCGGGCAACCCCAACGATTTCCCGCTCTCCAACCAGTGCCGGGCCAAGCTGTTTGCCAATTACGAGGTGCTGATGAAGACCTTGCGGGCGCGGCTCGACAACGCCGGTAACGAAGATGGCCGCAAGTATATGCTGACCATCGCCTCACCGGCCTCGGCCTATCTGCTGCGCGGGATGGAGAACTTCCAGGTCACCCAGTACCTCGACTACGTCAACCTGATGACCTACGACTTCCACGGTGCCTGGAACCACTTTGTCGGTCACAACGCGGCCCTGTTCGACAACAATGCCGACCCCGAGCTCTCCCATTGGGGCGTCTATACCCAGACCCAGTTTGGCGGTATCGGTTACCTCAACGCCGCCTGGTCTGCCCACTACTTCCGCGGTGCGCTGGCGGCTGGCAAGATCAACGTTGGCGTGCCCTATTACACCCGCGGTTGGCAGGGGGTAAGCGGTGGCAGTCACGGGTTGGGTGGCAAGGCAGCCCTGCCGAGCCAGAACGAGTGCCAGCCGGGCACTGGTGGCAGCACCATTCCGTGCGGCAACGGGGCGGTCGGCATCGACAACATCTGGCATGATCTGGACAAGAACGGCAAAGAGATCGGCGGTGGCGCCGTGCCCATGTGGCATGCCAAAAACCTGGAGCATGCAGCCAGCCTTGGCATCACCACGCTGCCGAGTTATGGCTCTGCCTGGGGTCTGGATCCCAACAATCCGGCTCACGTGATGCAGGGCAAGTATGTGCGTTACTACGATGAGAAGGCCCACGCGCCCTGGCTGTGGAACGAAGAGAAGAAGGTGTTCCTCTCAACCGAAGATGAAGAGTCCATGGGCCACAAGCTCGACTACATCATCAAGCGCGGTCTGGGTGGCGTGATGTTCTGGGAGATGGCGGGTGACTACGCCTTCGATCCGGCCAAGAACGAGTATGGCATGGGCAGCACCCTGACCACCCTGGCTTACGAGAAGTTTGCCAAGGCAACTCCGTACAACACCAAGCAAAACGATCTGGCCGCGCCGAGCGCCCAGCTCGACATCCAGGTCAGCCTCTCCGGCTTCAAGGAAGGGGACTCCAACTACCCGATCAACCCGAAACTCAAGCTGGTCAACAAGTCGACCCAGACCATTCCGGGTGGCGCGCGCATCGAGTTTCTGGTGCCCACCTCCACCTCTGACACCATCACGGATCAGAGTGGCATGGGCCTGAAAGTGGTGGAGAGCGGTGGCAACGACAACTCGGAAGGCATTGCCAACGAGAAGGACTTCCACAAGGTCGCCATGAACCTGCCGGGCTGGCAGACTCTGGCGCCGGGGGCCGAGATTGAAGTCGCCATGACTTACTACCTGCCCGCCGCTGGCGTGCCGAGCGGTATGCGTATCATCAGCGGCAGCCAGACCATTGGTCTCAAGGCCGAGTTCCCGACCCTGCCGGAGGCCGTGCTGGGTTCGGGTGGCGGCGAGAATCCGGGCACCAGCTGCAGCAGCCAGAACGTCAATCCGGCGGCCTACAAGGCCTATCCGAGCTGGCCGCAGGGGGATCATGCCAATGGCGGTGATCGCATCACCCATAACAAGGTGGTGTGGCAAGCAAACTGGTGGACCAGCAGCGAGCCCAAGGCAACCGATGGCAGCTGGAAGTCTGTCTGTAGCTATTGATTTTAAAATCAATGAGATAAGTGAGGCTTCGGCCTCACTTTTTTTGTCTGGTTGGTCGCTCTGGTTGAAAATGCGCCTGCCTTTCCTGGCGGGCAGCCTCTATAATAGAGTCGATTAATAATCAGATGGATATCAGCGTATGGCGAGTATATTGGATTCCGTTGATCAACGAACTCAACTGGTGGGGGAAAACCGCCTCGAGTTGTTGATGTTTCGTCTCGGCACCCGTCAGATGTTCGCCATCAACGTCTTCAAGGTACGGGAAGTGGTCAAATTGCCCCATCTGAGCAAGATGCCGGGCTCCCATCACAATATCAGTGGGGTGGCCAATATCCGCGGTACCTCGATCCCGGTGATCAACCTGCGTAGCGCCATCGGCATGCGTCCCATGCCCATCGACAGTGAATCCAACCTCATCATCACCGAGTACAACCGTACCATTCAGGGCTTTCTGGTGGGGCAGGTGGCCAATATCGTCAACATGACCTGGAAGGATATCCTGCCGCCGCCGCGATCTGCCGGGCGTGCCAACTACCTCACTGCCATCACCCGCATTCCCGAAGATGGGGTGGATCAGATCGTCGAGATCATCGACGTGGAGAAGGTGCTGGCGGAGATCATCACCTATGACATCCGCATCTCCGAAGAGGTGCTGGATCGGGAGATCCTGCCCGAGATGCATGGCCGCAAAGTGCTGATCGTCGATGACTCCAGCACCGCCCGCAATCTGGTGCGCGAGACCCTGGGCCAGCTTGGGCTTGAGGTGATCGAGTGTCAGGATGGTTTGCAGGCGCTGACCCTGCTCAAGGGGTGGTGCGATGCTGGCAAGAAGGTGACCGACGAGATCCTGCTGATGATCACCGATGCCGAAATGCCGGAGATGGATGGCTACCGCCTGACCCACGAGGTGCGCAGCGATCCGCGTATGTCCGATCTCTTTATCACCCTCAACACCTCCCTGAGCGGCAACTTCAACGAAGCCATGGTCAAGAAGGTGGGGTGCGACCGCTTTATCTCCAAATTCCAGCCCGACTTGCTGGTCGGCGTGGCCCAGGAGCGGCTGCGTCAGGTACTGGAAAGCTGAGAAACTGCCTGCCGGTTATGCTAAATCAATAACAACACATCCCGCTTCGGCGGGATGTGTTGTTATTGGGTATTAGCGATGGATTGGTTGAATCAAGGTGCCACGCAGAGATCGTCGACCATTCAAAACATCCGATTTTGGCGGGATATTTTGTTATGGGATATTGGCGATAGACGGCGGGCTTATTGGCTGAGCAGCGGCTCCATAAAGCGGGCGACTTTATCGCGGATTTGTGGCTGGGCCGCCGGGGTGGGATGAATACCATCGTTCATCATAAGTTCAGGGCGCAGCGCAATATCATCCATAAAGAAGGGCAGCAGGGGCAGATCGTTAGCCTGGGCCAACTCGGGAAAGATCTGTTCGAACTGGCGCAGATAGCGGGCACCGTAGTTGCGGGGCAGCTGGATTTGGGTCAACACCACACGGGTCTGCTGCTCCTTGGCGAGCGCGATCATGCTGGCCAGATTCTGGCGGGTAATGGTCGGTGCGAAGCCGCGCAGGCCATCGTTGCCCCCCAGTTCGATCAGCAGCCAGTCCGGCTTGTGCTCCTTCAGCAGAGCGGGCAGACGGGCCAGCGCCCCCTGGGTCGTTTCACCGCTGATGCTGGCATTGAGCAGGGTGTGTTTGCCCCCCTCCTCCTGCCATTTCTGGTTGAGCAGGGCAGGCCAGCTCTGCTCAACCTGCATTTGATAGCCGGCGCTCAGGCTGTCTCCCAGCACCAGCAGGGTCTGGGCCTGAGCCGACGAGAGCAGGCTGCCGAGGCCAACGAACAAGGCAAACAGAATACGCACCATCAATTCAACTCCCGCTATGGATTGTCATCAAGGAATTGGAACAAAGGATACAGAGCATGAGTTCAACCCCCATTATTGTCGTCAAGGGCCTCGGCAAATCGGTTCGCCTCGGCCAGGAAAGCCTCACCATCCTTGAAGGGATCGATCTGCAAGTCAATAGCGGCGAGACGGTGGCCCTGGTCGGCGCCTCCGGCTCCGGCAAGTCCACCCTGCTGGGATTGCTGGCCGGGCTCGATCTGCCGAGTCAGGGGGAGATCGAAATCCTCGGCAAATCCCTTGGCGAGCTGGATGAGGAGGGGCGGGCCCGGTTGCGCGCCGAGCAGATCGGCTTTGTGTTCCAGTCGTTCCTGCTGCTCCCGACCATGACGGCGCTGGAGAATGTGATGCTGCCCGCCGAGCTGCGCGGGGAGCGGGATTGCGAACCAAGAGCCCGCGAGCTGCTGGCAGCGGTCGGGCTTGGCGAGCGGTTGCACCATCTGCCGCCACGGCTTTCCGGCGGTGAGCAGCAGCGGGTGGCAATCGCCCGCGCCTTTATGACCCGTCCAAGCCTGCTGCTGGCGGACGAGCCGACCGGCAACCTCGACAGCAAGACCGGCGAGAAGGTGATCGAGCTGCTGTTTGAACTCAATCGCAAGCACGGCACCACGCTAGTGGTGGTAACCCATGATCATCAGCTGGCCGAACGTTGCCAGCGGCAAGTGGTCATGACGGCGGGCAGACTGGAGCGCGAGGTGGCCCATGATGTGGTGTAACGGGGTGAGCTGCGGATCAGGCGGGAGATGCAAGGGATGATGCAGTGGCGATTGGGATGGCGACTGCTTCGCCGGGAAGGTTTTAGCGGCGAGCTGCGCTGGTTTGTGCTGGCGCTAGCGCTTAGCGTGGCGTGCGTCTTGAGTGTGGCATTGGTGGCGGATCGGCTCGATGCCGGACTCAAGGCGTCGGGCCGCGACTTTATCGGAGCGGATCGGGTGCTGCGTACTGCCGCTGCTCTGCCGGATGGTTGGCTGGAACGAGCGAAACAGGATGGCTTGGCGGTGCAGACCACCGTCAGCTTCAACAGCATGCTGTTTCACGGCGACGCCCTGCAGCTCGCCTCCATTCGGGCGGTGCCCGACGGTTTTCCCTTCTACGGCAAGCTCACTCTGGAACCTGCCCGTGCCCCGGCCCCCGGCGAGATCTGGCTCTCCGCTCGGGTGATGCAGCTGCTTAAGGCCAAAACGGGGGATGAGCTGGAGGTGGGCAATACGGTGCTCAAGGTGGCAGGCCTGCTTGGCGAGGAGCCGGATCAGGGCTTCAGCCCCTTCCTGCTGGCGCCGCGTGCGCTGATCCACAGTGCCGATATCGAGGCGACCGGTGCTCTGCTCCCCGGCAGCCGCCAGCAGTGGCGCTATCTGTTCAAAGGGCCGCGAGAGTCGCTGGCCCGTTACGAGCAATGGTTGTTGCCGCAATTGCAGGCCGGACAGAAGTGGATCAAACCGGATGACAGCGAATCCCAAGTGGGTCGCTCGCTGGCCAATGCCGAGCGTTTCTTCCGGCTCGCCTCGCTAAGCGGGGTGTTGCTGGGGGCGTTGGCGATGGGGATTGCGGTGCGCCACTTTGCCGAGCGCCAGACCAATATGGTGGCGTTGCTCAAGACCCTGGGGGCATCTCGTCGCTCGCTCTGGCAACTGATGGGAACCCTGCTGCTGTCGCTGACGCTGATCGGTGCGCTGCTGGGTCTGGTAGCGGGTACCGTCATGCAGTGGATCACCTTGCAACTGCTGGGGGACCTGCTGCCGCCGGATCTGCCGCCCCCCTCCTGGCGCCCCTTTGCCCTGGGCGTGGCAGTGGCGCTCTTTATCACACTGCTGCTCGCTTTTGTGCCCTTCTTGCGGCTGCTGAAGGTGTCGCCGCTGCGGGTATTGCGCCGGGAGCTGGAGGCGGGGATTCCCCCCTGGCTGGCTCTGCCGGTCGGTCTGCTCGGGCTGTTTGCGCTGGTCTGGGGCTTTACCGCCGATGTGCGGCTGGCGCTGGGTCTGGTAGGTGGCATGGGCTTGCTGATGGGGCTGCTGGCCCTGCTGGCGGCGCTGATGTTGCGGCTGGGAGCGAGAGTGAGCGGGCCTCATGCCTTGCGGCTGGCGCTGGCCCATCTGTCGCGCGAGCGCAGCAGCGGCCTGTTTCAGCTGGCGGGCTTTGCGCTGGCATTGATGCTGTTTGGTCTGTTATGGGCGGCCCGGGTCGATCTGCTGGATGAGTTTTCGGCCCGTCTTCCCGTCGATGCGCCCAACCGTTTTCTGGTCAATGTGGCGGAGAACGAACGGGAGGGGATCCTGAGCGAGCTTGCGGCAGCCGGGGCCACCACTTCCGATTTCTATCCCATGGTGCGTGGCCGGCTGACCCATATCGCCGGTGAGGCGGTGGGCGAGGGGGCCAGCAGTGGCCGCGAGGGGGTCGATCGGGAGCTCAACTTCACTACCACAACAACTCTGCCAACCGACAACAAGCTGGTGGCCGGTAAATGGCTTGCCGGGCCCGGCGAGGTGTCGGTGGATAGCGAGCTGGCCAAGCGGCTCGATATCAAGTTGGGGGACATGCTCGCCTTTACTATCGAGGGGCGCAGCTTTGGCGCCAGGGTCACCAGTCTGCGCAGCATCAAGTGGGACAATATGCGTCCCAACTTCTACATGATCTTCTCCGAGGATCTGCTGGCACCCTTCTCCCGTACCTGGCTTGGCAGCTACCGGCTGCCCGAAGCGGGGCGCACTGCCGAGGTGGAGCTTATTCGCCGCCACCCCACGGTGAGCCTTATCGATGTGGATGACCTGATTGCGCGGCTCACTCAGGTATCGGAGCAGGTGAGCCGGGCGCTGGCGCTGATGCTGGGGCTGGTGACAGTGGCCGCGTTGCTGGTGCTGCTGACCCAGACTCAGGCCAGCATGGCCCAGCGTCGGCGCGAGCTGTTGCTGATGCGCACCCTGGGTGCCAGCAGCGACCTGCTGAAAAAGATGCTGCGCTGGGAGCTGGTGGCCAGTGGTGCGCTGGCGGGACTCTGTGCCGCCATGGTGGTGGAGCTCTGCTCCTTTGGCCTGCAGTGGTGGTGGTTCGAGGGGCAGTGGCAGTTCCACTGGGCCATCTGGCTCGGCCTGCCGACACTGGGGGCACTGCTGGTAACGCTGGCGGGGCAGGGGATGCAGCGTCAGCTGCTGGCTGGCACCCTGAGCGATCGGCTGCGAGGGCTGGGTCAGGGGTTGTTGTAATCCCGCCAGCGCGAGCCGATGCACACAAGGTGCAATAGCGCAGCCACCATAAACAAGCAGCCCGGCCATTGGCCGGGCTGCTTGCTATGTGGGGCGCTGACGAGTGGACGCAGCGAGCGGGTGTGAGTTAGCGGGGCTCGCGCAGCAGATTGGCGAGGGCGCTCGGCAGCTCGGGATAGCTGAAGTGAAAACCGGCCTGTTGCAGCCGTGCTGGTATCACCTTTTGTCCGGTCAGCAGCAGATCTGCCGCCTCCCCCATCACCAGTTGCAGCAGCGGCGCCGGGACGAAGAAGAGGTGTGGACGGTGTAGCGTCGCAGCCAGGGTCTGGCTGAACTCCCGGTTACTGACCGGATGGGGCGCAGTGCCGTTGAAGATGCCGCTACACTCCTCATGCTCCAGCAGGAACAGCATGGCACGTACCAAATCCTGCACATGGATCCAGCTCATCATCTGGCTGCCCGATCCCATGGGGCCGCCGAGTCCGAGTCGGTAGGGGGGGAGCATTTTGGGCAGGGCGCCGCCATCCATGCCAAGCACCAGTCCGATCCGCACGATACAGACCCGGGTTTGGCGGCTCTGGGCCTCTTGCACCAGGGTCTCCCACTGCTGGCAGAGTTGGTGGGTAAACTCGTCGTTGGGAGAGCGACACTGCTCGTCGAGGGTTTCGGTGCCCTGTCTGCCATACCAGCCGATGGCGGAGGCGTTGATCAGCACCTTGGGCGGCGTGCTGGATAGCTTGATGAGATCCACCAGTTGCTCGGTCAACAGCCAGCGGCTATCGCAGAGCAGCTGTTTGCGCGACTCGCTCCAGCGTCCGGCGGCGATGGGTTCACCGGCCAGATTGATCACCGCATCCACGTCATTGAGGTCATCAAGCCGGTCGAGGTTATCCAATACCTTGATATCGTGGCCGAGCAGGGAGTAGGCGCGGCTCCCCTGCCTGCTCAAGACCACGACCTCATGATTGACCTTGAGATGGGCAACCAGCTTGCGGCCGATAAAGCCGGTTCCTCCGGTAATAAGAATCTTCATCGCTGTATGCTCCTGCTGCCGTTTGCTCAACTTTAATGGTGTGGCTTCCCTTCAACAAGTGAGACGTGCTTCGGGAGTTTTCTGTTTGACGTTTGTTAACTCTATCCTCTTCTTACGACATATTGTTGAACAATAGTTTGAATTGATTGATTTTTGTTGGGTGGACATTTGTTGAACAATCGCTATTATGGCGACCCTTTTCGCCTGTCCACCGAGGCTGTCACCCATTATCCGAGCATCAAAGAGGCCGCCATGCCATTTCGTCGTTTGAAACTTCGCCAGCTTTACTCGAGGATTCTCTTGGCGCTGCTGATGGGGGGCGGGATCCTGCTGCTGGGGGTTGTTGCCGTTATCTGGCAGACGGTGACGGAGACAGAGCGTGATGCCGATTCACGGTTGCAGCATGCCCGTGTGATGTTTGAGCGCTCCATCGGCCATGCCCAGCAGGCGGCCATCAATGTGAAGGGGATGCTGGGTCACTCGTGCAAGGAGGCGGCACAACTGCTGCGCGAACAGGTGGCCACGGTGCCTTATGTCCGTTCCGCCAATCTGGCTGTAGGCAGCCACATCTATTGCACCTCGCTCTATGGTGACTACGATGGCCCCTTCAATCCCGACCGCTATGTGGATGGCAGGTTGCAACTGCTGCCTGGCAATGAGGTCACACCGGATCGCCCCTTGATCGTGCTGCGTCATGAAACGGACAAGGGGAGTGTGCTGATCGGTGTAGATGGCTACTACCTGCGCAATACCCTGGAGATCTCCAGCAAGAACTCCCCGATGGCTCTGGTGGTGGGGCAGAGGGCTCTGTTTGGCTCAGGTCAGGTCGGGGCGGCGCCCTCTCCGACAGAAGAGGGTTATATTGCCCTCGCTTCGGCCGATTTCCCCTATCAGGTCGTCACCCGGGTCACGGTGCATGACTACTGGAGTCACGCATGGCGCTACTCCAGATATACCTTGTTCCTCTCTCCGCTGCTGGCGCTGCTGATTGGATTCGGCACCTTCAGGCTGATGGGGCGTAGCAGCTCACCAGCGGAGGAGCTCAAGCGGGCGTTGATCGAAGAGGAGTTTATCCCCTACCTGCAGCCGGTGGTCTCCGGTGAGGATGAGCAGTGGCGTGGCTGTGAGGTGCTGATGCGCTGGCAGCATCCCAAGCAGGGGATGATCTCGCCGGATCGCTTTATTCCGCTGGCGGAAGATAGCGGGCTGATCGTGCCCATGACCAGCCTGTTGATGGCGCAGGTGCGCGACCACTTCTCCCCTTATGCCCGCAAGCTGCCGGCAAAGTTTCATTTTTGCTTCAATATCAGCGCCAAGCACTTTCAGGATCTCGACTTGTTGGCTGACTGCAAGGCCTTTCTCGACGCGTTTAAGGACAATCCCGTTGATTTGGGGCTGGAGCTGACCGAGCGGGAGCTGCTGGTGGCTGATGAAACAACCGCTCAGATGTTTGCCGAATTGCGCAAACTGGGCGTGTTGATCTCTATCGATGACTTTGGCACCGGTCACTCCAGTCTCACCTATCTGCAACAGTTTCAGGTCGATGCAATCAAGATTGACCGGAGCTTTGTGGAGATGATCGGCACGGATGCACTCTCCAGCCATATCGTTGAAAACGTGATTGATCTGGCGAAGCGACTTGAATTGATCCTGATTGCGGAGGGGGTCGAGAAGCAGTCGCAGGCGGACTACCTGCGGGCGC
Source organism: Aeromonas sp. s11 (assembly GCF_040907945.1). Classification (NCBI taxonomy): domain Bacteria; kingdom Pseudomonadati; phylum Pseudomonadota; class Gammaproteobacteria; order Aeromonadales; family Aeromonadaceae; genus Aeromonas; species Aeromonas sp. s11. Next base: position 47,971 of record NZ_JBFOCU010000026.1, on the reverse strand, counting down.
GCCACGTTGACTATCTGCAAGGGTATCGTTACAGCCGCCCCATTCCGATGAAGCAGTTTTGCAAGACCCTGTTTGGCTGAACGGTTGAATGGGGAGCATAAAAAACCAGCGATCACTCGCTGGTTTTTTTGTTGATACGGTTTGGCTTGGGCGATCAGAGCATGCGCTGGAGGGCGCGGGCCAAGCGTTTGACCCCCTCCTCGATGGTCGCTTCATCGACGCAGGAGAAGCTCAGGCGCAGGGTGTTCTTGATCTCGGGTCGCACGTAGAAGGGGGCGCCGGGTACGAAGGCCACCTTCTCCTTGATCGCCTCGTCAAACAGCGCCATGGCACTGATGTGGGCTGGCAGGGTCAGCCAGAGGAACATACCCCCTTCCGGTCGGGTGTAGCTGACGCCGGGCGGGCAGTGACGGGCCAGCGCGGCTTCCATGGCGGCGCGCTGGCGGCCATAGACCTCTTTGATTTTCTCCAGGTGAGCGTCGAGGGAGTTGTCGGTCAGGAAGCGGTGCAGCACCTGCTGGCTGAAGGCGTTGCTGTGCAGATCGGTCGCCTGCTTGGCGATGGTCACCTTCTTGCGCAGCCAGTCCGGCATCACCATCCAGCCCAGCCGGAAGGCGGGCACCACGGTTTTCGAGAAGGAGCCGAGCAGCACGGTATTGTTTGGCGCCAGCTTGGCAATGGGGGGCAGATGCTCGCCCTCGAAGCGCAGCTCGCCATAGGGATCATCTTCCACCATCAACAGCTCGTGGCGCACCAGTCGCTCGGCCAGTGCCTCGCGGTTAGCACGGCTGTAGGAGACTCCGCTCGGGTTCTGGAAGTTGGGCACGCCGTAGAGCAGTTTGGCACTGGACCCGTTGGCCAGCAGCGCATCCAGCGCCGCCAGATCCAGACCCTCTTCTTCAAGGGTGATCGGCTTGAAGGTGGGCTGGTAGACAGAAAAGGCCTGAATGGCGCCAAGGTAACCCGGCTCTTCGATGATGAGATCCTGACCCTCGTCGATCAGCACCTTGCCCAGCAGATCCAGCGCCTGCTGGGAGCCGCTGGTGATGAGGATGTTGTCCGGATTGACCTGCATGCCGTGGCGGGTCAGATAGCGGTCGGCAATATATTGGCGCAGCGGGGCGAAGCCTTCGGTCGCCGCATATTGCAGGGCGGCAGCCCCTTGCTCGCGCAGCACATCCTGACAGGCCTGATCGATCGCCTTGACCGGAAACAGGTGGGGATTGGGCAGGCCACCGGCGAAGGAGATGATCTCCGGATTGGCGGCAACTTTGAGGATTTCACGGATAAAGGAAGGCTCGACCTTCTCGAAGCGCTGGGCAAAAAACGGCTGCATAGACAATTCTCTCGGCATGTGGGCGGTCGCTCCATTCGACCGCCAGGTTATCCGTTTGTATCAGATTTCAGAAATGAGGCAATGATTGTCACAAAAATCGCCAAAAAAGGGCAGGTTTGGCACCTGCCCGAATTTTACCTGCCCGTGTGGCGCCCATGCATTGAATTGAAATGAGTTAGGGCGATCTTGTTTTGTGGACAAGCAACTGACTTTACAAACCCGGTTCCTTGAGGAAGCGGATCATCAGGTCGGTGTTGGCGCCAAGTTGGCTTTCTACTCTGCCAGGGAATAGTTCCTCCATCTTGTCGAGGCGGTCGTACTGGGTGTGCCAAATTTTTCCCCACTGGGTTTCGCTGTCACGATCGCAGGCGCTCTTGGTGGTGGCGTCATAGCAGTCCCACAGCGCTGGATTGGTGCTTTGGGAGTAGCCGTCATAGCCATCAGCGCCGTTGATGGTGAAGTTGGTCGCTTCAACGTAGGCGATCGGCACCCCCAGGCAGGCAAAGGGTGCGTGATCTGACCAGCTGCCAGTCTCTCCTTCCGGATAACCGCTGTAGCTGGGATGAATGGCAAACGGGGTTGCAGTCTGTTTGGAGAGGGTAAGCAGGCGATCCCGCACCTTGGGATCGAAGCTGTAGCGGCTCGGATCTGTGCAGTTGTATTCGGCGACGTCCGAGTGGGCTGAGTGGACGTAGACGATGTCGCCCCCGGCGATGGTGTCGTAGTTCACCATCGCCAGCAGCTTGGCGACGGCGGCGCTGTCGAGGCTGGCGACATAGGCTTTGGAACCGTTGAGACCGTTCTCCTCCGCGCCGAAGAATGCAAAGCGAACCGTGTAGGGCAAGGTTTGTCCTTTAAGCGCTTCAGCCACTGCCAGCAGGGCCGCGACGCCAGCGCCGTTGTCGGTGGCTCCTTCAGAACCTTTCTTGTCGCCCGTACTGTCGTAGTGGGCGCCGATCAGGATCACCTTGTCACTTGTGCCCTTGAGCTCAGCGATCAGGTTTTGGGAGTTTTTACTGGCGCCGCTTTTGGTGTAGGTGAAGGGTTGGCGTTGCACATCGTAGCCCCAACCGGTCAGATGGTCCTGGATCCATGCCGCGGCACGAGTTTCTGCCTCTGTCCCCGTGGGGCGTGCGCCAATCCCTTCTGCGGTTGAGCTCAACTGCACCAGATACTCATAGGCCTGCTCGGCGGCGGCAGGGGCTTGTGAGTCATTTGTTGATGTGTCGCATCCCACAAGCAAAGTGGTGATGGCAAACGCCAATGCTCTGTATTTCATACTGCAATCCTTTGTTGTGTATGGTTTTATTTGTGCAGGCAGCATGTACTCGACGCGTGACCAATTCTGTGAACGGGTCGGCATTTGTCAACTGTTGTCAATGAAATGGTGAGAGATGAGGGATTTGTTGCGCGAAACACTTGCGCCTTGGGCCTATCTTGGGATAATTCGCTCCCCTGTTTTCGCGGGTCGATGAAATGCCGAGCCGCGAGCGGTCCCGCTCGGGATCGAACACAAGATGTATTACCCGGATTGATGAAATAACGAGACCATTATGCCTGTGACCCAAGATGTATTTAACGAAGACGGCAAGTTCATGCGCAAGATCCGCAGCTTTGTCCGTCGCGAAGGCCGCCTGACCAAAGGGCAGGAGAAGGCCCTGGAAGAGCTCTGGCCGGTCATGGGCATCGATTTCGAGCCAAAGCAGCTCGATCTGGTCGCACTGTTTGGCCGTGAAGCACCTGTGGTGCTGGAGATCGGTTTTGGCATGGGCGCCTCTCTGGTGGAGATGGCCAAGAATGCCCCCGAGAAGAACTTCATCGGCATCGAAGTGCACTCCCCGGGCGTGGGCGCCTGTCTGGGTACCGCTCAGGAAGCGGGGGTCACCAATCTGAAGGTGATCTGCCACGATGCGGTCGAGGTGCTGGAGCACATGATCCCGAACGGTTCACTCTCCTGCCTGCAGCTCTTCTTCCCGGATCCCTGGCACAAGAGCCGTCACCACAAGCGCCGCATCGTACAGCCTGCGTTTGCCCAGGATATTCGTCAAAAGCTGGCCATCGGTGGCGTGTTCCACATGGCGACCGACTGGGAAAACTATGCCGAGCACATGCTGGAAGTGATGAGCGCCGCCGAGGGTTACGAGAACACCTCCGCCACCGGCAACTGGGTGCCGCGTCCTGACTGGCGTCCGCTGACCAAATTTGAACAACGTGGCCACCGTCTCGGCCACGGGGTTTGGGATCTGATTTTCAAGCGTGTCAGCTAAGCTGGCACGTCAACACACCTAGCGTATCAACTAACTTGAGGAGCTATCATGGCCAATCGTAGCCGCCGCCTGCGCAAGAAACTGCGCGTCGATGAATTCCAGGAAATGGGTTTCGACATCAGTTTCAACTTCCCGGTCGGCACTGCCGAAGAGACCATCGATGCGGTAGTCGATGCGATGATCGATGAGGTTGTTGAACCCCGCAAACTGGCTTTTGCCGGCTCCGGTCACCTGGCCTGGGAAGGGATGATCTGCACCCAGCAACTGGGCAAGTGTACCGAAGAAGACCGCGCTGCCGTCAAATCCTGGCTGGAAGGCAAGGGGATGGAAGCCGTGGTCGTTACCGAGCTGTTCGACCTCTGGTACGGTGAACCGGCCTGATACAAGGCTGCCGCATCTGGCGCCTTGTTGTGGGTAACTGAAAAATCCCGCCGCTGGCGGGATTTTTGTCAGTGGGGATGGGATCTCCACCGCTGTTTTAGTCATGGAATCGCTTATTGCTTATGGTGTTGTCATCCGAATTACTGGCCAGCATCCTTGAAGAGGTGCGCCCGTTGCTGGGACAAGGCAAGGTGGCCGACTACATTCCGGCACTGGCTCAGGTACCGGCCGATCGGCTGGGTATCGCAGTCTGTACCGTCGAGGGGGAGCTGTTCACCGCCGGTGACGCTTTTGAACCCTTCTCCATCCAGAGTATCTCCAAGGCCCTGAGCCTGACCCTGGCGCTCACCCTCTATCAGGAGGAGGAGATCTGGGCCCGGGTTGGCAAGGAGCCCTCCGGCCAGCCCTTCAACTCGTTGGTGCAGCTCGAGTTCGAGCAGGGGATCCCCCGCAACCCCTTTATCAATGCCGGGGCGCTGGTGGTGAGCGATCTGCTGGAGACCCGCCTCACTGCGCCCCGTCAGCGTACCCTCGAGCTGGTGCGCCGCCTTTCCGGCAATCCGGCCATCATGGCGGATCAGGTGGTCGCCCGCTCCGAATATCAGCACTCTGCCCGCAACGCCGCCATCGCCTATCTGATGAAGGCTTATGGCAACTTCGAAAACGAAGTGGACAAGGTGCTGCAAAGCTACTTCAATGCCTGTGCCATTCGCATGAGCTGCGTCGATCTGGCGCGGGCATTCATCTATCTGGCCAACCGTGGTGTGCCACTGGGCGAGAGCGTGCCGCTGCTGCCCGCCCGCACCACCAAACAGGTCAACGCCCTGCTCGCCACCTGCGGTCTCTATGATGAGGCGGGCGATTTTGCCTATCGTGTCGGCATGCCGGGCAAATCGGGTGTCGGCGGCGGTATCATCGCCCTGATCCCGGGCGAGCTCTGCGTCTGTGTCTGGTCGCCCGAGCTCAACAAAGCTGGCAACTCGCTGGCGGGCACGGCGGCGCTGGAGCTGCTGGCCGAGCGGCTGGGTCGCTCCATTTTTTAACCTTGTTCACTATGAATCGAGAAATCACCATGAAACGACATCTTCGCTTCCTGCAGGCCGCGCTGGCGACCTTACTGCTCTGGTGTGCCCTGCCCGCCGTGGCAGGGGAGTTGCCACCGCTCTCGCTGGCCGATGCCAAGGCCAAACAGGCTGTCATCCTGGATACCCGCGCCAGCTACTTCTATCAGGGGTGGCCGATGGAAGGGGAGAAGCAGGGCGGTCATGTGGCGGGTGCCGAGAACCTCTCTGCCGAGTGGAAATACAGCGATGAAGAGTGGCCAAAGGCGCTCGAGATCAAGGGGCTGAAAGCAGATCGTCCGGTTGCCCTCTACGGTGCGTCCCGCGAAGTGGCCGAGGTGGCCCGTCTGCTGCGCAAGCAGGGGATCAAGCAGCTGTTCGAGTTGCAAGGGTGGCAAGCCGCACCGCGCGAGTCGTTGGCACGCTGGCAGCAGCTGGTCTATCCGCGCTGGTTGGCGGATCTGCAAGAGGGCAAGCCGGTCGCCGCAGCGCCCAAGGGTGACTGGAAGTTGTTTGAAGTGGATTGGGGTTCACCCAAGGCCTACCTCATCAGCCACATCCCGGGGGCCGGTTATATCGATACCAACAGCCTCGAAGAGGAGCCGCTGTGGAACAAGGTCTCTGACGAAGCGCTCAAGAAGCTGCTGCTGGATAACGGCATCCGTCACGACACCACCGTTATCCTCTATGGTCGCAACACCATGGCGGCTGCCCGTGCCGCGCACCTGATGATGTATGCGGGGGTGGAAGATGTGCGCCTGCTGGACGGTGGTCTGGATGCCTGGTTTATCCAGCACCTGCGCACCGAAACCGGTCTGCCCAACAAATATGAGCCGGTGAAGGAGTTTGGCGTGGCCATTCCCGCTCACCCCGAGTACTACACCACGCTAAGTCAGGCGAAAGAGCTGCTCAAGAAGCCCGATAGCGCGCTGGTCAGTGTGCGTACCTGGGACGAGTTTGTCGGCAACACCTCAGGTTACAGCTACATCAAGCCGAAGGGCGATATCCCGGGGGCCAAATGGGGTCATGGTGGCGTCGATGCCAACAGCATGAGCGACTTCCACAACCCGGACGGCACCATGAAGCCGGCCCGCGAGATCCTCGCCATGTGGGACCAGTGGAACATCGAGCCAACTCAGCAGGCGGCGTTCTACTGCGGTACCGGCTGGCGCGCCTCCGAGGCCTTCTTCTACGCTTGGCTGATGGACTGGAAACAGATCAGCGTCTACGACGGCGGTTGGTACGAGTGGAGTTCCGATCCCAAGAACCCGACCGTGACCGGTGAGCGTCAGCCTGCCAAGTCATGATTGCGCCCTTGCGCTGAAAAGAAGAGGCCGGACAGATGTCCGGCCTTTTTCATTGCGCTCGCCACCCGGCCAGATAGCGAGGCTAAGTCGCTGATTATTGACAGCGATCCCGCTTTGCTCATCGCGCCATCCCGTGCCGTGCGATTGAACTAGGCTTCAAGAAACATCCTCGTGGTGAGGATGATCGCAGAAGAGGCCGCAATGAAAAAACTGATGATGATCCTGGTGTGTGCCCTGGGGCTGGTGGCATGCAGCTCCCAATACATCATGAGCACCAAGGATGGCAAGATGATCACCACAGAGAGCAAACCCAAGCTGGACGAGAGCACCGGCATGTATCGCTATTACGATCATGAAGGGCGCGAGGTAATGATCAAGAAAGATGACGTGACCCAAATCATGGAACGCTAAGCGCTCTCTTGTCGCAAGGGCCGCTATCTGCGGCTCTTCTCTTTTTGCCGAAGAGTAGTACTGTTTTCTCTGTTGATCCCCGCACATTCGCAGCAAATTCAGCTGTGATACAGCTTCCGTTATGGTTTAGCCCTTATCATCACACTCCATTTTTAATTGGAGGTGTTATGTCCTTGATGTCTATCTGGAATTCCCGTTTTTCTGCACGCAGCTTGCTGGGTGGTGTCTTGCTGGTAGTGGCGTCAGCCAGCCATGCCGGTGACGATCAGTTCACGCTGGGGCGGACTATTTTACTGGGAGCCGGTGATCATGGTGCGACAATTCCTTTGGTGGTTTGCCGTCAGACCAAATATATCAAGGTGAAGGCGGAGCGTGATTTGACCCTGGATCGGGTGGTGGTGACCTATGGTGGTGATCGTACCAAGACCATTCGTTTCGATCGAGAAATGAGCAGCGATAAAGAGACCGAGTGGAAATCACTGGGCTCGCGCCGTTGTGTGAAAAAAATCGAAGTGTACGGTAATTCAGAGCGCAGCAAAGCGGGCGTAAAAGTATTCGGCCGCAAATAATTGATGCGGTTTTTCTGCGCAGACAGATGAGTTAAAAATAATGGCGAGCCGTGGCTCGCCATTATTTTTTATGGTCGGGTTCGCTATTTTTTCGGCCGAAACGGCTTGATGACAGTTTCATCGCACTCGAGATACGGCCCTTCCATCAAATCGATACAGTAGGGGATGGCGGGGAAGACGGCATCCAGACATTCGCGGATTGATTTGGGCTTGCCCGGCAGATTGACGATCAGGGTATCGTCGCGCAGCCCGGCAGCCTGGCGCGATAAAATGGCAGTCGGCACAAACTTGAGGGATTCGGCCCGCATCAGCTCGCCAAAGCCCGGCATCATGCGATCACATACCGCCTCGGTCGCTTCCGGCGTGACATCCCGCTTGGCCGGACCGGTGCCGCCTGTGGTGACGATGAGACAACACTGCTCCTCATCCGCCAGCCGGATCAGGGTTGCTTCAATCTGCTCCTGCTCATCGGGGATCACCTGATAGACAGGTTCCCACTCCGAGGTCAGATAGGCGTTCAGGGTGTCGATGATGGCCTTGCCGGAGAGGTCTTCATAGATGCCCGCGCTGGCGCGATCGCTGACGGTGACGATACCGATTTTTGCCTTGCTCATGGTCTACTCTTGAATGTCCGATAAAAGTGGCAATTAAAATAACATAATCAGTGAGATATGTTAAACCGTCAGGAGATGGCGCGGGTCGGTGAGGGAAGAATAAAGTGTCGAATGAAGCAAAATAAGGCCACCCGGATTTTTATTTGCAATAAAAAACAGAAAATCACAACCTAAAATGTATAAGTGTTTTATCTCGCATGAATTAAAAACAATCGCTTGTTTCCAAACACAATTAAAATAGATAGACACCCTCGTAGTGACCATTGTCCGGTTTAGTCCCCAGTGGATGGATTGAACCCTTTTTCGCCGCATCGTATATACAGATTTATATGGCTGGGACGTGATGGTGTGGTACCGCAGTGTGTTGCCAGCAATAGTCGCCAAGGAGGGCATATGGAGTTGCCTGATTTTGACACCCTGAAGGAGTTGGCTGCGAGTGAGCCCTCCCGGCTGGATGCGATTCTGGAGCAGCAGATCGACCAGTTGATGGCCCGTGCGAGCCCCGATCAGCAGCGCCGTCTGCGCGGGTTGCAGTTCAAGATTGATGGTCAGCGCCGTCTGGCGAAAAACAATCTTGATAGCTGTATCCGGATTACCAACATGATGCGGGAATCTTTTTATTTGATGCGCAGCGAAATGAGCCAGTTCAGAGAAGAGGGGGACCCTCCGTCTGAAAGCGATGGCAGTGGTAAAATAATCCATCTGGCGGACTATCGACGTCGCAAATAATATGCAATAACCCCCTTGGTTGATATTTCAGCCAAATCGGTGAGGCCATGATAAAGGGAATTGCTGGCGACCTGATTGTTATGGTTTTTAATGTTAGTCGTAATGTACTTGTGATGTAATCTCTTTTCTCCTTCTTGTAATAACTAATTAGTCAGGTTGTGATAGGGGTGGATGAATAACAGTAAAAGTTAGGCTAATATGGCCGAAATTTTTATTGCTACGACTCGAAGGGATTATGAGAAGTATCACACCAAGACGGGTGTTGTCGCGGGAGCAACAGACAGAGATCACCCGCATTATCGTCAAGGTGGGTCAGATGTTGGCCCAGTTCGGGGCGGAGAGCCGGATCATCGAGCAGACCACGGTGCGGTTGGGGATGGCGCTGGGGCTGGAGAGTGTCGAGATGGCCATCTCTTCCAGTGCCATCGTGCTCACCAGCCTCTATCAGGGGGGCTGTGTTACCACTACCCGGCGGGTGCGCGAACATGGCATCAATATGCAGGTGGTGTGCGAGATCCAGCGGATCTGCATCATGGCGGAAAAAGAGCTGATCGGTGCCCGTGAAGTGCGCCAGCGCCTCGAAGCCATCGTCCCTTTCCACTATCACCCCTGGTTGGTGGTCCCCATGGTGGGGCTCTCCTGTGGTGCCTTTAGCCTGCTGTTTGGCGGAGACTGGCCCATCTTCCTGGTGACCTGCTTCTCATCTGCCGTGGCGATGCGGGTGCGCCAGCTGATGGCTCGCCATCACCACAGCCCGCTCATCAACTTTGCCGCCACCGGCTTTATTGCCACCCTGCTCTCCTCCAGCGCCACCTTCTTCAACTGGGGTGACCAGCCCTATCTCGCCATGGCGGCCAGCGTGCTGCTGCTGGTGCCGGGCTTTCCGCTGATCAATGCGGTCTCCGACATGGTGAAGGGCTACTTCAATATGGGGCTGGCCCGCTGGGGGACCGCGACCCTGCTGACCATCAGCGCCGCCATAGGCATCATTCTCGCCATGTCGGTGACCGGGATCTGGGGGTGGAAAGTATGATGGATTTGCTCTGGCTACTGGCCAAGGATGCCTTCTGGTCCTCCATTCCGGCGGTGGGGTTTGCCATGCTGTTCAACGTGCCGCCACGGATGCTGAAATATTGCGCCATGGGCGGCGCGCTGGCCCACAGCCTGCGTACCCTGCTTATCCACTACGGCATGCCTATCGAGTGGGCGACGCTGGCTGCGGCGACCACGGTCGGCTTTGTCTGCGTCTACTGGTCGCGCCGTCTGCTGGCGCCGCGTCCGGTGTTCAGCGTTGCTTCCATCATTCCGATGATCCCGGGCAGTTATGCGTTCAAAACCATGATTGCGGTGGTAGAGCTCAATATCAACGGCGTGACCATGGAGTTGATCCAGAGTGCGGTGGAGAACGGCCTCAAGGCGCTCTTTATCGTCGGTGCCCTCAGTTTCGGTTTGGCGATCCCCTCTCTGGTCGTGTACCGTAACCGCCCCATAATCTGACAGACGGTGAGAGGCCCCATGAAGATTTCCATGATTGCCGCCATGGCCCACGACAGGGTGATCGGCAAGGACAACCAGATGCCCTGGCATCTGCCTGCCGATCTGGCTCACTTCAAGCGTGTCACCTTCGGTAAACCGGTATTGATGGGGCGCAAGACCTTCGAATCTATTGGTCGACCGCTGCCCGGACGGCGCAATCTGGTGATCAGCCGCAATCCCGACTATCAGGTCGAGGGCATTGAGGTGGTGGGCTCCGTCGAGGCGGCGCTGGCTCTGTTGGCAGGCAGCTTGGTGGAGGAGTTGATGGTGATCGGTGGTGGTCATCTCTATGCCGAGATGTTGCCGAGTGCGGATTGCCTCTATCTGACGCAAATCGATCTGGCGGTGGAGGGAGATACCCGTTTCCCTGCTTTTGATGATGGCCAGTGGCAACGGATTGAGTGCGAGAGCCACCCTGCCGATGAGAAGAACCCGCACCCCTATAGCTTCGAGACCTGGCAGCGCCGCTGACGGACAAATGCTAATGGGCAAATAACAACAAGGGCATCTTCGGATGCCCTTGTTGTTCTGTTGGGTTTTCAAGACGGGATTAGATGCCTGAGCCGTCGTTCTCGCCATTTTCCTCGTGCAAACCGCACTCGCGCTTGAGGCCGAAGAAGCGGGTCTGCTCCTCGCTCATGCCCGGCTCCCATTTTGTGGTGGTGTGGACATCGCCCACCGACAGGTAGCCCTGCTCCCACAGCGGATGGTAGGGGAGGTCGAACTCCTTGAAGTAGTAGAAGACATCCTTGTTGCTCCAGTCGATCACCGGCAGGAACTTGAAGCGGCCGCGCTGGATGCCCAGCACCGGCAGCTTGCCACGGCTGCCGGACTGCTCCCGGCGCAGGCCGGAGAACCAGGTCTGGGCCCCCAGATCACGCAGAGCGCGCTCCATCGGCTCCACCTTGTTGAGCTGGTTGTAGCGGGTGATCCCCTCCACCCCCTGCTCCCACAAGAGACCAAATCGAGCCTCCTGCCAGGCAGGGCTGAGCTCGGCCTGATAGGTTTTCAGGTTGAGCGCGAGGCGCTCGGTCAGCTCGTCGATGAAACGGTAGGTCTCCGGGAACAGATAACCGGTATCGGTCAGCACCACGGGCACGTCGGCCCGCTCGCGGCTTACCAGATGGAGCATCAGCGCCGCCTGAATGCCGAAGCTGGAGGAGAGCACATGCTCCCCCGGCAGATTTGCCAGGGCCCAGCGCACCCGCTCGGGGGCACTCATGGTATCCAGCTCCCGGTTGAGGGGGGCCAGCGCCTCGACTTGCTCCTCACGGCCGAGGGCCAGCAGTGCCTGCAGGTCAAGGCGGCCATCTTCAGTGACATTAAGCGGCAGATTAAGCGGCATAGAAGTCCCTCGCAGAATCGATAACGGGCGCAATCACCCCAACCCGGATCACGAAGTCGCCGAAGCACTCACCCTGATTTCGCTCGGTGGCCCAGCGGCCGATCAACGCGTCGAGTTCGGCCAAAATCTGCGGCTCGGTGATGTTCTCCTGATAGAGGCGCGGAATGCGGGTGCCTTCCAGGTTGCCCCCCAGATGGAGGTTGTAGCGGCCAGGCGCCTTGCCCACCAGACCCACTTCCGCCAGCATGGCGCGGCCGCAGCCGTTGGGGCAACCGGTGACACGGAAGATGATGGCGTCATCCGCCAGCCCATGTTTGGTGAGCAAGTCCTCGATGTCGGTGACCAATGCTGGCAGCATGCGCTCCGCTTCAGCCATCGCCAGCGGGCAGGTAGGCAGTGCCACACAAGCCATGGACTGCTTGCGCTGCTCGCTTACGCCGTCATCCAGCAGGCCGTATTGGCGTGCCAGCCCTTCGATGCGGGCCTTCTCGCTGGCAGGCACCCCGGCGATGATCAGGTTCTGGTTGGCGGTCAGGCGAAAATCCCCCTGATGCACCTTGGCGATCTCCAGCATGCCAGTTTTGAGCGGCTTGCCTGGGAAGTCCAGCAGGCGGCCATTCTCGATAAAGAGGGTTAGGTGGTGCTTGCCGTCGATCCCGAGGGTCCAACCGAAGCGATCGCCACGGCTGGTGAACTCATAGGGGCGAACCGGCCCGAACTGGATGCCAGCGCGGCTCTCCACCTCGGCCTTGAAGGCTTCGACGCCGACCCGCTCGAGGGTGTACTTGGTCTTGGCGTTCTTGCGGTTGACCCGGTTACCCCAGTCGCGCTGGGTGCTGACCACGGCGGCCGCCACCTCCAGCACGTGAGAGAGCGGAATAAAGCCAAAGTCGCTCGCCTTGCGCGGGTAGGTGCTGGTGTCGCCGTGGGTCATGGCCAGCCCGCCGCCCACCAGCACGTTGAAGCCAACCAGCTTGCCATGCTCGGCAATGGCCACGAAGTTGAGATCGTTGGCGTGGATATCCACGTCGTTGTGAGGCGGGATCACCACAGTGGTCTTGAATTTGCGCGGCAGGTAGTTGGAGCCCAGGATCGGCTCCTCGTCCTGCCCCAGTTTTTCACCGTCCAGCCAGATCTCCACGTAGGCGCGGGTCTTGGGCAGCAGATGCTCGGAGATCTTCTTGGCCCACTCGTAGGCCTCCTGATGCAGTTCGGACTCCACCGGGTTGCTGGTGCAGAGCACGTTGCGGTTCACGTCGCCCGCGGTGGCAATACTGTCGATACCGGTGCTGTTGAGGGTCTGGTGCATCAGCTTGATGTCGCGCTTCAATACCCCGTGGAACTGGAAGGTCTGACGGGTGGTCAGGCGGATGCTGCCGTAGAGGCTGTGCTCTTCGGCGAACTTGTCGATGATCTGCCACTGGGCCGGGGTGATGATCCCACCCGGCAGGCGGGCACGCAGCATGACGTTGTGCAGCGGTTCCAGCTTCTGGGCGGCGCGCTCCGGGCGGATATCGCGGTCATCCTGCTGGTACATGCCGTGAAAGCGGATCAGCTGGAAGTTGTCGCCGTTGAAGCCGCCGGTGAGCGGGTCCTGCAGATCCTGCTCTATGGTGCCGCGCAGGAAGTTGCTCTCGCGCTTGAGGCGCTCGTTGTCGGCCAGCGGCCCTTCGACCGGTCCCGCTTTGGGGTGAGAAAGAGGTTGTTTGCTCATCAATAGACATCCCTTTGATAACGTTTGGCACGACGCAATTCGCTCAAATACTCTTCTGCTTCCTCACGGCTCTTGTGACCGTGTTCGGCAATTACATCCAGCAGGGCCTCCTGCACATCCTTGGCCATCTTGTTGGCGTCGCCACACACATAGAAGTGAGCGCCTGCTTCCAGCCACTGGTAGAGCTCCTGGCCCGCTTCACGCAGGCGGTCCTGCACATAAATCTTGTTGGCCTGATCCCGGCTGAAGGCCAGGGAGATCTTCGACAGCAGCCCCGATTTCACATAACGCTGCCACTCCACCTGATAGAGGAAATCCTGGGTAAAGTGGGGGTTGCCGAAGAAGAGCCAGTTCTTGCCTTCCGCGCCCTGAGCTTCCCGTTCCTGCATAAAGGCGCGGAACGGGGCGATGCCGGTGCCCGGGCCCACCATGATGACGGGGGTGTCGGGATTGACGGGCAGGCGGAAGTTGTCGTTGTGCTCGATGAATACCCGCACCTCGCCATCCTCAATCAGCCGATCCGCCAGATAGGAGGAGGCGGCGCCAGAGCGCACTGTGCCATCTTCCTGTGGGTAGCGCACCACGCCGACGGTCAGGTGCACCTCCTCTTCCACTTCGCTCTGGGCGGAGGCGATGGAGTAGAGGCGCGGGGTGAGGGGACGTAGCAACCCGATCAGCTGCTCGGCCGTGAGGGCGGTCGGGAAGCGTTTCAGCACATCCACCACCTGAGCGGAGGCCACCAGTGCATTGACCTGGGCCTTGTCACCAGCCAGATCTTTCAGCGCCGCATTATCCGATATGTCAGCGAGCCCTGTGATAAAGCCGCCGTGCAGCCGGGTCAGTTCGAAGTGACTGGTCAGGGCCGCGCACAAGGTGCCGTGGGCCGTGGCTTCATCGCCAGAGAGGCCGGTCAGGGCCAGCACTTCGCCCACCAGTTCGGCGTCATTGTCGAACCAGACACCGAGGGCATCACCCGGCTGATAGGCGAGTCCGGAGGACTCGAGGCTGATCTCGATATGGCGGATATCCTTGGTGGAATCCCGGCCGGTGATCTTCTGATTGACCGACAGGCGGGCAGGGAAGGGATTCTCCTTGCTGTACTGGCTGTGGCCAACCGCCTGCTGCACCGCGCTGGCTACGTTGCTGGCCACACCGGTAGAGAGGGTCGTGGCAATGGCGTTGAGTGCCTGCTCGCCCCAACTCTTGGCCGCATCCTGATAATCCACATCGAGGCTCGCGAGCTCATAAATGCGCTCGGCCCCTGCTTTGGCGAGGAAGTTGTCAAAATCTTTGCCGGTCTGGCAGAAAAATTCGTAGGAGCTGTCACCCAGCCCCAGTACCGCGAACTTGAGCCCGTCCAGCTTGCCAAGCTTGCCTTTTTTAAGTTGCTCGAACAGATCGACGGCGCTTTCAGGTGGTTCACCCTCCCCGTAAGTGCTCACTACCACCAGCAGGTGGCTCTCTTTCTTGAGCTGCTTGGGTTTGTAGTCGGCCATAGACGCTAGGGTGACCGGTAGGCCGCGGGCCTCGGCCTGCGCCTTGATGGCACTCGCGACCCCTTTGGCGTTGCCTGTCTGGGAGCCGTAGAGAATGGTCAGTCTGCCGCTGGGCGCAGCCACGGCGGCGCTGGCAGCAACGTTCTGGTGACCGCTCTGGGAGAGGCCGTAGAGATATCCGCTCACCCAGGCCAGTTGCTGGGTATTGAGGGTCGAGAGTACCTGGCCCAGCTGACGTTGCTGCTCGTCAGATAGGGGGGAGAGGTAGAATGGGGAATCCTTCAATTGCATCGCACGCGTCTTCCATGGTCTGATTTTTGGCCAGATTAAAGGGCGTTTTGGATAACAACAAAGAATAAAAATATCTTCTTTATTCCATTATTGAATTTATAAAGTGATTTGGCGGTAAAGGAGATAGAAAAACGCCCCGCAGTTGCGGGGCGTTTTTATGGGCTATCACGCTTGGGATTGACCCAAGGGATTTAGCTGGCTTCTGTGGGCCTTATTTCTGCGGACGCAGGGCCGGGAACAGAATGACGTCACGGATGGTGTGGCTGTTGGTGAACAGCATGACCAGACGGTCGATACCGATACCCTGACCGGCAGTCGGCGGCAGGCCGTGTTCCAGCGCGGTGACGAAGTCGGCGTCGTAGAACATGGCTTCGTCGTCGCCTGCTTCTTTCTGATCAACCTGATCCTGGAAGCGCTTGGCCTGGTCTTCTGCATCGTTCAGCTCGGAGAAGCCGTTGGCCAGCTCGCGGCCACCGATGAAGAATTCGAAGCGGTCGGTTACGTCCGGGTTCACGTCGTTGCGACGAGCCAGCGGAGAAACGGCGGCCGGGTACTCGGTGATAAAGGTCGGTTGCAGCAGCATGTGCTCCACGGTCTCTTCGAAGATCGCGGTGATCACGTGGCCCAGTTCCCATCCCTTCATCAGCTCGATGTGCAGACGCTTGGCAACGGCCTTGGCGCTCTCGAGGGTAGCCAGATCGTCCAGAGTTACGTCCGGGTTGAACTTCAGGATGGACTCGACCATGGTGAGGCGCTGGAACGGCTGACCGAAATCGATGGTCAGGCCCTCTTCGCCCTCTTTGGCGTAACGGATCTTGGTGTCGCCCAGAATGTCTTGCGCCAGGGTGCGCAGCAGCTCTTCGGTCAGGTCCATCAGATCGATGTAGTCGGCGTAGGCCATGTAGAACTCGATCATGGTGAACTCGGGGTTGTGACGAACCGAGATACCTTCGTTACGGAAGTTGCGGTTGATCTCGTAGACACGCTCGAAACCACCGACCACCAGACGCTTCAGATAGAGCTCCGGAGCGATACGCAGGTACATGTCGATGTCCAGCGCATTGTGGTGAGTGACGAACGGACGCGCGGAGGCACCACCCGGGATGACTTGCATCATCGGGGTTTCTACTTCCATGAAGCGCTTTTCGTTGAAGAACTTGCGGATACCGGCAACCACCTGGGTGCGGATCATGAAGGTCTTGCGAGACTCTTCGTTGGCGATCAGATCCAGGTAGCGCTGGCGGCAGCGAGCTTCCTGGTCGGTCAGGCCTTTGTGCTTCTCGGGCAGCGGACGCAGTGCCTTGGTCAGCAGGCGGATATCGGAAACGTGAACGGAGAGCTCACCGGTCTGGGTCTTGAACAGGGTACCTTCGACACCCACGATGTCGCCCAGATCCCACTTCTTGAACTGCTCGTTGTAGAAACCTTCCGGCAGGTCGTCACGGGTAACGTAGACCTGGATCTTGCCGGCCATGTCCTGCAGGGTGGCGAAAGAAGCCTTGCCCATGATCCGGCGGGTCATGATGCGACCGGCAATCTTCACCCGTTTACCCAGGCTCGTCAGCTCCTCGGCGCTTTTGTCGTCGAACTCTGCGTGCAGATCGCCAGAGAGGCTGTCGCGACGGAAGTCGTTGGGGAAAGGATTACCCTGGGCACGCAGGGCGGCCAGCTTGGAACGACGCTCGGTCATCTCGTTGTTGAGTTCGAGAGTTTGGTCGACTTCCGGAGTGATGGTTTGTTCAGACATGGTGATTCCTGCTTGTTTACAGACCTGATTTCAGGCTGGCTTCGATAAACTTGTCCAAGTCACCGTCGAGCACCGATTGGGTATTACGGGTTTCGACGCCGGTGCGCAGATCCTTGATACGGGAGTCATCCAGCACATAGGAACGGATCTGGCTGCCCCAACCGATATCAGACTTGGTCTCTTCCAGGGCTTGTTTCTCAGCGTTCTGCTTCTGAATTTCCAGCTCGTAGAGCTTGGCTTTCAGCTGCTTCATACACTGGTCTTTGTTTTTGTGCTGGGAACGGTCGTTCTGGCACTGTACCACGACACCGGTCGGAACGTGGGTAATACGCACCGCGGATTCGGTTCGGTTAACGTGCTGACCACCGGCACCGGAGGCACGGTAGACGTCGATCCGCAGATCCGCCGGGTTGATCTCGATATCGATATCGTCATCGATCTCGGGGTAGACGAACACAGAACAGAAGGAGGTGTGACGGCGGCCACCGGAATCGAACGGGGACTTGCGAACCAGACGGTGAACGCCGGTTTCGGTACGCAGCCAGCCGAACGCATATTCGCCGGTGAACTTGATGGTGGCGGATTTGATACCAGCCACGTCGCCTTCGGAGCATTCAATCAGCTCGGGCTTGTAACCGTGGGCATCGCCCCAGCGCAGGTACATGCGCAGTACCATGTTGGCCCAATCCTGTGCTTCGGTACCACCGGAGCCGGATTGAATATCGATATAGCAGTCGGAGCCGTCGTGCTGACCGGAGAACATGCGGCGGAATTCGAGATCCACCAGCTTGGCTTCCAGCTGTTCGGATTCGGCGATGGCTTCGTTGAAGGTCTCTTCGTCTTCCCCTTCCACGGCCAGGCTCACCAGCATCTCGACGTCATCCACGCCCTGGGTCAGGGTGTCGATGGTGCCGACCACGTTTTCCAGCGCGACGCGCTCTTTGCCCAGCGCCTGTGCGCGCTCGGGTTCATTCCATACGTCCGGCTGTTCCAGCTCGGCGTTGACCTCTTCTAGACGCTCTTTCTTGGCGTCATAGTCAAAGGTACCCCCTAAGAAGCTCGGTCCGCTCAGACAGCTCCTTAAGTTTATTTAATACGGGATTAACTTCGAACATCGTGAAAACTCTCAGGGTCGATGTGATTTAAAAACGGGATATTCTAGCCAATTGTGGAAGGAATAAACAGGGTTGCCTTGGCTTGTGCGGCTCATGCCGTCAATTTCTGGTGCACTTTTCTCCACCTCGGTAGAAAATATCGCCCGCAGACCCATTTTCAGGTTCAGTTTTGGCCATTCGGGTCGCTAATGACTACGTGTAGTGTTGTGCAATTTAGGGAAAAACCCGCTCCTCACCTCAATAAGAAGAACACATGATGAAAAACCTGTCACTCAAGCAGAAGATACTGTTGTCAGTGGTGATCGCCCTTTCGTTGGTGATTTTGTTGCTCTCCTGGCAGAGCTATAGCAGCCAGAAGTCCCTGTTGCTGCAAGGCAGCCAGGAGCAGTTGCAACGGCTGGGTACCCAGCAGGCCGAGCGTGTCAGCGACTGGCTCGCCGCCCGTCGCGACGTGATCCAGGCGCTCGGCAACAAGGCCGGTGCCGAACCCCTCAATGCCTTGCAACAGGCACAAGTTTCCGGCCGTTTCCAGCTCACCTATTTCGGTGAGAGCAGTGGCAAGATGAATGACTCTGATCCTTCCATCAACCGCGATGGCTACGACCCGCGCTCCCGTGGCTGGTATCAGGAGGCGATGAGCAAAGGTGGCCTGATTGTCACCAAACCCTATCTCGACGTGGCTTACAACATCATGGTGGTGACCCTGGCCCAGCCGGTTTCTGGCGGGGTAGTCGGTGGTGACCTCTCCATCGCCTCGCTAGTGGAAGACGTGACCAAGATGCAGCTGCCTGCCGACGGTTTCGCCATCATGATGCACAAGGATGGCACCATCATCGCCTACAAGGATGCCGCCAAGGCGATGAAACCGGCCAGCGAGATCGACAACGATCTGACCAATGCGCTGATCGAGCAGAGCAAGTCGAGCAAGGATCTGGTTCCTGCCTACTTCGACAACGAAGGTCGCGACAAGCTGCTGTGGGCGGCCGATATCCCCGACACGGATTGGGAGCTGGTGCTGGTGCTGGACAAGGCCGCGCTGGAAGCGCCGCTCTCCTCTCTGCTGATGACCCAGCTGGGCATGGCGCTGCTGGTGCTGGTGGGCAGCATCCTCGCCATCTCCTGGCTGGTCAGCATGCTGCTGGGCCCGCTCACCAAGGTCTCCCAGGCACTGGCCCGCATTGCCGATGGTAACGGTGATCTGACCCAGCGCATCAAGATCGACGCCAACGACGAAGTGGGCCAACTGGCC
Source organism: Aeromonas sp. s11 (assembly GCF_040907945.1). Classification (NCBI taxonomy): domain Bacteria; kingdom Pseudomonadati; phylum Pseudomonadota; class Gammaproteobacteria; order Aeromonadales; family Aeromonadaceae; genus Aeromonas; species Aeromonas sp. s11. The sequence goes on along the minus strand of NZ_JBFOCU010000026.1, from coordinate 28,803 downwards.
AACAGCTTCAACCGTTTCGTCGGTAGCCAGCATCAGCTGATCGGCAATATCCGTCAGCTGGCCAACGAGTTGAACGCCGATGCCGAGCGCAGTCTGGTGACCAACCAGGCCGCGGTGGACGAGCTGCAGCGTCAGCAGCAGGAGGTGACCATGGTCGCCACTGCAGTCACCGAGATGGCGAGCGCCACCATGGAGATCGCCGGCAACGCCGAGAACACCGCCGCCGCTGCCCAGCAATCAGCCCAGAGCAGTGAGCAGGGCAAAATGCTGGTCAACAAGACTCGCCAGTCCATCAATGGTCTGGCCGAAGAGGTGGGGCAGGCGACCGAGGTGATCGGCGAGCTGAGCCGCCACGCGCAGGCCATCACCAGCATCCTCTCCACCATTCAGGGGATTGCCGAGCAGACCAACCTGCTGGCACTGAACGCGGCCATCGAAGCGGCCCGTGCCGGTGAGCAGGGTCGTGGTTTTGCGGTGGTGGCTGATGAGGTGCGTGTGCTGTCGCGCCGTACCCAGGACTCCACCCAGCAGATCCAGTCCACCATCGAGACCCTGCAACAGACCACTGCCCGCGCGGTGAGCCTGATGCAGACCAGTCAGGGGCTGGCGGACAACAGCGTGCAGGATGCCGATCAGGCGGTGCGTGCGCTGGAAGAGATCACCAGCGCCATCTCCCTCATCTCCGACATGGCGGGTCAGATCGCCACAGCTGCCGAGGAGCAGACCCAGGTGACCGGCGAGATCACCCAGAACACCACCGCCATCAAGGATGTGAGTGACGAGATCACCGCCGCTGCCATGCGCGATCTGGATCAGGCACACAGCCTTAAAGGGCGTGCTGCTGACCTGAACCAGCAGGTGTCGACCTTTATCCTGTAAGGTGCACGTCCCGGTCTGTTCCGGCTGAGATAAACAAGCCCCGCCCTCTGTCGAGTGCGGGGCTTTTTGTTGTTTGGAGGAGTGCGGGATGTGGGGATTCCGGGTAGTCCGGGTTGCTCGCGGGTCACCCTGGTGGCGGATACGATCCCCGGCTCTGCCTGCGTCACCTAGCGAGTCGATAACAAACAAAGAGCCCACCGAAAGGTGGGCTCTGATCATATACGTCTGACGGAAAGGGAATTACAGGAATGGCATCGCCATAAACAGCTTGATCACCATGGCGTTGATGATGTCGATAAAGAAGGCACCCACCATGGGCACCACCAGAAACGCCAGGTGGGAGGGACCGAAGCGCTGGGTAATGGCCTGCATGTTGGCAATCGCGGTCGGGGTGGCCCCGAGGCCAAAGCCGCAGTGACCTGCCGCCAGCACGGCTGCATCGTAATTTTTGCCCATCACCCGGAAGGTGACGAAGATGGCGTAGAGCGCCATTGCCACTGTCTGGGCGGCCAGCAGGATGAAGATGGGCAGCGCCAGGCTGGCCAGATCCCACAATTTCAGGCTCATCAGTGCCATCGCCAGGAACAGCGACAGGCTGACGTTGCCCAGCAGGGAGACCTCGCGATCGCTCACCTCATGCCAGTTCAGCAGGGTCAGGACGTTGCGCAGCAGCACGCCGACAAACAGCACGCAGACAAAGATCGGCAGCTCGAAGGCGCCCCCTTTGAGCGAGGCCGAGAGCAGCTCGCCGCCCTTGAGGCTGATGGCGATCAGCGCCAGCGTTTCGATAACGCTGAAAGTGGTGAGGGGGCGCTCCATATCCGGCATTTCGAAGCCCTGGGGGGCCTCATCCTGATTGTGCTCCTCACCGGGCACCTGTACTTTCTTCACCAGATAGCGAGCGACCGGGCCACCAATCAGGCCGCCCAGCACCAGACCGAAGGTGGCACAGGCGATGGCGAGCTCAGCGGCGGATTGCACGCCGTACTTCTCGGAGAAGGTAGCGCTCCAGGCCGCACCGGTGCCGTGGCCGCCGGAGAGTGTGATGGAGCCGGCCAGCAGCCCCATGTGGGGGTCCAGACCGAGCAGGGTCGCCAGACCGACACCCAGACTGTTCTGCACCAGCAGCAGGCCGGTGACCACCATCAGGAAGGTAACCACCGCCTTGCCGCCGCGTTTCAGGCTGGCGAGATCAGCGGAAAGACCGATGGAGGCGAAGAAGGCCAGCATCAGCGGGGTTTGCAGGCTGGTATCAAATTGCAGCTCCATCTGCAGGGTGGAGCGCAGCAGCAGCAGCACCAGCGCGACCACCAGGCCGCCGGCTACCGGTTTGGGGATGTTGAAGGTACGCAGCAGCCCGACTCGGGTAACCAACACCCGGCCAAGCAGCAACACCAGAGTGGCAGCGACCAGCGTTGCGTAGGAATCAAGTTGTAACATTCAGTACTCCCATGTTGATTGGCTGTGTCTTTCATAGCAAAAGACTTACAGATTCAGCCGGGATGAAAACAGTGTGGCTTATGTGCCAGCAAAGAAGGGGAAACATCTCCCCGCCCCAGGAAAGATGGGGCTTGTGCGGGCCTGAAATGCTCAGGCATCCAGATGAGATTTTAGTAAAATCCGGCGGATTGTAGCAAAAAGCATCGTTTAATTCCATCTTTGTCGTATTAATGCTCGTTTTAGTGGTTTATTGTGACATTTAACACTATGTGGGTAGAGGGCAGAAAAGCCGAAAAGGGTGCATGGAACGGCTGTCATTTGGGGCGCCAGTCTCTATAATTCGCCGGTTTCCGCTGCACGCAGAGGCGCTGGCGGGCGTTGACATTGTGGTTCACCCCGACATGGTTCATGTTCCGGCGGTGTTCACTTCATCAAGAGGAGAGGGTGTGAAGAAGTCTATCTACATTGCCTACACAGGCGGCACCATTGGGATGCAGCGTTCCGATCACGGCTACGTGCCGATGGCGGGCTTTATGGAAGACTGTCTGGCGCGGATGCCCGAGTTCCACCGCCCCGAGATGCCGGATTACCATATCCACGAATATGCGCCCCTCATCGACTCCTCCGACATGACCCCGGCGGATTGGCAGCGTATCGCCGAGGATATTCGCGACAACTACGAGAAATACGATGGTTTCGTGATCCTGCATGGCACCGACACCATGTCGTTCACCGCCTCGGCGCTCTCCTTCATGCTGGAAGATCTGCACAAGCCGGTCATCATCACCGGCTCCCAGATCCCGCTCGCCGAGTTGCGCTCCGACGGTCAGCAGAATCTGCTCAACGCCCTCTATATCGCGGCCAACTACCCGATCCACGAGGTGACGCTGTTCTTCAACAATCAGCTCTATCGCGGCAACCGCAGCAAGAAGGTGCACGCCGACGGCTTCCACGCCTTCGATTCCCCCAACTATCCGCCGCTGCTCAATGCCGGGATCGCCATCTCGCTGGAAGCGGGCGAGTTGGGCGTGCCGTCCGAGCGGCCGCTGGTGCTGCACGACATTACCCCCCAGCCCATCGGCGTGGTAACCCTCTATCCGGGGATCTCCAGCGAGGTGATCGCCAATATCCTGCAACAGCCGGTGAAGGCGCTGATCCTGTTGTCATTCGGGGTCGGCAATGCGCCGCAAAACCCGGCCATGCTGGCGCTGCTTTCCGAGGCTTCGGCCCGCGGCGTCATCATCGTCAACCTGAGCCAGTGCCTGCACGGCAAGGTCAATATGGGGGGTTATGCTACCGGCAATGCCCTGTCGCGGGCCGGGGTGATCTCGGGCTTTGACATGACCGCCGAAGCGGCGCTCACCAAGCTCCACTTCCTGCTGAGTCAGGACTTGCCATCCCACCGCATTCGCGAGTTGATGCAGCAGTCCCTGCGCGGGGAGCTGACTCCCTAAGCGATGCGGCCCTCACCCTAACCCTCTCCCGGCGGGAGAGGGGATAGAGCGAGGTGCTGTTGGCCACGAGGCTTGCCATGAAGAGCGTTGGCAGGTGGCCCGTTCACTGTTCGCAGGTGCGAGCCTGCTCCCTTCTCCCCCTGGCGGGAGAAGGGTTGGGGATGAGGGGGATGAGTCACCCGGCATCGATAGGAAAAAAGAGGGGAGCCATCATGGCTCCCCTCTCTGTTGTGGCCGCTGCGAGCGGCCTGCCGGGTCAGGTTCAATGGTTAAGGTCGACCCGCACTATCTCTTCCTCGTCGCGATACTGACGCTTGAGCTCGCTCTTGCTCTTCATCACGATCTCGCCGTCACGGCCGATGTTCATGTGCTCCGGATTGTCGATGTGCATCGACTGCCAGGCCATCACGGCTTGCAGGGAGGTGGCCTTCTGCTCGTCGGTCAGGGGCTTGCCATCGGGCCACTTGCCCAGCTCGACAGCGGTTTTGAGCCGCTCATACACCTCTTCGGGCATCTGCCTGATAGCTTGTAAAAACTCACCCTGTTGAAACGACATCCGGCCTCTCCTTGAACTATTGAGCCATAAACAGCGGGATCTGATGGGCCATGCAGGTAGACCCTATCGGTCTATGCCGGCAGATCCTGGCGGACTACGCCAGCCATCTGCTCCATCACCCGCACTACCTGACAACTGTACCCGAACTCGTTGTCATACCATACGTAGAGCACACAGTGATCCCCTTCGGCGATGGTCGCCTGGGAGTCGACGATGCCCGCATAACGGGAGCCTACCATGTCGGAGGAGACCAGCTCGGTGCTGGCGCTGAAGTCGATCTGGCGGTGCAGGGCCGAGCTTAACGCCATCTGCTGCAGATAGGCGTTGAGGCTCTCCCGATCGGTGGCCTGCTCCAGCGACAGGTTGATAATCGCCAGCGACACATTGGGGGTCGGCACCCGGATGGCGTTGCCGGTCAGCTTGCCCTTCAGTTCCGGCAGCGCCTTGGCCACCGCCTTGGCGGCGCCGGTGCTGGTCATCACCATGTTGAGGGCTGCGCTGCGACCGCGGCGCTCGCCTTTGTGATAGTTATCGATGAGGTTCTGATCGTTGGTGTAGGAGTGGACCGTCTCCACGTGGCCGTGGCGAATGCCGTAACGCTCCTGCATCACCTTGAGCACAGGGGTGATGGCGTTGGTGGTACAGGAGGCGGCGGAGATGATCCTGTCACCCGGGCCTATCACTTCATGGTTGACCCCGAACACCACGTTTTTCATCTCCCCCTTGCCGGGAGCGGTCAGCAGCACCTTGCCGGCACCGCGCGCCTTCAAGTGCTCGGAGAGGCCTGCCTCGTCACGCCAGACGCCGGTGTTGTCGACGATCAGCGCATCGTGAATGCCGTAGGCGGTGTAGTCGATGTCGGCCGGGCTATTGGCGTAGATCACCTGAATGAAGGTGCCGTTAGCGATGATGGCGCTGCGCTCCACATCCACCTCGATGGAGCCGTTGAAGGGGCCATGCACCGAGTCGCGGCGCAGCAGGCTGGCACGTTTCTCCAGATCTCCGTCGCGACCACCGCGTACCACGATGGCGCGCAGACGCAGCGGATTGGCAGCGCCGGTGCGCTCGATCAGCAGGCGGGCCAGCAGGCGGCCGATGCGGCCAAAGCCGTAGAGCACCACGTCGGTCGGCTGCGGCATCTGGCTGCGGCCAAGGGCCGGTGCTAGTCGCGCTTGCAGATAGTCCTCGATCCCCGCTTCATCCTGATGATCCTGCCAGTAGCCGACTGCCAGCTTGCCAAGGTCAACCTCGGCGGCGGTGGGTTTGAGGGCAACGATGGCCTGAAGCAGGGGGAAGCTTTGCTGGATGGGGAGGGGAGCGCCCTGGTGGCGGCGGACGACCCGGTGGGCCTTGAGGATATCGATGGTGGAGGCGTTTTGCAGCGGGCGGCCGTAGAGGGTGATCTCGACCCCTTGTTGTCGGTAGAGGCGACCAATCAAGGGCTGCATGGCTTCGGCGAGCTCCTGGCTCTCCTGCCACGCTTGCAAGTAGTGCTCGTGGGTCATTGACCAGATCCTTTATTTCACGTTGTTGGTGTAAATAGAAAATTCGTCGAATGCAGATCAGTGTAGGGGTGTATATTTCGTTATATTATTCTGCAATCGCGGCCTTATATGGCGCGCGCATTGTAATGGATATGTAACCGGTTTGCTAGCCGGAGGTGGCCCGTAAAGGCGCCAGTTGTTACCAACCCGCGTTACCAACAAGATGTGAACCATGGCCAATTTCCCCCTGCGACAGACCTTCATCATGCTTTCAGTCGGCCTTGCCGTGGCTGGCTGCAATGACGACCGGATCCACAACATCTGTGGCAATCATCCCGAGCTCTGCCAGGATCTGGTGGACGATGGCTGGTGTCGCTACGAGCGTACCGATGTGATCCGCAGTCGCTTCTATCTCAAGGAGGAGGGGACGGATCGGCGCAAGTATGAGCTGATGCGCAACCTTGAGCGCTATCTCAAATGTGCCGAGCGTTCCACCAGCATTGAATACAAGAATGCCCGCGAGCAGAAGAGTCCAAGGGTCGAGGGCATGCTGGCGGCCGGAGATCAGTTGGCCCAGCTCGATGCCGCGACCCGCAATTCGCAAGATCCCTACCTGCTGCTCTGGCACTGGACCAACAACACCAACGAGCTGGCTCGTCAGCAGTTTATGGCGCTGGAAGGCACCAAGGCGCTGGATGAACCCGAGCTGCAACTGGCGCTTGGCGGTATCTACGCCAAGAGCGACCCGGAAAAGGCCATTGCCACCCTGCAGCACGGGCTCTCCCTCTATCAGGAGGGGGACAAGGTGAACAGCCGCATATTCACCTCCCTCAGCACCCTCTATATGGGCCAGAAACAGTATGGGCTGGCCTATCTGTGGGGCAAGGTGAGCGAGTCGTTTCAGGATAGCCCCGAGGTCTCCGCCAAGCGTTTTGGCATCTACCACACCCTGAGCAAGACAGAGCAGGATGGTTACGATGTGCGGGCTGCCGAAATTGTCGAGCAGCTCAAGCATGGCAACTACCGGCCCTGAGGCAGTGATGACGATGCTCTCCCCGGCCAGTTGCTGGTACACTCCGTTCGATCTCTCTTTCGTTCATGGCGAGGTACGTACCGATGGCCGCACCCTGGAGCGCCTCACGGTGCGTGCCGTGGTGCCCCGTGGCGACGAGCTGCTGCTGGTGCATTCCCGGGTCAACGGCGATCTGATGTTCCCCGGGGGCGGCATTGAAGCGGGGGAGAGCCACCATGTGGCGCTCGCTCGCGAGCTGCTGGAGGAGTGCGGTGCCGAGCTGCGGGAAGTGGGGGGCCTGCTTGGCGAGACCCGTGAATATCGCGCCGCCCGCGAGCCGGGGTTTGATGCCTACTGCATCCGCTCGCTCTACTACTTGTGCCGGATTGGCGATCAGCTGGTGGCCCCGCAGCCGCAGCCCTACGAGATCCGCCTTGGCTTCGTGCCCGGCTGGTTTGCCCTCGACGAAGCGCTGCAGACCAACAAGACCCAGCTGGCGGGACCCTGTCCCCAGTGGACGGCGCGAGAGACTCGGGTGCTGGCCCAGCTGCAACGCTGGCATCAACAGGGGATCTTCGACCACGGCTGATGAGTACATCAAGCTGCAACTGTCAGTGATACCAATAAAAAGAGCGCCAATAGGCGCTCTTTTTCATTGCGAGGGTGGCGGTTATTTGGCCTCCCTGTCGTGCGAGATCATTTGACCTCTTCGCCCTTGGCTTGCAGATCAGCATGGTAGGAAGAGCGAACGAAAGGACCACAGGCGGCGTGGGTAAAGCCCAGCTCCATAGCGACATCTTTCAGCTCGTCAAACTCTGCGGGCGGCACGTAGCGCTTGACCGGCAGGTGGTGGCGGCTCGGCTGCAGATACTGACCCAGGGTCAGCATGTTGACGCCGTGGGCGCGCAGATCCTTGAGCACCTCGACGATCTCTTCGTTGGTCTCGCCAAGACCCATCATCAGACCGGATTTGGTCGGTACGTGAGGGTGCATCTCCTTGATGCGGCGCAGCAGCTCCAGCGACCACTTGTAGTCGGCACCCGGGCGGGCGACGCGATACATGCGCGGCGCGGTTTCCAGGTTGTGGTTGAAGACGTCCGGCGGGGTCTCGCGGAACACCTCCAGCGCTTGCTCCATCCGGCCACGGAAGTCCGGAGTCAGGATCTCGATGCGGGTCTGCGGGCTGTGCTCGCGGATCTCGCGGATGCAGTCGGCGAAGTGCTGGGCACCGCCGTCGCGCAGATCGTCGCGGTCCACCGAGGTGATCACCACATACTTGAGGTTCATCTCCTTGATGGTCAGCGCCAGCTTCTTCGGCTCTTCCGGATCGAGTGCCAGCGGGCGGCCGTGGGCCACGTCGCAGAAGGGGCAACGGCGGGTGCAGATGGCGCCCATGATCATGAAGGTGGCGGTGCCGTGGTTGAAACACTCCGCCAGATTGGGGCAGGAGGCCTCTTCACAGACCGAGTGCAGCTTGTTCTTGCGCAAGGTGCTCTTGATGTGTTCGATCTTCTGGCTGGAGGGGGGCAGCTTGATCCGCATCCAGTCCGGCTTGCGAAGGAGTTCTTCGTTGGGATCCGGCATGAATTTCACCGGGATCAGGGCCATCTTGTCGCCATCGCGCAGCTTGACGCCCGGCTCCATACGAACGGGTTTGCTCATGATTCACTCTCGGTGTTTGTTATTGTTTGATAGCCAATCAGGCGGGCCAGTTCGGCCACCAGAATGGATTGCGCCTCGGCCACACTTTGCGGGCCGCCCAGGGCGCTGGTCTGGGTCATGGCCATGCCCGCATAGCCGCACGGATTGATGTGCAGGAAGGGGGTCATGTCCATGTTGATGTTGAGGGCCAGTCCGTGGAACGAGCACCCCTTACGGATGCGCAGCCCCAGCGAGGCCAGTTTTGCCTCCATGCCAAGGTCATTTTTCACATAGACCCCGGGGGCATCGGCCTTGGCATAGGCCTGGATATCGCTTTTGGCGAGGGTGTTGATGATGGCTGTCTCCAGCGCGGTCACCAGCTCGCGAACCGAGAATTTGCAGCGGCGGACATCCACCAGTACGTAGAGCACCAGCTGGCCCGGGCCGTGATAGGTCACCTGACCGCCGCGATCGCTCTGCACCACCGGGATATTGCCCGGATTGAGCAGGTGTTCGGCCTTGCCGGCCTGACCCTGGGTGTAGACGGGATCGTGCTCGACCACCCAGAACTCGTCCGGGGTGTCGCTGGTGCGGTTGTCGGTGAAGGCTTTCATGGCGTCCCATACCGGCTGGTAGGGGCGGCGACCCAGCTGCCTGACAATCAGGCTGGACTGGGCGGGGATCTGGGATGACATGGCGTCCTCGCGGCGTGCTGCGGCCAAAAACAGTCGCCCCGCAGAACGGGGCGAGAGAGAAATTACAGTACGTATTTCACCAGCTCGATCTTGCCAAGGGCGTGGTACATCGCTTCGATGTGCTCTTTGCTCTGGGCAGTCACGGTCACGCGGACCGAGTGGTAGTTGCCCTTGGAGCTGGGCTGGACTGTCGGGCTGTAGGTGCCGGGGGCGTGCTGTTGCAGCACTTCAACCACCATTTCCGGCAGTGCCGGGTCGGCAACGCCGAGTACCTTGAACGGGAATTTGCAGGGAAACTCCAGCAGTTCATCAAACTTGGTATTCATTTACTCACCTTTTGCGTCATCACCGGGATGACTTCATCTTGGATGGCTAGTGGCCGATGGCCCGTGGAGGCCGCCATTTCAAGTCTATATGGGCACGGCTCATAACTATATGGGCGCTGCCCGGACCGGGATCAAGGCCAGGATCGGTCAGACAAGGATGGAAGTGCTGCTTTTTACCACAAATCAGGGTAAGGCGGAACCTGCAGTTTACAGGGTTATTCACTGCCTTTGCCGGTCACAGACAGCAGCGGCGCCTGTTGGCGCCGCTGTTTGGTGAGGATTGTGCGTTGGATTACTTGAACCAGCTGGTGACCAGCAGTACCAGATAGTCCCACAGACGGCTCATCAAGCCACCTTCCTGCACCTCTTCTAGGGCGACCAGCGGCACCTGCTTGATCTCTTTGTCACCCTGTTTCAGGAACACGGTACCGACGCGCTGACCCTTGGCCAGCGGCGCTTTCAGCTCGCTGTCGAGCTGGAAATCAGCCTTCAGGTTGTTGCCCTGACCGCGGGTGACCAGCACGGAGACATCCTTGTCGACGCCCAGTTTCACTTCCGGTTTGTCGCCCATCCAGATCTTCTGGGTGACCAACTCGGTGCCTGCCTTGTACGGGGTCAGGCTCTGGAAGAAGCGGAAGCCATAGGTGAGCAGTTTTTTGCTCTCGGCGGCGCGGGAGGCTTCGCTGCTGGCGCCCAGTACCACGGCGATCAGGCGCATGCCTTCGTTGTTGGTGGCAGAGGAGACCAGGTTATAGCCGACCTGACTGACGTGGCCGGTCTTGATGCCATCCACCTGCAGGGATTGATCCCACAGCAGGCGGTTGCGGTTGTGCTGGGTGATGCCGTTGAACACGAAGGATTTCTGGGAGTAGATCTTGTACTCCTCCGGCAGGTCGCGGATCAGCGCCTGACCCAGACGGGCCATGTCGTGAGCGGTACTGTAGTGACCTTCCGCATCCAGGCCGTGCGGGTTCATGAAGTGGCTGTCGTTCATGCCGAGCTTGGCGGCCCAGCTGTTCATCAGGCTGGCGAAGGAGTCGGTGCTGCCCGCCAGGAACTCGGCCATGGCGACGCAGGCGTCGTTGCCGGACTGGATGATGATGCCCTTGTTGAGATCATCGACAGAGACCTGCTTGCCCACCTCGATAAACATCTTGGAGGAGTCGGAGTAGTTCTTGGACCAGGCGTTCTGGCTGATGGTCACCATGTCGGTGCGCTTGATGTTCCCCTTCAGCAGCTCCTGGCCGATGATGTAGGAGGTCATCATCTTGGTCAGACTGGCGGGCGGCAGACGCTCTTCGGCGTTCTGCTCGGCCAGCACCTGACCGGAGTAGTAGTCGATCAGAATATGGGCCTTGGCGGAGATCTCCGGTGCGGCGGGAACCACCATGGGCATGGCATTCGGGGTCGGTGTCGGCACCGGCGTATTGGCCTGGGCGGTTACGCTGATCAGTGAGGCCAGAAGAACTGAACGGGCAAATTTGGACATCTTGAAATTCCTGCGAGCCAGATGGGGATAAAATGCGGGCCTAACTATACCAGATGCGCCCGCAGGTTATAGCCCGAGATGGCGATCAGAACTGGTTTTTTATCCATCACTCCCTGTCATCACGCCATAAAACGACGTGATGACAGTGAGTAAGCGGTTAGTCACATCCGCGGCAAAGTGGGGCGATCAGGGTACGATAAAGGCCTGTTCCAGCCCGCCCTGACGTACTTTTTCCAGCACACTTGCCTGCTGGTCGGCGGCGACCGGGCCAATCAGCACCCGGAAAATGGCGCCATGAGCATCGATCCGGTAAGGCACGCCGTAACGCTGGGTCATCACCTTGCCCATCGCCTCGGCCCGATCCCGGGAGCCGCTGGCCAGTACCTGGATCATCTTGCCATCACCACTGCTGGCAGGCGCTGCGGCCTTGGCTGGTGCTGGCTTGACAGGTGCCGCTTTGGCGGGCGTGGCGGCGGGTGCCTTGACGGGGGCGGGTTCGGCGGCGGGAGTGGCCATCGCCAGTGCGGTTGGTTCACCCAGGAAGCCATCTTGCGACAGCGTGTTGGAGGCCGCAGCCGGAGTGGTCGGAGTCATTTCGATGGGCTTCATCGGCTCCATGATCACCATCTGATCCGGAGTGTCGCTGATCAGCTCCAGCCGTACTCTGGCCTCACCGCTATCGACCATCTCCAGCTGCTTGGCCGCTGCGTAGGAGAGGTCGATCAGGCGCGGGCTGTTGAACGGGCCGCGATCGTTGACCCGCACTATGGTCTCCAGCCCGTTGTCCAGATTGGTGACCCGCACATAGCTAGGGATGGGCAGGTTGCGGTGGGCGGCACTGAACAGCTTGCTGTCCAGCACATCGCCGTTGGCGGTTTTCTGACCGTCCAGATCCGGCGACAACCAGCTGGCGGTGCCCTCTTCGCTGTAGTGTTTGATGTCGCGCCACACCTCGTGCTTCTGCTTGCCGATCCAGTAGTCCCGGTTGCCGCTGGCACTCAGGGGCTCGGGGCGCGGAATGGCGCCGGTAGCTTGCGGGATCTCGATAACGGGTGGCTTGCTGACCGGTGCTTGCGGCTCGATGGGGGCGCTCTGTTCCGGCTGGCTGCTACAGGCGGCCAGCAACAAGCTCAGGCTGAGCGGGAGGAGTTTGTGACGAAGATGCATACGCTTCCTGAATGGCTTGGCTAAGTTGATACACCGCCATCGCATAGAGTGGGCTGCGATTGTAACGGGTGATCACATAAAAGTTATGCCGTGCGACCCAGTATTCCGGTCCATCGGCTTGGGCAAACGCCAGCAACTTGACCGGCGTCTGTGGGGCCAGCGGCGTGGCGAGCTCAATCCCTGCCGCCGCCAGTTCTGACCACTGTTGTGTTAACTCGGGTTCAGGCCTGAGTAGAGGTTCGACTGCTATCAACCCGATTTGGGCCGGTTCCACCACGGATTCGCCCCAGCGCCACTGGTGGTTGGCAAAATAGTTGGCCACGCTGCCGATGGCATCGACCGGGTTGGCAAACAGATCCCGCTTGCCATCCCCGTCAAAGTCGACGGCGTAGTGGCGATAGCTAGAGGGCATGAACTGCCCCATCCCCATGGCGCCGGCATAGGAGCCCTTGAGGGCATCGAGTTGCCACCCTTCCTCTTTGGCCAGCACCACCAGCTGGGCAAACTCCTTGGCAAAGAAGTCCGCCCGCTCCGGGTAGTGAAACCCCAGGGTGTAGAGGCTATCGAGCACCGGATGACGACCCATCTGGCGACCGTAGAAGGTCTCGACCCCGATGATAGCCACGATGAGCGAGGCGGGCACCCGATAGGTCTGCTCCGCGCGAGCCAGTGTCTCGGCATGTTGCTGCCAGAACTGCTGGCCGTCACGGATGCGATCCGGGGTAACAAACAGCGGCCGGTAGCGATGCCAGGGTTTGGCCTCCCACGGCTTGCTGATGGTGTCGAGCACCTCCTGCCGTAATTGGGCGCGGGCGACGGCCGCCTGCAGCTCCGCCAGCGGCACCTGTTGCTGTTCGGCGAGCAGGGCCAACCGATCCGGCGACACGGCGGCGGTCGCCATCGTGGTGGCGAGCGAGAGCAGCAATCCAACCCGTCTCATCAGGCGAGCAGTCTTCTATGAGTCTGGATGGACATCAGGATACCGAATCCGGCCATCAGGGTCACCATGGAGGTGCCGCCATAGCTCACCAGCGGTAGGGGTACCCCCACCACCGGCAAGATGCCGCTCACCATGCCCATGTTGACGAACACATAGACGAAGAAGGTGAGGGTGATGGCACCACCCAGCAGTCGCTCGAAGCTGTTCTGGGCCTGCATCGAGATAAACAGGCAGCGGCTGATGACGTAGAGGTAGAGCACCAGCAGCAGGGCAACCCCCACCAGACCGAACTCCTCGCTGAATACCGCGAAGATAAAGTCGGTATGGCGTTCGGGCAGAAACTCCAGCTGGGACTGGGTCCCTTGCAGCCACCCCTTGCCAAAGACGCCGCCGGAGCCGATGGCAATCTTGGACTGGATGATGTGATAGCCGCGCCCGAGCGGGTCTTTCTCCGGGTCGAGCAGCATCAGCACCCGCTGGCGCTGGTAGTCGTGCATCAGGAAGAACCAGAGTACCGGCATAAAGGCGACCATCAGCAGGACCGCCAAGCCGATCAGCCACCAGCTGAGCCCCGCCAGGAAGATGACGAAGAAGCCGGAGGCTGCCACCAGAATGGAGGTGCCAAGGTCAGGCTGGGCGGCGATCAGTAGGGTGGGCAGCAGCACCATGATGAGGGCGATCACCACATGGCTGAACTTGGGTGGCAGCGAGTGGCGACTGAGCCAGGCGGCCACCATGATCGGCATGGAGAGCTTCATCACCTCGGAGGGCTGGAACTTCATAAAGCCCAGATCGAGCCAGCGCTGGGCCCCCTTGCCGATGTGGCCGAACACGTCCACCGCAATCAGCATCAGCACCACCACGGCGAACAGCGGCACCGACCAGCGGGCGTAGAGGGAGGGGGGCAGCTGGGCCAGGCCGATCATCAGGGCAAAGGCGAGACCGCCGCGCACCAGCTGGCGCACGATGGAGTCCATATCCTGACCGGAGGCGGAGTAGAGCACCACCATGGAGAGGGTCATCACGGCCAGCAGACCGAGCAGCAGGGGCAAGTCGATATGCAGCTTGTACCAGATGCTCTGCTGGCGGGCAGAATTACTCATTGGGAGCGACCTCACTCGGTTGGGACGGCTTTTCCGGTGCCGGTGGCAGTTGCGGATCAGGGGGCAGCAGATAGGCATCCAGCATTTGGCGTGCAATGGGCGATGCAGCTCGACCACCGCCACCTCCGATGGAGTTTTCCAGTACCAGAGCTACCACCGCTTTGGGCGCCTCGAAGGGGGCATAAGCAACGAACAAAGCGTTATCGCGATGTTCCGCCTTGACCGTCTTGATGTTGTAAACCTGATTTTCCTTCAAACCGACTACCTGGGCTGTGCCCGATTTGCCGCCTGAGGAGTAAGGCGCCTTGGCAAACGAGTGACGGCCACTGCCTTCACTGCCATGGTTGACTCGCCACATCCCATCCTGCGCCACTTTCCAGAAGCTGTCGTTCTTGAGCTTGAGGGCGATATTGGGGTTGATGGGGGCATCGACCACCCCCGCCTGGGAGGCGGTGCTCTTGAGCAGGTGCGGGGTGACGTCGTGACCATTCTGGGTCAGGATGCTGATCGCCTTGGCTAGTTGGAGCGGGGTGGCGCTCCAGTAGCCCTGACCGATACCGACAGAGATGGTGTCACCCTGATACCAGGGCTGGCGCCAACGGGCCATCTTCCAGTCACGGGACGGCATGACCCCCTTGGTCTCTTCATAAAGATCGACTCCTGTGTACTGACCGAAGCCAAACTTGGTCATGTAGCTGTGGATCTTGTCGATGCCGACCCGATAGGCGAGATCGTAGAAGTAGGTATCTGCCGAGACCTCGATGGCGCGATAGACGTCGAGCCAGCCATGACCCCAGCGGCGCCAGTCGCGAAACTTCTTGGTGGTGCCGGGAATGGAGAAGCTTGGGCCGCCGAAATAGCGGTAGCCCGGGGTGATGGCCCCCTCGTTGAGACCCATGATGGACATCATGGGCTTGACGGTGGAGGCGGGGGCATAAATGCCCTGAGTGGTGCGGTTCACCAACGGCCGCGCCGGATCGTTGAGCAGCGCCGAGTAGTTGGCGCTGGAGATACCGGTCACGAACAGGTTGGGGTCATAGCTGGGGCTCGACTCCAGGGCCAGGATGGCGCCGGTTTTCGGGTCCATCATCACGATGGCTCCGCGCTGGCCAGCCAGCAGTTGCTGGGCCTTGAGCTGCATCCGGACGTCGATATTGAGGTAGATATCCTTGCCCGGAATAGGTGGCTGGAACTTGAGGGTGCGGACAATCCGGCCGCGGTTGTTCACCTCGACCTCCTGATAGCCCGCCACACCGTGCAGCTCATCTTCGTAATATTTCTCCACCCCCTGCTTGCCGATATCCTTGGTGGCCGCGTAGTTGGCGAGTTTTTCTTCCTTCTCGAGGCGCTCTACGTCACGGGTGTTGATCTTGGCCACATAGCCCAAAGCATGGGTGAGGGTGTCACCAAACGGGTAGTAGCGCTTGAGGTAGGCCTCGATGCTGGCGCCTGGGTAGTTATGCTGATTGACCGAGAAGAGGGCCACCTGATATTCGGTCAGCTTCTCGTAGAGGGCGACCGGCTTGAAGCGGCGCTGGCGCTTCACTTCGGCGAGGAACTTCTCCTTGGTGCCTTCCGGCAGACCCAGCAGGGTGATCAGCTGGTCGGCGGTTTTTTCGAGATCCTTGGTCTCTTCCGGCACGATTTCCAGACTGTAGACCGGGCGGTTTTCCGCCAGCAGCACACCGTTGGTGTCATAGATGAGGCCCCGTGGCGGTGCCACCGGCACCACGCGGATTCGGTTGGAGTTGGAGCGAGTCTGGTAGGTGTCGTAGGACTCGACCTGCAGATAATAGAGATTGCCCAGCAGCACCAGCATCAGCACGACGATGCCGATGTAGGCTACCAGGGTGCGCCGGAAGAACAGATTGCCCTCGGCACTGTGATCGCGCATTTCGATGCGTTGTTTCAGCATGCCTTTACCTCAAGACCCTTGGGGGCAATAAGAGCAGGAACTGCATTGTTCACTCTCTATGATACGGATGGTTGGTGGTGATGCTCCAGGCCCGATAGAGGCTCTCGGCCACCAGTACCCGTACCAGCGGATGGGGCAGGGTGAGCGGTGACAGTGACCAGCTCTGTTCGGCGGCAGCCTTGCACTCGGGGGACAAGCCTTCCGGCCCGCCTACCAGCAGGGCCACATCGCGGCCATCGAGTTTCCACGCCTCCAGCTGGGTCGCCAACTGCTCAGTGGTCCAGGGCTTGCCCGGAATGTCGAGGGTGACGATGCGCGAGCGCCCCGCAGCCGCCAGCATGGCTTCCCCTTCCTTCTGCAGGATGCGGGGAATGTCGGCATTTTTGCCCCGTTTGCCTGCGCCGATCTCGACGAGTTCAAACGGCATGTCTTTGGGGAAGCGGCGACGATACTCTTCGAAGCCATGCTCTACCCAGGCGGGCATCTTGGTGCCCACCGCAATCAACTGGATCTTCATGGTCGTTACACTTGTGCTCTTATTGCGTATTCATTTGAGCGGCACCGCTCCACAGCTTTTCCAGTTGGTAGAAGTCACGATGTTCATCCTGCATTACATGCACGATCACCGAGCCCATATCTACCAGCACCCATTCACCGCTCAGTTGCCCTTCCACGCTCAGCAGATCCAGACCCGCGTGGCGGGCCTCGCTGGCCAGATGGTGGGCAATGGCGCTGACGTGACGACTGGAGTTGCCGGAACAGATGATCATGGTGTCAGTAATGCTGGATTTGCCGCGTACATCGAGGGTGATGATGTCGCGGCCTTTCATGTCATCGATCTTGTCGATGATAAAGGCATGCAATTCTTGGCCTTGCAATGAGTCTCTCCTGTATTCCGGCGCGCAGCGTTTGCGTCAGGGCGGCGGATTATATCATGGTCACTCCCGTTTCCCATCGGGCGGGGCGGGATTACGACAGGGGCTAGCGGCGGTTGGCGCGGTAGAGCCCCTGTTGATCAATATAGTGCGCAACCGACTCGGGCAAGAGGTAGCGGGTGTCTTGCCCCGCATCCAGCAAGGCCCGCAGTCGGGTGGCTGACAGTTCGATGGGCTGGTTGTCCGCCAGCCAGATATGACCGGTCAGACGCTGATGCAGCGCGTTGGCATCTGTGGTGTGATGGCGCGCCAGCAGCTGCGCCACCCCGGCCGGATAATCCGGTTGCCAGCCCGGCCGCACGCTCACCACCAGATGGGCATGGTCGAGCAGCTCCTGCCAGCGGTGCCAGCTTGGCAGGCTCAGCAGGGAATCCATCCCCATCAGAAAACAGAGCGGCGTACCGGGCAGTTCATGACGCAGCTCGATCAGGGTATCGATGGTGTAAGAGGGCTTGTCCCGTCTCAGCTCCCGCTCATCCACCACAAAGTGGTGGTTCTCTGCCGCCGCCAGTTTGACCATGGCGAGACGCTGTTCGCTCGAGCAGAACGGATTGGCGCGGTGGGGCGGGATATGGTTCGGGATCAGCCGCATCTCGGCCAACCCGAGGGCATCGCGCGCCTCGATGGCCGGGCGCAGATGGCCGATATGGATAGGATCGAACGTGCCCCCCAGCAGGCCAATGGGCGCCTTCAGCACGGGCTGCTCTCCATCACCAGCGGCAGCGGGGTGCCATCACGAAAGCCGAGGGCAATGGTCTGCAGCATCAGCCAGGCCTGCTCGCTATCGAAGCGGCGCTGGGCATCGTCCAGCTGGGCCATCAGTTGCCACAGTTGCTGCAACTTGGCAAACGGCAGTCGGGTCAGTGCTTGCTGAATGAGCTGCTGGCGGCTCTGCCAGATGCGCAGGCGGCTGAAGTGCTCCCCCAGCGGCTGGCCGTTGCGCATTGCCAGCGACAGCTCGGTCAGCTGCTCCAGCTCGCGGCAAAGGGTCCAGGCCAGCATCCCCGGCTCGGTGCCTTCGGCCCGCAGGGCGGCCAGAATGCGCTGGGCCCGGTTCACCTTGCCCTCCAGCAGGGTATCGACCAGCTGGAACGGGGTGAAGTGGGCGTGGCGGATAATGGTCTCTTGCAGATAGGTGACGCTGATGGGCTGGGGCGGCGAGAGCAGGGTCAGCTTCTCGATCTCTTGGCTGGCGGCCAGCAGGTTGCCCTCGTAGGAGTGGCACATGAAGTTGATTGCATCCGGCAGCGCCTTGAGGCCGAAACGCGCAAAACGGGCGCTCATCCAGCGCGGGAAGAACTTGGGCTCCGGATGGTTGACCGGCACATAGGTGCCAATCTGGTAGAGCTTGTCGAACCAGGCTGCCTTCATCTGGGTCTGGTTGAGGCGACCGCCACTCAGCACCAGCAGCAGGTCGGGATGAAGCTGCTTGCCAATTTCGCTGATGCGGGCAGCGAGATCCTTGTCCACCTTGGCGGGCAGCTCCAGCTCGATGATCTGGCGGGCGGAGAAGAGGCTCATGGCCTGACAGGCATCGTAGACCTGATTCCAGTCCAGCCCCTGCTCCACCACGAAGGTGTGGCGCTCATCGAAACCCTGCTTGCGGGCGACCTGACGGATGGCATCGATGGCCTCCAGTCGCAACAGGGGCTCGTCGCCAAAAACGAGATAGCAGGGCCGAAGCCCTGCTTTGAGGTGGTCACCAAATTGCTCAGGGTAGACTCTCATCAAAGTACTCGCATCAGAAGCTGACCTGACTCAACTGCCGGATCACCTGATTGGCCGCCTGCTCCTGCATCTCGCGGTTGAGCTGCTCCTGCTCACGGGAGGAGGCGAGCGCTGCATCCGGCTTGTTGAGGAAGCTGCGGTTGAAGTTGATGGGGAAGACCTGAGTCGGCTTGCCCGGTACCGAGATGGTGAACTGGGTACCAAAGCCCAGCACATATTCGGTGTCCGTCCCCAGCGCGTTGACCGAGGCGACCTGACTGGTGCCGCCTACGCCGCCCAGAGTGAGCACCGGAATGCCCTCCTTGTCGGCCAGGGTCACGCCAGAGGCCTTCAGACGGGTGGTAACCATCCGGTAGAAGTCGCTCTTGTTGTCGCCCACGACCTTCATGGTCATCAGCTCGCTCGGAATGCCGTTGCCGCGCATGTGAAAGCCGCAGCCTTGCAGCAGCAGACCAGCCAGCACGATGGCCATCCAGCGGGTGAAGATGGTGCCCATAGAAAATCCTCTTTGCATTAAGGGAAAGCGGCGGGCGCAGGGCCCGCCGTTATCATCCGTTTGCTGTCACAGATTGGCAATGATCAGTTGGCAGCCAATTAGTTAGCGACAATGTTGAGCTGTCATGGGCCGGTACGTCGTTACCCATGAGTGGCCACACAGTCAGCCAAGGTCGCCAAATGGTATGACATCAGTTGGCAACCGATCAGTTAGCGACAATATTGAGCAGCTTGCCAGGTACATAGATCACCTTACGCACGGTCAGCCCGTCGGTGAACTTCTGCACGGAAGCATCGGCCATCGCCAGCTTCTCGACATCAGCCTGGCTGATCTCGGCCGGCACGGTCAGTTTGCCGCGCATCTTGCCGTTGATCTGCACCACCACCAGCTTCTCGGTCTCGACCATGGCCGCTTCATCGGCCACCGGCCAGGCTGCGTGATCGATGTCGTCGCCCTTGCCCAGCATCTTCCACAGCTCGAAGCCGATGTGCGGGGTGATGGGGTAGAGCATGACCACCACGGCTTCCAGCGCTTCCTGCATCAGGGCGCGGTCCTGCTCGTCGTTGCCGAGCTTGGCCAGATTATTCATCAGCTCCATGATGGCGGCGATGGCGGTGTTGAAGGTTTGACGGCGACCCACGTCATCACTCACCTTGGCGATGGTCTTGTGCAGTTCACGGCGTACCGCTTTCTGCTCGTTGGTGAGAGCAGCTATATCGAGTGCGGCAACGGCGCCACCGGAAACGTGTTCGAAGGTGACGCGCCACAGGCGACGCAGGAAGCGCTGGGCACCCTCTACGCCGGAGTCGGACCACTCCAGGGTCATCTCGGCCGGAGAGGCGAACATCATGAACAGACGGACGGTATCGGCGCCGTAACGCTCGACCATCAGCTGCGGGTCGATGCCGTTGTTCTTGGACTTGGACATCTTGGTCATGCCGGAGTGCATTACCTCACGGCCTTCGTTGTCGATGGCCTTGGTGATGCGACCCTTCTCGTCACGCTCTACTTTGACGTCGGTCGGGCTGACCCAGACGTTGCCACCCTTCTCGTCTTTGTAGTAGAAGGCGTCGGCCAGCACCATGCCCTGGCAGAGCAGACGCTTGAACGGCTCGTCACTGTTCACCAGACCCGCGTCACGCAGCAGCTTGTGGAAGAAGCGGGCGTAGAGCAGGTGCATACAGGCGTGCTCGATACCGCCGATGTACTGATCCACCGGCAGCCAGTGGTTGGCAGCAGCCGGATCCAGCATGCCCTTGTCGTAGTCCGGGGAGCAGTAGCGCGCGTAGTACCAGGAGGACTCCATAAAGGTGTCGAAGGTATCGGTCTCGCGGAACGCTTCCTGACCGTTGTAGGTGGTCTTGGCCCACTCGGCGTCGGCCTTGATCGGGCTCTGGATGCCGTCCATCACCACATCTTCTGGCAACAGTACCGGCAGTTGATCTTCCGGCGTCGGCACCACGGTGCCGTCAGCCAGGGTCAGCATCGGGATGGGGGCACCCCAGTAACGCTGACGGGAGACGCCCCAGTCACGCAAACGGTAGTTGACGGTGCGCTTGCCCTTGCCGAGCCCTTCCAGCTTGTTGGCGATGGCATCGAAGGCGCCCTGGAAGTCGAGACCGTCGAACTCGCCGGAGTTGAACAGCACGCCCTTCTCGGTGTAAGCCGCTTCGCTCACGTCGACGTCGCCATCAACCGGCTTGATCACCGCCTTGATGTCGAGGCCATATTTGGTGGCGAATTCAAAGTCACGCTGATCGTGGGCCGGAACCGCCATCACGGCGCCGGTGCCGTAGTTCATCAGCACGAAGTTGGCGACCCAGACCGGTACCTTGCGGCCATCCAGCGGGTGAATGGCATAGAGGCCGGTGGCCATGCCCTTCTTCTCCATGGTGGCCAGCTCTGCTTCGGCTACCTTGGTGTTCTTGCACTCTTCGATGAAGGCGGCCAGCTCAGGATTGTTCTGGGCTGCTTGCAGCGCCAGCGGGTGACCGGCAGCGATACCGACATAGGTGACGCCCATGAAGGTGTCCGGACGGGTGGTGTAGACCTCCAGCTGTTCAGTCTGCCCCTCGATATTGAAGCTGATGTTGACCCCTTCGGAGCGGCCAATCCAGTTGCGCTGCATGGTCTTGACCATCTCCGGCCAGCCTTCCAGATTGTCGATGTCGCTGAGCAGCTCTTCGGCGTAGTCGGTGATCTTGATGAACCACTGGGGGATCTCTTTCTGTTCCACCGGGGTGTCACAGCGCCAGCAGCAGTTGTCGACCACCTGCTCGTTGGCCAGCACTGTCATGTCGTTCGGGCACCAGTTGACGGAGGAGGTCTTCTTGTAGACCAGACCCTTCTCGTAGAGCTTGGTGAAGAACCACTGCTCCCAGCGGTAGTAGTCCGGTTTGCAGGTGGCGATTTCACGATCCCAGTCATAACCCAGACCCAGCATCTTCAGCTGGTTCTTCATGTATTCGATGTTTTCGTAGGTCCAGGGCGCCGGCGCGGTATTGTTTTTGATCGCGGCGTTCTCGGCCGGCAGACCGAATGCATCCCAACCTATGGGTTGCAGCACGTTCTTGCCATTGAGGCGTTGATAACGGGAGATCACATCACCTATGGTGTAGTTACGAACGTGCCCCATGTGTAGTCGACCAGACGGATAGGGGAACATGGACAGGCAGTAGAACTTCTCCTTGTCTACCTTTTCCACGGCCTTGAAGGTTTTCTTGGCATCCCAGTGCTTTTGCACTGCTGGTTCGATTGATTGGGGAACGTATTGCTCTTGCATTGGTGACATCCGGATCTGTGAAATGAATAGATAAATCAGCTGGGAAATCGCAATAGAATACCCATATCCTGCGGCGGCAACAACCGCCAGCGTCCCTTGGGCCTTAAGCCGGGCCAGATCAGGGTTTAGTAGAGGAGTTAGAGCCATGGACAAACGTCAAAAAGGGTACGAAGCCTTCATTGCCGAGCTGCAAAAACAGTGGCAAGAGACTGAAGAGTTCCAGGGGGAGCGCCTCAACCGGATGATTGCCAAGGTGCAGGCCTATCTGGAGGCCGCCAGCGACCTGACTCAGGACGAGCTGGCGCTCATCGCCGAGTACGTGAAGCGGGATCTGGGCAACTATGACGAGGGGCGCCATGACGATAGTGCGCAGGTGGAAGAGTCTGCCTTTATGTTGGCCCTCAAAGACACCGCCTGGTCCTGGCTGGCGGATGTGACCGACCGCGCCCAGGTGGAGTGGCGCGAGCTGGCCGACGAGCTGGAGCACAAGGGTGTTTACGAAGCGGGTGACTGGGTAGGGCTCGGGGTCATGGTGTGCGACCAGTGTGGCTGGCGCCATACCGTGCTGCACCCACAACAGCTCGATACCTGCCCCGAATGCGGCTGCGCCGAGTATCATCGCGAGCCGCTCTCGCCCTGAGTCATGCCATCAAGGCGGACGAGATAACGAGCAAAAAGGCGCCATCAGGCGCCTTTTTCTTGCTTGCAGGTTTCGTCGGGGCGTTTACTTGCCCGCGACGGAGAGGCCGCCAAAACGGATCTGCGGGGCGTAGAAGCCCTTGCCGTCGTTGTGGTGCAGGGTATCCCCGACCGCTTCCAGCTCGCCCAGCAGGCGGTAGAAGTTGCCTGCTACCGTGATGCCGCGCACCGGCTGCAGGCGAACTCCATCGCGACAGAGGAACCCTGACGCGCCAAAGGAGAAGTCGCCGCTCACCGCATCGGCACCCGAATGCAGGCCATCCAGCTTGACCAGCTCCAGATAGTCGCCGCTCTGCACCTCCGCTTCGCTATGGGGGCCCGCGCCAAACACCAGATGGCGAGCGGTCACATCGAGGGCGCTGCGAGCGCCGCGGGCGGCCGAGCCGTTGCTGGCGACGCCAAAGTGGCGGGCAGTGGCGCTGTTGTGGAGCAGGGTCCTCAGCTCCCCTTCGCCAATCAGCAGCAGATCAGAGCTGGCCGCCCCCTCGCCATCAAACGCCTTGATGTTCATGCCGCCCGGCATATAGACCCGGCTCTCCAGAGTAAGCCAGCGTGACGCTACGCTCTGGCCGACCTTGCTGCGCCAGGGGTTGATCCCTTGTTGGGCCCACTTGCCCGACAGCACACCCTGAAAGCAGCCAAACAGGCTGGCGAAGCAGTTGGTGCTGAAGATGACGCTGTAGCGACCGCTCGGCACCGCTTCACCGGGCAGCAGACCATCGGCGATGGCGTAGATCTGCTCGATCAGGGCCTGACTATCCAGCTCGTCGAAGCGACGGCCATACTGCCCCTGCGAGTGCATCGACTGGCGGCCATCCCGTTCCACCAGCGCCGAGGTGTAGCAGCCGACGCTGAACTCGCCGTGCTGGCAGAGGGTACCCTGACTGTTGGCGAGCCAGAGCTGGCTCTCCCCTTCGAAGAAGCTGTTGTAGGGGGCGCCGCTCACATCGGGCATGGCCAGCATGTCAGATTCGAGGCGCAGGGCCAGAGCGATCTTCTCCTCAACCGGCGTGGTATCGGGCTGGTTGATCTCGGCGCAATCTGTGGTGATCCGGCTATTGGCCACCGAGATGCGCTGATCCGGATCCACCTTGGCAAAGCGGCTGGCATCGAGCGCATCCTGCAGCATGGCATCCAGCGCCAGCTCATCGAGGGATTCCGAGTAGGCGATGCCGACCCGACCTTCTTTTATCAGGCGAATACCGAGCTGCTGGCTGCTGGTGACCTTGTATTCACCCAGCTCGCCCTTGTCTGCCTTGAGGGAGAAGGCCTTCTCCTGATTGGCGATGATGTCTGCCTCGGCGTTGAGGGCGGCCACCTTGTCGAGCAGGCGGGTGAGCAGTTGGTTCATGTCGAGCTGGCTCATCAGGCGTTCCCTCCCACCAGAATATTGTCCACTTTCAGCGCCGGCTGGCCCACCGAGGTGGGGACCGAGCCCGAGACCGAGCCGCACATGCCGGCGGCCAGTGCCAGATTGCGGCCCACCATGGAGATCTCTTTCAGCACCTGCGGGCCGGTGCCGATCAGGGTGGCCGACTTGAGCGGTTTGGTGATCTTGCCGTGCTCGATGAGGTAGGCCTCCTGCACGTTGAAGTTGAATTCACCGGTGCCGGGCTGTACCGAGCCGCCCCCCATCTTCTTGGCGTAGATGCCGTGTTCCACCGTGGCCAGCATGTCGTCGAGGCTGTGGTTGCCCGGTTCGATATAGGTGTTGCGCATGCGCGAGGTGGGGGCGTACTTGTAGGATTCGCGCCGACCCGATCCGGTGCGGGCATAACCGGTCTTGAGGGCGCCCATTCGGTCCACCAGAAAACCGGTCAGTACCCCGTCCTTGATGAGCTGGGTGTGCTGGGTCGCCATCCCCTCGTCATCGACGTTGATGGAGCCCCAGGCATTGCCTTGCAGTCCTTCATCCACTGCATTGACCACAGGATTGGCGATGAGCTGGCCCATCTTGTCGTGGAATACCGACGCCTTCTTGGCCACCGAGGTGGTCTCCAGCAGGTGGCCGCACGCTTCGTGGAAGATGACGCCGCCAAAGCCGTTCTCCATGATGACCGGCAGGGTGCCGCTCGGGCAGGGAGCCGCGCCCAGTTTCACCAGCGCCTGACGGGTGGCGGTGAGCGCCAGCTCGCGCGGATCGATGCGATCGGCATGCTCCCACCCCATCAGGGCGCCGGGGGCCTCGTAACCGACGCTCTGCTCGCTCCCTTCCATGGCGATAGTCTGGGCCATGATGCGGTTGTAGTGGCGGCGATCGGCCACTTGCACCCCTTCGCTGTTGAAGATCTCCACCTCCTGCTCCCAGCCCAGCACGTTGCCGGAGAACTGGCTCACCTTGTCGCTCTCGGCGCGGGCCGCCGCATCCATGGCGTGCAGATAGGCGATCTTCTGCTCCAGCAGCTTGTCTGCCGAGAGCGGCAGCGCCACCGGGTTGCGATCGCTCAGGCGTGTGAAATCGAAGGCGGTGGCGGTCACCACAGGGTCGCGGCGGTCTTTGGCCGCCAGCAGAGTGACGATGCGTAGCAGTTCGTCGC
This sequence comes from Aeromonas sp. s11, assembly GCF_040907945.1. NCBI lineage: Bacteria > Pseudomonadati > Pseudomonadota > Gammaproteobacteria > Aeromonadales > Aeromonadaceae > Aeromonas > Aeromonas sp. s11. The sequence continues at coordinate 3,525 of NZ_JBFOCU010000026.1, read as the reverse complement.
GGCTGGCCAGATTAGTGTAGCCGTAGAGCACCTTGTGGCCGTAACAGAGGCGCACACCGATGCCGAAATCGAGGCCGCCGCTGATGTTCTCTATCTGGCTGGAGAGCAGGCTGAGCTGGCTGCGGCGCTTGCGCTCCACAAACAGCTCGGCGAAATCGGCACCCAGCGCCAGCGCGTGATCGAGCACGTCACGGGCGATGGAGGGGGCCAACAGGGAGAATGGAGTCATAGAATATCCTTTTCTGGTCTGTCCGTTTGCTTCCGACATCCGGCTCTGATTGTTATAGGATGTCGAGTCCATTGTTGCAGACCAGCACAAAAAAGTCGCTATAGCGTCATGCGATGATACCGATTGAGAAAATCGGTGCGATAACTGCGCCCGGGCGGCCACATCAGCGGGTGAGTGGCCGCCTTGAGAGGAGGGGGCCGGATTAGAGCAGGGCGTGGATTTCGCTCAGGATCTGCTCGACCCACAGCTCGATGCGCGGATCGGTCTGGTCATATTGGTTGGCATCATCGAGGGCCAGCCCGACGAAGTGACGGCCATCGTCGATCAGTGCCTTGGAGGCATCGAATTCGTACCCTTCGTTGGGCCAGTAGCCCACCAGCTTGACCCCTTTTGGCACCAGCTGATCGTGCAGCATGCCGAGGGCGTCCTGGAACCATTCGCCATAACCGAGCTGATCGCCGAGGCCAAACAGGGCCACGATGCGTCCCTCCAGATGGAGGTCGGCGATATCTTCCCAGCGGGACTCCCAGTCCTCCTGCAGTTCGCCAAAATCCCAGGTGGAGATGCCGAGGATCAGGATCTCGTAATCCTCCATCCGGCGCAGGGAGACATCCTTGATATTGTGAATATCCACCAGCTCGGGGCCGATGAGGGCGCGGATCTTCTCGGCAGCCATCTCGGTGTAGCAGGTGGTGGAACCGTAAAACAGACCAATCTTCATCGCTCTACTCTCTGTTGGCGCTTTCTCGCTTGCTGTTGGCGCGTTCTCGCATGCTCGTGTGGGCTGCGCCATGTTGGCAACACGATGGGTAACGTAAGGGGAGGGCGCCAGTCTAGCAGATTGCCATTCGACCTTCACCGCCCGGCAAGGGGTGTGGCAAACGAGCCTTATCTTTCCAATGAAAGTGCCTTGTCTTTCCAAGGAGTTGGCGCGTTACAATGGGCCATCGATCCCCTGATTGCAGCGCACCATGAGCAAACCCGACCCCCATCCCCTGATTGAACCCTTCCTCGATGCCCTCTGGCTGGAGCGGGGATTGTCTGACAACACGGTCAGCTCCTATCGCAGCGATCTGGAGAAGTTCTCCCTCTGGCTCGACGAGCAGGGGAGCTCGCTGCTGCTGGCGGGGATGGACGAGATCCAGCACTACCTCGCCTGGCGGGTCGATCACCAGTTTGCGGCCAGCAGCACCGCCCGCTTCTTGTCGGCCCTGCGCCGCTTTTACCAGTATCTCAACCGCGAGAAGCTGCGCAGCGACGATCCGACCGTGCTGCTGGAGGGGCCCAAGCTGCCGAAAAAACTCCCCTCCGATTTAAGCGAAACGGAGGTGGATGCGTTGCTGAGTGCGCCGCTGGTGGATGACCCGCTGGAGTTGCGGGACAAGGCGATGCTGGAGCTGCTCTACGCCACCGGCTTGCGGGTTTCCGAGCTGGTTGGGCTCACCGCCGAGCATGTCAGTTTGCGTCAGGGCTTGGTGCGCGTAGTGGGCAAGGGCAACAAGGAGCGGTTGGTGCCGATGGGCGAGGAGGCGATGCACTGGCTGGAGCGTTACTACCGGGAGGCCCGCACCCTGCTGCTGGGGGGCACCACTTCGGATGTGGTCTTCCCCTCCAAGCAGGCCCGTATGATGACCCGCCAGACCTTCTGGCATCGCATCAAGCTTTACGCGCAGCGGGCCGGGATCAACGGCGAGTTATCCCCTCATACCCTGCGCCACGCCTTTGCCACCCACCTGCTCAACCACGGCGCCGACCTGCGAGTGGTACAGATGCTGCTGGGCCATGCGGATCTCTCCACCACCCAGATCTACACCTATGTGGCCAACGAGCGGCTCAAGGCCCTGCACGGGGAGCACCACCCCCGCGCTTAAGCCCGTTGCAGCCGATTTTTGCCCGCTTGTTTAGCCTGATAAAGAGCTGCATCGGCGCGGGCCATCACACTGTCTGGGGCATCATGCAGGGATTCGGCAATGCCACCGCTAAAGGAGACGCTTAAGCCCTTTTCACGCCAATCCTGTTGCCCCATGCTGATACGCCACTGCTCCATCAACTGCTGTGCACTGGCAATATCTGTCTGTTCAAAAATGGCGACCAGCTCTTCCCCCCCAAAGCGGCACAGGGTTGCCTGTTCCTCTAAATAACTGATCCCAATAGTGCTACACCTTCGCTGTGCCATAGCCATTCCCCGGGAAAGGAGACACGGTATCCATGAAGTGTTTCACTCGGGCCAGCAGGTTTGCCATCCCTCTGCATTGATGATTGCGCGTGATGGTTTCATGTAACTTGTGCCATAGCCGTTCTATGTGATTAACCCAAGGGCTGTAAACTGGCTGGAACACCAGGCAGAACTTGGGATTCTTCTTCAACCATCGCTCGGTCTGTTTGCTTTTGTGAATGATGTAGTTATCGAGGATCAACGTGATGGTTTTGGCTCGTCGGTAGTGGTGGCGCAGCTTTTCCAGCATGGCAATAAACAGCGATGAGTTTTTCTTGATCCCGCTGACGTAAAGTACCCTTCCGTTGCCTGCGTGGAGAACGCCTGCCAGATAATGCTTGGCATTCTGCCCCGGTGTGACAACCCGCTTTTGCTGCGCTCTGAACATCCAGTCGGCTCCTAATTTGGGATTGAGGTCTATATCGACTTCATCCTCATAAAACACCGGATTATCGGCATCACAGCGGGCCAGCGCGGCGTCGATATTCGCCATTTTTTCCTGATAGGCTGGGTCTTTTATCCGCAAGGTCGGCACGGGCCTGCGCCAGACAATGCCCATACGAGGTAACCATCGGCGGAGCGTGGAGGCTGCCACATTGAGCCCTGTTAACCGATTGATTTTTATAGCCAATAGTTCAGTACACCAACGGCTGCGCTGATAACCAAAATCTTGCGGAGAAAACTGCATGAGCAGCACCAGTAAGGTGACAATCTTGGCGATAGGTAAGACTGGGGCACGGCCAGCCGGTAAGGCTTCTAGCGCATCTATGCCTTCATCTCGATACCACCGAAGCCAACGACCGATGGTCGAGCGCGCAGCGCCGGTAAGGTGATGAACATCGGTGATCGTGCGTCCTTCATGTAACAGCAAGATGGCCATCAAGCGACGAGCATGTCCTTTATCACGGGTGGCATGGATGATTTTGTGAATGCGGCGCCGTTGTGGTCGTGGCAGAGGTGGTAGGATAGGCATCAACTCAGTCCTTTGGGTGTGGCTTGTTTTGTTTAGCGACTAATCAGATCGCACAAACTGGACTGAGTTCCCTTCCTCCGGTGATCTACTATTCGGAACAGCTATTTA
>NZ_JBFOCU010000025.1:0-18465 GCF_040907945.1 Aeromonas sp. s11 | reverse complement strand
ATGCTGTGAGTGCCCACACAGATTGCTTGATTCAAATTGTTAAAGAGCGTCACGCTTGTCGCGTTGAGGAGGCGCATATTACGCTTCTCACTTCGAAAGTCAAGCGATTGTTTTCGCTTTTCTTTCGGCGCCCACTTCGCTAGGAAGCTGACTCATCAGTCCGGAATGTTCCGCCGTGCTGGTAGGGGCGCATTATAGGGGGCCGCGCTGGGATGACAAGGGCTTTTTCAGCAAAAAAGTTCGTTCGCTCAGATATCAAACAATCACCTCTTTTTTTGCTCGAAATGGCATCAATCCTGACTATTGCCGGATTTAAATTGAACATTTGAAAAGCCAATTTATAATTGCCATCTCAAATGTTCAATTGGAATGCCCTCATGCATCAAATCCTCGATAGCCATAAGGAAGAGCAAATCGTCCCGCTGTTCCGCTTGGGGTTCCGACCCTTCTTCTTGTTCGGGGCTCTGTTTGCTGCCGTCGCCATGTTGCTCTGGCTGGGGCAGCTCAACGGTTGGCTTACCTTGCCCGGGATTGCCAACCCGATCTGGTGGCATGGTCATGAAATGCTGTTTGGTTTCGGGGCAGCCATCGTCGCGGGCTTTCTGCTCACCGCGGTGCAGAACTGGACGGCCTATCCCGGTATTCGGAGCTGGCCATTGGCAATGGTGGTGGGGTTGTGGATATTGCCAAGGACCTTGTTACCCTGGCTGGGTGAGGAGAACATGATCCTGATGGTAGCAGACCTGCTCTGGCTGCCGCTGTGTGCCTGGTTCCTTGCCAAGCCTATCTTGATAACCCGGCAATGGCGCAATCTATTCTTCGTGCCCCTGTTGCTGATAATGACCTTGCTCAATGGTGCCAGCTGGTTATGGCAGGCCGATTGGACCACCGTTGAGCACCTATTGATCACCACTGTGCTGTTGTTTACCACCCTGATCGCCGTGATGGGGGGAAGGGTGATTCCGTTCTTCACCGCCCGGGCAACCGGTCAGGAGAAAGCTGCACCTCTACTCTGGCTGGAACGGACTGCGCTCGCGACACTGTGGCTTATCTTGCTCTGCTGGCTGCTGCTCCCCACCCAATGGGTCACCAGCATATATATAGTGCCTCTCTATATAGTGGCGGCGAGTTTGCATCTGTGGCGGCAACTGCGTTGGCATCTGCCATCGACCCTTGCGCATCCCCTGCTGTGGTCACTCCATCTCGCCTATCTGTTTATCCCTCTTGGCATGCTCGCCCTTGCGGCACATAGTGCGGGTCTGCCCATCACGTTGTCGATGGCCAGTCACCTGCTCAGCGCAGGCTGTATGGGGACCATGATCCTGGGCATGATTGCGCGAGTCTCCCTCGGCCATAGCGGTCGGGCCTTGCAGGTAGGACGCAGGATCACTGGCGCATTCGCCCTGGTTATCGCTGCCGCTACAATGCGGGTGGCGATTCCGCTGTGCTGGCCTGCTTATACCCTGCATGGCTGGAACCTCAGCGCGCTTGCCTGGATCGCTGCCTATGGTCTGTTTGTCTGGGTCTATACCCCGATACTGATCCGCCCCAGAGCAGATGGTCGTCCGGGTTAATGACTGCGGAACGTGTTCAGGGTGTTGCCACCGGATAGTGGATCAAATTGTGGAAAATAGCCGGGGCTATGCCGAGATTGCGATAACCGTGGGGACGGTCGGCAGCAAAACGCACCGCCTCCCCTTGCTCAAATGAGCGCCACTCCCCTTCCACCAGCACCTCCATCATGCCGCTGATGACGATGACATGCTCGGTCACTCCCGGCTCATGGGGCTCGGATTCACGCTGGTAACCCGGCAACAGGGTCAGCTCAAGCAACTCGAAACCAAACCGGTTTTCATAAGGGAAGAGCGGTGCCACTTGCATGCCCTCTCCCGCTGGCTGCTGGCGAATGGCATCGGCGGTGCGATAGAGCACCTCTGCCTGCACTGCGGGTGTGGGCTCAATGAAACTGGAAAATGAGACTCGAAAACCGGTGGCTATCTTCCACAGCGTCGCCACTGTCGGGCTGGACTCTCCCCGCTCAATCTGCCCCAGCATCGCCTTGCTGACACCCGTTTCGCGCGCAGCGGCATCCAGGCTCCAGCCGCGCTCGCTGCGCAGCCCCTTCAGTCGAGCAGCCAGATGCTGACTCATCTCTTGCATAACTGCCTCTTTATTACTCTTGCACGATGCGCCTTGTGCGCTATAACGCACATGGATATAGTAAAAACTGTATTGTACGTAATAACGTACAGCGCGTCACAACGCCAAGAGGAAGAGTCATGCCCTTCGCCCTCCCCCATCTGGTCGCAGGCTTTATCGCCGTTATGGTCGGCTACACCAGCTCCGTCATCCTGATCATCCAGGCCGCCACGGCAGCGGGTGCTGATACTGCCCAAGTTGCCTCCTGGCTCTGGACGCTGGGGATCGGCATGGGGGTGAGCTGCATCGGCCTCTCTCTCTATTACCGCATACCCATACTAACCGCCTGGTCCACACCGGGCGCGGCACTGCTGATCACCACGCTGGGCAACTTCACTCTGGCGGAAGCCATCGGCGCCTTTGTGATCTCGTCCCTGCTGATCACTCTGTGTGGCATCAGCGGCTGGTTCGACCGTTTGATGAAACATATTCCGGCTCCACTGGCCGCCGCCATGCTCGCTGGCGTGCTGCTCAGATTCGGGCTGGATCTGTTCAAGGTCGCCCCGCAAGATCCCTTGCTGCTTGGTACCTTGCTGCTGACTTTCCTGTTGGGGCGTCATCTCTGGCCCCGCTATACCATGGTGCTGGTACTGGGAGTGGGGATGCTGATCTGCAGCATGCGGGGGGATCTGCAGCTGGCAACTCTACACTGGCAACTCGCCAGCCCGGTCTGGACATGGCCAGCCTTCTCCCTTGATGCTCTGTTTGGTATCGCGCTGCCGCTGTTCATTGTCACAATGACATCGCAAAACATGCCGGGAATTGCCATCTTGCGGGCCCACGGCTATCAGCCTGCCACCTCCTCGCTGATCAGCTGGACCGGCCTGACTGGCCTGCTGCTCGCCCCTTTTGGCGGCTATGCCTTCAATCTGGCCGCCATCACTGCCGCCATCTGCATGGGCACAGAGGTCGACCCGGATACCAAGCGCCGCTGGCCTGCTGCGGTTTGGGCGGGTTGCTTTTATCTTGTGACCGGCAGCTTCGGCGCGACCGTCGCGACCCTGTTTAGCGCCTTTCCGGCAGCCCTTGTCACCTGCATCGCCGGATTGGCCCTGCTAGGCACCATCGGCAGCAGCCTGCACTCGGCTTTGCAACAGGATGAAGCGCGAGAAGCTGCGCTGCTCACCTTTATCATTACCGCGTCCGGGATCAGCCTGCTCGGCATCGCGGCAGCCTGCTGGGGTCTGCTGATTGGTCTGGCTATCTATCAGTTCCAATTATATCGACAAAGGAATCAATTGAACCTCAAACCGTGAACCTCTGCACACTATCCAGATAAAATGATTCACAAGTGAAACTAATTTCCTTCTAGTGGTGCCAGGGCACCAATCTTCCCGGACATGGTGCCCTGTCAGGTTCCATGCAACGGAGAATAAAAATGAAAAATCAGGCTGTCTTGTTACTACTGGCCATACTGGGTGCTACGAGCGTCCAGGCTGCCGATACGGATCGAGAGCTGGCTCGCCAGCTCGCACTTCAGCAGAAAAACCTGCTGCCCCTGCTGAGCAATCAGCAATACCAGAGCCCGCTTCCCAACCTGCTGCAGAAGGCCAGCCCGCGCCTTAAGCGGCAGGCGACCGATGCCAACCAGGCGGCCATCAGCCGACAAGGACTGGATGGCGAGGTCAAGCAACTGATGCAGTTGCGGCTGGCCAACACCGATCAGGCCGCCGCACTGCAACAGGGGGTCGAACCGCTGGTCGCCTATGTTCCAAGTGGGGATGAGAAGAGCTGGAGCGCCATTGAAGCGTTCGACAGCGCTGGCAATCCCGTCTATCTGGATGTGGACAAGGCACCGGCCCGGCCGGTTCTGGTAGTCGAAGCCGATCCCGTCAAAGCCAAGAACGCAGGCTTGAAGGTGATGCGCAAGGCGCTGGCCGATGCGGATCTGCAAAGCGCTCCGCGAGTGGCGGCCAGCACGGCGCCACTCAAGACCAGTATCCTGAAAAAGATCAGACTGAAGGATGATCAGGAGCCCTGGCTGCTCGGCGCGGCCGAAGTGTATGCGGTGGTCGCAGGGGTCAATCCCAGTCGGGATGAGCCAGTGGTCGATATTGTCGACATGCCCTACCTCGACTATGACAACACAGACTACACCCCCAACCAGATCCTGGTTTACTGGGATCGCTATCGCTGGGGTGCCGTCGATGTGGTGATGATGGAGCAGGATGACAACGTCAACTACAAGGAGCTGAGCGCCCTGCTGATTGAAGCCCTCAAACTCGGCTTTACCGCGGGTGGCGTGCCGGAAGCGCTGCCCTTCCTCGATCTCGGCGGTCGCATCGTCAAGGCGCTGCCCGACTCCTGGATGACCAACAACGACGACTATCTGGATACCTTCTACACACTGGAGCAGGATCAGGTCTATCGCCAGTATCCGGGGGCTGCCGGTAATGCGGTCATCGATCTTGAGCCAAAAGAGATCGCCCCGACCAGACCTTGATAATCGGCCATAACGAAAAAGCCAATGAGCAACTCATTGGCTTTTTGCTTTTATCGCGGTGACCACCGGTCAACCCTTGGGACGAACCCCCAGAGTATGGCAGATGGCATAAGTCAGCTCGGAGCGGTTCAGGGTATAGAAGTGGAAATCCTTCACTCCTTCCTGGCTCAGCACGCGCACCTGATCGATGGCGATGCTTGCCCCCACCAGATTGCGGGTCATCTGATCGTTATCCAGTCCCTCGAAACGCTGATGCATCCAGCGCGGGATCTTCACGTTGGTAAAACCGGCAAACTTGGCCAGGGTCTGATAGTTGGAGACCGGCAGGATCCCCGGCACGATTTCAGCATCGATGCCGATGGCGGCGCAGCGATCCCGAAAGCGCAAATACGTTTCCACATCGAAGAAGAACTGAGTGATGGCGCGGTTGGCACCGGCATCAATCTTGCGCTTGAGGTTGAGCAGGTCGGATTGCGCACTCTTGGCCTCCGGGTGCCCTTCCGGATAGGCGGCAACCGAGATATCGAAGTCAGCCTCCGACTTGAGCAGGGCAACCAGGTCGGTGGCATACATATCCGGTTTCTCCAGCCCCTGCGGCAAATCACCGCGCAGAGCCACGATATGACGAATACCGCTGTTCCAGTAGTCGCGGGCGATGGTGCGCAGCTCGTCGCGACTGGCATCGATACAGGTCAGGTGCGGCGCGGCAATCAGGCCAGTGCGCTCCTTAATGTCCTTGATCACCTTGTGGGTGCGATCACGGGTGCCAGAGTTGGCGCCATAGGTGACGGAGACGAACTTGGGTTCCAGCACTTTCAGCCGTTCGATGGACTGCCAGAGGGTATTCTCCATTCCTTCACTGTTGGGCGGAAAAAACTCGAAACTGACCGATATATCGCCATTCAAATCTGCCAAGCTCTGGTTGAGCGCCTCAACCTGACGTGCACTGTGAAATCCCATCTGATCTTCTCCCTGTCCTGCAATCCATCTGCCTACGTCAAAACGGATGTTTGGACGTCTAAACGTCTTTATATTTATGAGTAAAACGACACAAAGTCAACAGAGATTTACCTCACATCCGATCTGACGAACTTCATATTTACAAAATTAACGGTACGTAACCGAAAAGTGCCCATCCCAAAATTGCCCCAGTCGAGTTATGATGGGGGCAGATCGTCCTGGACGTTCTGAATCTGCGTGTGATTGTTTGGCCGGAGGTTTCTCCGGCCCCTTTTCATCTATTTCCCACTCCTGCCGATAACAGAATGAGTCTTTGCAGGAGCACCATCATGGATACCCATCCCGGCTTTGCCACCGACTTGCTGTTCGATCGCTATCAGGGCGAGGTTGTTCAGCACGATCAGTTCTGGGCGGTTCGCACGCCGGATGCTCCCGATTACTACTTCGGCAACTACCTGCTACTCCCCACCCCCCCCAGCGACCGTGACAAAGGCTGGCTGGAAGCCACATTTGATCAGCTGATCGGCCAGGATCCTCGAGTGCGCCACCGCACCTTCCAATGGCCACTGGCGGCCGGACAAAACAGCCGGATCGCCGGTTTTGTCGCAACGGGTTACCAATATATGGAGTGCGTGGTGCTGGCGCTGGATGAACAGAGCTGCCCACCCCCTCACGACGACATGAACAAGGTTGACGCTCGTACTTTCACCACTGCTGATTGGCCTGAGTGGCTCGACTTCGAACTCCATGAGCGGGATGAGGGGCACTCGGAACAGAGCTATCTCCCCTATCTGCGATCCCGCCAGGCGCTCTATCAGGCCATGATTGCCGATGGTCTCGGGGACTGGTGGGGGATCTGGCAAGAGGGACAACTGGTCGCTAGCTGTGGCCTCTTCTTTTGCGGCACACTTGGGCGCTTCCAGTTGGTACGCACGCACCATGCGTGGCGCAACCAGGGGTTATGCCGCCAGCTGCTGAGTCAAGTGGCTCGCGCAGGATTGTCCCGCACCAAACAGCTAATCATAGTGGCAGACGAACACTACCATGCTCAGCGCATTTACCGCTCTTTGGGGTTTGCCCCGGTTGCCCGCATCGGCAGCCTCTGCCGCTGGCCCCACGAAGCACAATAAAGCGATACATGCTGGCCGCGAGCCATAAAAAAACGGGAGGCTGATGCCTCCCGCTCTTATTGATGCAGATGACCTATTGCTGTGGCTGCTGTGGCGCCTCCAGCTCGTTGGAGAGCGCCTGCTCCACCTCATCCGACGGCGCCGATAATGGGGCAGCGGCCGCTGATGCGGGTTCTGCGGGAGTCACAGCAGGTGACACCACGGCCGATGTTTCAGTGGTCGCGGGAGCTGCGGACACCTCAGTCGTCGGCGCTGCAACAGGAGCAGGGGCAACCGCATCACACTGACAATCCGCGCTCTTGGCCTTGTTGCCCTGATGAGGGGCATACCAGCCCTTCAAGCCACTTTCCAGTCGTTCTGCGGCAGCCTTGGGTTCCATCTTGCCGAGCAACACAGCCTGACTCACCTCGGCCAGCTCATCCCCCAACTTGGGCGTACCACGGGAGAGGATCTGGGTCGCGACCCGAATGGTGGAGTCACACTGATCGCGCCACTCCATCATCTCTTTGGCCGCCGGATTGGTGACATCGAAAAAGTGGTTGGAGAGGGAGAAGAATCCCGGCAGCGAGTTGGTATAGAGCTCGGCAAATTGCGGCGTCGTCAGCCATTGCAGGAAGGCCATTGCCCCCTCTTTGTTCTTGCTGGCCGGATTCATCCCCATACCGATATCGGTGTGGTCGGTAAAGAAACAGCCATCACCCTGTTTGGCCACCGGCGGACGCATGACGCCAAAATCGACCTTGCCGGTGAAGGGGGCAATCTCCCAGGAGCCCGCCACGTAGAAGGCGGCCTTGCCCGAAGTGAACAGCTCGTTACTGGTCGCATAATCGCGGCTCTCGCCACCTTCACCGAGGTAGGAACGCCAGCGGGCCAGCTCGTCGAACACCTTCACATATTGCGGGTTGTCCAGCCGCTCCTGCCCGCCGATCAGTGCAAGACGGCCGTCCTCCCCCTTCCAGTAGTTGGGGCCAATGTTCTGGAACCCCAGCTCGGAGGCAACCCAGCTCTCGGAACCACTCATGGCCAGCGGCACATAGCGCCCGTCGGCCTTGATCTTGTCCAGCACGGCGAAGAACTGATCGCGGGTTTGCGGCAAGGTGAGTCCCAACTCACTGAAGATCTTCTTGTTATAGAAGAAGCCATGGATCACCGAGGCCATGGGGACGCAGAAGGTCTGGGCTCCGGAGTCAGTCTGCCAGGGTGACTGGGCAAAACTCGGGAAGTTCTCCATCCCTGCCATTTCTGTCAGCTCGGCCAGATGGCCCGCCTTGAACAGGGCGAGCGAGTCATCAAACGGACGACAGGTAATGAGATCCCCCGCCTTGCCCCCTTTCAGGCTCTCCCACAGGGTGGGCATGTAGTTGACGTTTTGCACCGGATGAAAACTCACCTTGATGCCGGGATGCGCCGCTTCAAACGCCGGGATAATCTTCTGCTCCCACAACGCCTTGTCATCGGTTCGCCAGCTTTCAATCACCAGCTCGCTGGCCATCAGCTGGCCACACAACAGGAGACTCAGGGCTCCAATCCACTTTTTAGACATAAGCCCTCCTAGACCTTGAAATGTGCGATCAATTGCTGCTGTTTGGCGACCAGGTCGGCCAGCACTTCGCTACTGCTGGCGGATTCGCGCGCCTCCCGCTCGGTCTCGTATGCCACATCGGCAATACCGGCGATATGACGAGCGACCCCCTGACTGACGGAGATCTGCTCCTGAGCGGCATGGGCCACCTGATCAGCCATCGATTTGATGGCCCCCATCCGATCGGCAATGGATTGCAGCGCCACATCCATCTCGCGAGTCTGCTCGACACAGCTCTGGGTCTGCTCCTGGCTACGCCCCATCACTTCAACCACATGCTTGCTGGAGCTTTGCAGGTTCTCAATCATCCCCTGGATCTCTTCGGTCGAAGTCTGGGTGCGATTGGCCAGCGCCCGTACCTCATCGGCCACCACCGCAAAACCGCGACCTGCATCGCCAGCACGGGCCGCTTCGATGGCGGCGTTCAACGCCAGCAGGTTGGTCTGCTCGGCAATGCTGCGGATCACATCGAGAATGCTGCCGATGTTGTTACTGAATTCCCCAAGTTTGTAGGTGATCCCGACCGCCTCTTCCATGGCGCCAGCCAGCTGCTCGGTGATCCGGCGAGTGGTGGCCACTTTCTGGCGGCCACTGCGTGCCTCGTCATCGGCCAGATCCACTTCGCGCTTGGTGTCATCGGTAGAGCGGGCCACCTCGGTGGCGCTCACTTCCAGCTCGGTAATGGCGGCGGCCACCTGATCGGTCTGGCTCTTCTGCTCCTGTACCCGGGACATGGCCCGTTCGCTGATCTCGGCGGCGCGGCTCGCTTCATCCACCAGATGGCGGGAGCCTGCATTGATTTGAGAGAGCAGCTCGCCGGTCTTGCCCGCCAGCGTATCGATAGAGCGGGAAAGGCTGCCAAATTCGCAACTGCTGCGGTAGTTGATGCGGCGGGTCATGTCGCCGGCCGCCATGTAATCGAGCTCCTTGTTGATCATCTGCAACGGGCGCTGAATGCTGCGCGCCGTGGTATAACCGATCACCAGCGCCGCAGCGGCCGACATCGCGGCAACCACCAGGATCCAGAAGCTGGCGCTACTGACCGCTGCATCGGCATTGATCCGGCTGTCGCTGGCAATGGCCCCGGCGGACTTGCCCATCTCATCGAGCAAATTGAGGCTGTTGACCAGACTGGCATCCAGCTGCTGATTTTGCGTGGCCAGCGACAGCGCCAGTTGCTGAGCCTGACGCATGGTTGCCAGCAAGCCCTGAGCGCCAAGTGCCAGCTCCTGCATCCGATCCAGATTGGAGACAAACCGCGCTTTCACATCATCGGGCACCAGCACCCGCACCAACCGCTTGCGGGCCATCTCGATGTCCTTGCTCAACACCTTTTCCAGCTCGTTCAGGTCGGTTTTGGCATCGGCACGGCGGATATTCTTCAGGTCGCGGGCGATACCCGAGGTAATAAGCTCCGCCTTGTTGCGCATGGAGCGCTTGCTGGCGGTCTGTTGCAGCAGCAAATCCGCCGCCCACTGGTAGGTATCCTCAAGGCGGATAAATTCCATCTCCAACTTGTGGCGCTGCTCCAGTGCACTGACCCACTGCCGATGCTGGGCCAACACCTGATCCGCCAAGCCATAAAATTGGGTGGTAGCACTCTCGACCTGCTGGAAGCGGGCACGAGCATCCGCTACGTCGGTAAATTTACCCATCTCCTGACTCAGCTGGGCGAAGCGGTTCTGCTGCGCCTTGAACTGATTGGCCAGCTGCGGCAACTGGGCAGCATCTTCACTGGTGCGGTAGACCAGCACCCAGCGGTTACTATCCTGCAGTGCCCCCTTGAGACCTGCGACAGCCACTACCAGCGGGGTTGCCCGGTCAGATACGGCAGAGAGGCCGTCATTTATACCCTTGATTTTAAAGGTACTGATCACACCAAGCAGGATCAGCAACAGCAGCATCAACACGAATCCGGCGATGATCCGCTGCACGATAGATAAGCCCATGGAGACATCCTCACTCATTGGGGGAAGGTAAAGTGAACATAGTCACTATCGGCAGGGGTGGCGAATAACTGAAATAAAGCGGCAGGTATTTAATTGATTTGTATCGGGTTGGATCACAGTACAGACAAAATCAGCCATACGAAAAAAGCCCGGCACAAGCCGGGCTGAAAGAGACGTACTTTGCTATCTTCCGCGGTCCGTTCAGAACCGCAGTCAGAATCATTAGAAGCGGTAGCCAACACCCACCATAAAGGCCATCGGGTCGATATGTGTTTTAAAAGTGCCAACGCCATCGACTTTGACATCAGTGTCAATGTCCATAATCCAGGCAGAACCGTTCACAAACCAGCGGTCGGTCACAGCCATATCGATACCAACCTGGCCCGCCAATCCCCATGAGTCATCAAGACTGATATTGGCGCCATCCAGTTTGCCAACACCCTTCTCGTCAAAGAAGGTGGTGTAGTTGATACCGACACCAACATAAGGACGAACCTTGCTCTTGGCATCACCGAAGTAGTATTGACCCATCAGGGTAGGCGGCAGGTGCTTAACTTTGGCAATTTCTCCCAATCCAGCAGTGCTCACACGATGGGAGAACGGGGTTGCAGCCAGCAACTCAACCCCCCAGTTGTCGGTGATCATATAACCGAGGGTCAGGCCAAGCTGTTGATTGCTATCAATCTGAAACTCACCAGTGTTAAGCACATCATCACTGCTCTCCTGAGGAGAAACGATAGCCAATCCACCACGAACCAGAATATCACCAGCCTGATGGGCCATGGCGAAAGGAGAGGTCACTGCAGCGGCAATCATCAGAGGAAGTAATTTTTTCATCACGTAATCCCTTTTTTTGTTTTCATTTGATGCTGTAAGCCCGCTGACTATATGCCCTTGTAAATGCAAAGTTATTGACTTGGAGCAAAGGTTGCACAGAAATAAATCGATTGGTGTGACATCTTTGCGCGCCATCCCAATCTCGTTGAGTCCCCAGACAACAAGCCGAAATACCTGTTTCGACAGGTTGCAACTACCCGCACCCAGCGCCAAAAGGAGCAAACAAACCACACCTTATTGCGCGGCAGAGCGGCTATTAATTGTTGTTAACATGGGCAAATCAGCGTATTTTTTGCGCCATGAAAGTTACTGGGAAGTAATGGTTTATTTATGAAAAATGAGTCGAAATGGCAAAAGGTGGGGGCCTTTCTCGCGGCCGTGTGGGGAATCGGATCCTTTCTCTTTATCCTGCTTGGTTTTATTGTCGCCCTGGCCTATCTGGTATTGGTACGGCAGGGTTAATCCGGATTGACAGAGTGCAGCAGGGTGATATCTCCCCCTTCGGCAAGCTGTTCCGGAGTCTGGCCCATGCCCTCCGCAGAGAGGGTACCAGCATAGCCAAACCACCGATTTCGCCCGCCGACTTTGGCCTGGTACAGCGCCATGTCCGCCAGTTTGAAGCTGTGACTCCAGAATGAATCCGGACACTCCGGGTGCAACGGATAGCGGCAAAATCCCAGCGACACCGTCAACCAGAGTGGCGCATCCTCTCTGCCAAAGCGATGCTGAGCGACACGCTGTCGCAGATATTCGACCCGCAGCGCCAACTCTTGCTCGTCATCCACCTGCAACAGCAACAAGAACTCCTCCCCGCCCAACCGGATGATCGGCTCGCGCTCTCCTATCACCACCTTGCGCAGCAGATCCGCCAGCTGTTTCAGCACCAGATCCCCGATGTCATGGCCAAGGCGGTCATTGATCCGCTTGAAATGATCCAGATCCAGCAGCAATAACAGACAAGGTTTGGCCCGGTTGGCCTGCAACCAACCATCGAGATAGCGACGATTGAAACAACGGGTCAAGGGGTCGGTGAATGCAGCCATCTCCATCTGGCTAGATTTTTCCAACAAATCATCGTGTTGCTGACTGACCTTGCTGGCCATCTCCTTGAACTTGCCGCTCAGGGTCGCCATCTCGGCGCTGCTGTCGATATAGGGGATCAAGGTGGCATCTGGCCGATCGCCAAAGCGTTGCAGCGCCGACACCAGCTGCTGCAACGGAGTAAGCACAATGCTATTGAGCCGATACATGGCGATCATGACGCAGATAAAACTGATAAACAGCATGCCGATAAAGGTCCAGAGCGCCCCCTCCATGACGCCACTCAAGATCTTTCTCTCCTCCTCAATCACCAGAGTCAGCACCGGCTGGTTATCGCTGTTGAGCAGTCGCACCTCTCCCCTGAGCCGGGTGAGCCCAAGGTCGATCAGGCGATACGTTATTTGCGGTTTCAGTGGTTTGAAGGTAGCGGTGACATCCAGATTGGCGTGGGAAATCGCCAGAGGCAGTGCGGTACGCTCCGATACCTGCTCGAGATAGGCCTTGTCGAGCCAACGTACAACCAGCAAGAAACCGTTGAACGGTGCCGACTCGTCACTGTTTCTGATCGGCTGCCACGAGTACATCAGCGGCCCCCACTGGGAAGCACGGATCCCGTGCAGATTGATGCCCCCGTGCGCCACCGAGCGTGCCCTTAACTGCTTTTTCAGTTCATCAAGGAAGTAGGGAAACTGGTCCGGATTGATCCCCGGCGCATCGGGTAGCAGGGTGCGCGTCCAGATTTCGTAGCCGGTGAGATCCATGAAGCTCATCAGGTTGAGACTAAAATCCCGCATCGGCATATCACTGAACAGGTTGGATTCGATGTACCCCCTGCTTTTGTTGTCCATAAAACGGTGACTGTCATCCCAGATGCCCCAATCCCGACTGAATGCATCCAGGGCTGCCACATCCGCCTGCACCGCCTTGGTCACGCGCAGCAGATGCTCCTTCATTCGTTGCTCCTCAATCCGGCTGGCGGCCGGGATCTGGGCCCATGCCAACAGAACCAGCAATAGCAGGATCGCCCCCAGCCAGATGGGGAACATGGAGTAAGCTAACTGATGATCAATCGTGCGCGGAGCCTGAGCCATAACCCGATATATCCATTACCATGATGCTGAGATGCCAAGCCTGCCCACACTTGACGAGCTTCCCCCTATGCTCCCGATTTTTATAACAAAAAGGGGCCAAAGGCCCCTCGATTATAACGGCTTATCGCGCCAATAGCGGTCGTAAAAAACGAGCTGTATGAGACTCTTTATTGGTGCAAATCTCTTCCGGCGTCCCCGTCACCAGAATGCGGCCACCACCGGCGCCGCCCTCCGGTCCCAAATCGACGATCCAGTCGGCAGTTTTTACCACATCCAGATTGTGCTCGATGATGACGATGGTGTTACCGCGATCCCGCAGCTGGTGCAGCACCTTGAGCAGTTGCTGGATATCGTGAAAATGCAGCCCGGTGGTCGGCTCATCCAGAATGTATAGAGTCTGACCGGTATCCCGCTTGGAGAGCTCGCGCGCCAGCTTGACCCGCTGCGCCTCGCCGCCCGACAAGGTAGTAGCAGACTGGCCGAGACGGATATAGGAGAGGCCCACGTCCATCAGGGTCTGCAGCTTGCGCGCCACTGCCGGCACCGGATCGAAGAACTCGCGAGCATCTTCCACCGTCATCTCGAGGATTTCGTGGATGTTCTTGCCCTTGTACTTCACCTCCAGGGTCTCGCGGTTGTAGCGCTTGCCCTTGCAGACGTCGCACGGCACGTAGACATCCGGCAGGAAGTGCATCTCCACCTTGATGACGCCATCCCCCTGGCACGCCTCGCAGCGGCCCCCCTTCACGTTGAAGGAGAAGCGGCCCGGCTGGTAGCCGCGCGAACGCGCCTCCTGGGTGCCGGAGAGCAACTCGCGGATCGGAGTGAACAAACCGGTATAGGTGGCCGGGTTGGAGCGCGGGGTACGACCGATGGGACTCTGGTCGATATCCACCACCTTGTCCAGATGCTCCAGCCCCTCGACGCTGCGATAGGGTGCCGGGGTGGACTCGGTGGCCTTGTTGAGCTCGCGATGAGCGATGCGGAACAGGGTGTCGTTGATCAGGGTCGACTTGCCGGAGCCGGAGACGCCAGTGACGCAGGTCATCACCCCGATGGGCAGATCAAGATTGACGTTGCGCAAGTTGTTGCCGCTTGCCCCCTTGAGTTTCAACCACTTGCCGGTGAGCGGCGTGCGCTCGGCCGGAATGGCGATCTGCTTGCGACCGGAGAGGTAGTCACCGGTCAGCGATTCCGGATTGTCGATAATCTGCTGGGGGGTGCCCTGCGCAACAATCTCGCCACCGTGTACACCCGCCCCCGGGCCGATATCCAGCACATGGTCGGCGAGGCGAATGGCATCCTCGTCGTGCTCCACCACGATCACCGTGTTGCCGAGATCGCGCAGATGGGTGAGGGTCTTGAGCAACCGCTCGTTGTCGCGCTGATGCAGACCGATGGAGGGCTCGTCCAGTACGTACATGACGCCCACCAGCCCGGCCCCGATCTGGCTGGCCAGTCGGATGCGCTGCGCTTCGCCGCCTGAGAGGGTCTCGGCACTGCGGGACAGGCTCAGATAGTTGAGACCGACGTTCACCAGGAAGCCGAGCCGCTCGACGATCTCTTTCAATATCTTCTCGGCAATCTGGGCGCGCTGGCCGGTGAGGTTAAGCCCCTCGAAGAAGGCGAGCGCATCGCCGATGGACTGCTCGGCAATGGCCGGCAGGTTGCGGTTGTCGACGAAGACGTGACGCGCCTCTTCCCGCAGTCGGCTGCCACCGCAGCTGGTACAGGATTTGTTGGCGATGTACTTGGAGAGCTCTTCACGCACCGAGTTGGACTCGGTTTCTCGGTAGCGCCGCTCCATGTTGTGCAGGATCCCCTCGAACGGGTGCTTGCGCACCACCACATCGCCGCGGTCGTTCATGTAGCGGAACTCGATCTCGGTACGACCTGAGCCGCGCAGGATCACCTCCTGGGTCTTGACCGGCAGATCTTCCCACGGCGTCTCCAGATCGAACTTGTAGTGCTCGGAGAGGGATTTGAGCATCTGGAAGTAGTAGAAGCTGCGCTTGTCCCAACCACGGATAGCGCCGTTGGCCAGACTGATGGCCGGATCGCCGATCACCTTGGCCGGATCGAAATATTGCTGCACCCCGAGGCCATCGCAGGTCGGGCAGGCTCCGGCCGGGTTGTTGAAGGAGAAGATGCGCGGCTCCAGCTCCGACATGGAGTAGCCGCACTCCGGGCAGGCGAAGTTGGCGGAGAAGGTCATGGGGGCAACCCCCTCTTCACCGTCCATCGGTACCACCAGTACGATGCCGCCAGAGAGGGTCAGCGCCGTCTCGAACGACTCGGCCAAACGCAGCGCCAGATCCTCGCGCACCTTGAAGCGATCCACCACCACCTCGATGGTGTGCTTCTTGTGCAGCTCCAGAGTCGGAGGATCTGAGAGATCGCACACCTCGCCGTCGATACGGGCACGGATGTAGCCCTGGGCCGCCAGATTCTCCAGCAGCTTGGTGTGCTCCCCCTTGCGATCGCGTACCACCGGGGCCAGCAGCATCAGCTTGCTCCCCTCCGGTTGAGCCAGCACCTGATCCACCATCTGGCTGATGGTCTGGGCGGCGAGCGGAATGGCGTGGGTCGGACAGCGGGGCTCACCGACTCGGGCAAACAGCAGACGCAGGTAGTCGTAGATCTCGGTGATGGTGCCGACGGTCGAGCGCGGGTTGTGGGAGGTGGACTTCTGCTCGATGGAGATGGCGGGCGAAAGCCCCTCGATATGGTCGACGTCCGGCTTCTCCATCAAGGAGAGGAACTGGCGGGCATAGGCGGAGAGTGACTCCACATAGCGGCGCTGCCCCTCGGCATAGAGGGTATCGAACGCCAGAGATGATTTGCCCGAACCGGAGAGGCCGGTCACCACGATCAGCTTGTCGCGGGGCAGGGTCAGATTGATGTTCTTGAGGTTGTGGGTGCGAGCACCCCGGACCACGATCTTTTCCATCTTGTTGCACGCTCGATACAGAAACCTGAGCGAGTCAGTATGGCATAGAGACTACTGGATGAATAGACAGGCATTATCTATCGCAGTTATCCTTTTTTACGATGGATAGCCCCTTCGCCACACCCTGACCAAGACGACGCGTTTGCCCCCACTCCACACCAGCAAGCGCTCGCCCGCAGAGTGATCAGCTGTTACTATTGGCAGCTAAACTTGGATCAGATAACACTCTGATTGCTGTAACAGTTATAGAAAAACCATGCTGTTCAATATGATAACGACATGGTCATGCAAAAAGCGCGGTAACGAATTTAGTGGGCCCAGGCTTTGCCTGGCCGGAATATAAAGGTGGAAGAGAGATTATGGCCAGTCGAGGCATCAATAAAGTCATTCTGATCGGTAACCTCGGGCAAGACCCGGAAGTACGCTACATGCCGAGTGGCGGTGCTGTGACCAACATTACTCTGGCTACCTCTGAAACCTGGCGCGACAAGCAGACCGGTGAGCAGAAAGAGCGTACCGAATGGCACCGAGTTGTCTTCATGGGCAAGCTGGCCGAAGTGGCTGGCGAGTACCTGAAGAAGGGCTCCCAGGTCTATGTGGAAGGCAAACTGCAAACCCGCAAATGGCAAGATCAGAGCGGCCAGGAGCGCTACACCACTGAAGTGCTGGTCGACAGCTTCACTGGCGTGATGCAGATGCTGGGTGGTCGTCCGCAAGGCGGTCAGGGTATGGGCCAAAACATGGGTGGCCAATCCCAGGGTAACTGGGGTCAGCCGCAGCAGAGCATGCCTGCCCAGCAGCCGATGAATCAGCAGCGCCCGGCGCCAGCTCCGCAGCAGAACATGCAGCCGCAAGGCGGTTATGGCCGTCCTGCCCAGCAGCCGCAATCTGCGCCGCCGGTATATAACGAGCCGCCGATGGATTTCGACGACGATATCCCGTTCTAGATCTTGTAAAAGATGAAAGTGTAAGAATAAATCACTTTCACCATCTTGAGTGCAAAGCAACCCAGCAGAAATGCTGGGTTTTTTTATTTTTGCATTTCACTTGCCATCGCGATTTTCAGCACTATAACTTTATGTATGAGGAAAATGTAAGATTAGGATGCACAGTGTACAAGCTAAATAACTGATCCCAATAGTGCTACACCTTCGCTGTGCCATAGCCATTCCCCGGGAAAGGAGACACGGTATCCATGAAGTGTTTCACTCGGGCCAGCAGGTTTGCCATCCCTCTGCATTGATGATTGCGCGTGATGGTTTCATGTAACTTGTGCCATAGCCGTTCTATGTGATTAACCCAAGGGCTGTAAACTGGCTGGAACACCAGGCAGAACTTGGGATTCTTCTTCAACCATCGCTCGGTCTGTTTGCTTTTGTGAATGATGTAGTTATCGAGGATCAACGTGATGGTTTTGGCTCGTCGGTAGTGGTGGCGCAGCTTTTCCAGCATGGCAATAAACAGCGATGAGTTTTTCTTGATCCCGCTGACGTAAAGTACCCTTCCGTTGCCTGCGTGGAGAACGCCTGCCAGATAATGCTTGGCATTCTGCCCCGGTGTGACAACCCGCTTTTGCTGCGCTCTGAACATCCAGTCGGCTCCTAATTTGGGATTGAGGTCTATATCGACTTCATCCTCATAAAACACCGGATTATCGGCATCACAGCGGGCCAGCGCGGCGTCGATATTCGCCATTTTTTCCTGATAGGCTGGGTCTTTTATCCGCAAGGTCGGCACGGGCCTGCGCCAGACAATGCCCATACGAGGTAACCATCGGCGGAGCGTGGAGGCTGCCACATTGAGCCCTGTTAACCGATTGATTTTTATAGCCAATAGTTCAGTACACCAACGGCTGCGCTGATAACCAAAATCTTGCGGAGAAAACTGCATGAGCAGCACCAGTAAGGTGACAATCTTGGCGATAGGTAAGACTGGGGCACGGCCAGCCGGTAAGGCTTCTAGCGCATCTATGCCTTCATCTCGATACCACCGAAGCCAACGACCGATGGTCGAGCGCGCAGCGCCGGTAAGGTGATGAACATCGGTGATCGTGCGTCCTTCATGTAACAGCAAGATGGCCATCAAGCGACGAGCATGTCCTTTATCACGGGTGGCATGGATGATTTTGTGAATGCGGCGCCGTTGTGGTCGTGGCAGAGGTGGTAGGATAGGCATCAACTCAGTCCTTTGGGTGTGGCTTGTTTTGTTTAGCGACTAATCAGATCGCACAAACTGGACTGAGTTCCCTTCCTCCGGTGATCTACTATTCGGAACAGCTATTTA